>CALFEQ010000180.1 GCA_937949945.1 uncultured Myxococcales bacterium
CCGGCAGCTCGGGTAGCTCCGGCAGCTCGGGTAGCTCCGGCAGCTCGGGTAGCTCCGGCAGCTCGGGTAGCTCGGGCAGCTCCGGTAGCTCCGGTAGCTCCGGCAGCTCGGGCGCGTCGGGCTCGAATGGCATTCCTTCCGACGGAAGCTCGGGCGGCGCGTCCGGGTCCTCGTCGGGATCGTCCGGCACGTCGGGCATCCCCGGCTCGTCCGGCGCGGGCGGCTCGGATGGTGACGACGAGGTGTGCCTCGGACCGTCCGACAACTCCGATCTCTGTCCGCCCGAGCCCGATGGCTGCACCGGCCCGACCTGCGGCGGCGGCATCCCGGACGACGAGATCGATTACGGCAGCTGCGCCTGCACGGGCTCCGGCGGGGGCGGCGACGATATCGAGCTGAAATGATCCCGGGAGCGGGCGCGCGCCGAAAGCGCGCGCCCAGTGTTGCCGGCCGCTCGCGTGCGGGTGGTGCGCCCAGTCCGCGATTGCGCGCGCGTCTACGCAGTCGCAACGCAGTCGCACGTTCTACGAAGGCTCCCCACCTGGATCTTCGTGACCTCACGAAGACGCCGTTGCTGGCGACGGCCCTCGCTGGATCGCGAGCCCCTCAGCTCTTCACCCGCCGCCCCGATCCTGGCGAAAATAGGCGGAAGCGGCCGGTTTCGCGCGAAGCACGAAGCCACGCGCGCGTGGTCGTTGCAGCGTCGCCGGAGCGGTGGAGGAAGGCACGAAAGAAGCATCGGGACGACACGCGAGTCGACTCGACGAGCGGAGCTCGTGGTCTCGGGTTTGCTTGGTGACGTCGAGGCCGCACCTCCTCCGCACCTCGAGCGGCTCGCGCGGAAGGCGGGAGGACCGTTCGTGAACGTTCGAAACGCGCTGGTCTTTGCGGGCTACACGTTCCTCGTCCCCCTCGTGGCCTGCACGGTGGGAGACGAATCGCAGGACCCCGCGGGCGCCGCGCCGGTCATCGGTGATCCGAACCCGAACGGCAAACCTCCGGGCGAAGCTTGCGGCGGTAACGACGAGTGCCGCACTGGCGTCTGCAAGGGCGGAACCTGCCAGGCTGCATCGAACACGGACGGCGTCAAGAACGGCGACGAGAGCGACGTCGACTGTGGAGGCGCGCAGGGTCCGGGATGCGGCGTCGGCAAGGCATGCGCGACGGACGCGAACTGCGCGAGTCGGCGTTGCGTCGACTACCGCTGCGCCGATGCGAACGGCGGAGGCGGAGGCGGGGGCGGGAGCGCGGAAGAAGAACCGCCGCCCCGATACGACGACGGCATCAAGAACGGGACGGAGACCGACGTCGACTGTGGCGGCCCGGGCCCCGGCCCGCGCTGCGACGTCGGCAAGACCTGCAAGGAGCACAGCGACTGCGTCACGGGCGGCTGTACGTTCGAAGGCAAGTGCGCGCTCCGCCCGAGCTGCACGGCGCTCGAGGGCGGGTTCACGTGCGGACCGAACGAGGGCATGACGAAGCAGAACGACTGCTGCGAGAGCGCCATGGTCGGTCCGTACGAGATCGACAAGTACCTGATCACGGCCGGCCGCATGCGTGCGTTCCTCACGCGACTCGACGGCAAGGTGCGCGATTGGGCCGCGACGCTTCCGGCGGACAAGTGGAACCAGGCGTGGACCCCGAAGCTGCCGAACAGCATCGCGGGAACGCCGGGATCGCCCGACAACGCGAACACCCAGCTCGGCCCGTTCTACAACAAGCGGTCGTGCGAGACCGGCTATCACACGGGGCACACGTTCTGGACGCCCGAGGAGTACGGCGACAAGAAGGACCTCCCGCAGAACGTCCTCGACACGAAGGCGCTCAACTGCGTCCCGTGGCACCTGCTCGCTGCGCTGTGCGTGTTCGACGGCGGACACCTCGCGACGGAAGCGGAGCTGGTGGCCGCGTACACGAACAACAAGACGACGCAGTACCCGTGGGGCGCACGAGGCTCGTACACGACGGGCGGGCAGAACCCGTTCGCGATCCAGCAGTACTCGTACGTGACCCCGGGCTCGGAGAACGCACGCAGGAACGCCCAGGGCTTCCTCGACGCGGCCGTGTACATCGCTCCGCCCGGCCGCGCGCCGCAGGGCTACAACCAGACGGGGCACGCCGACCTCGTCGGCAACCTCCTCGAGTGGGTGGGCGACAACGAGGGGCAGTTCATCTGGAACGGCTCGTTCGAGCGCCACGCGGCCGAGGCCGACAGGTACACCAGCGCCAACAACGACCCGCTCTTGACCCGTCAACCGGGCAACAACCGCATCTGGAAGTGGGCCGAGGTCGCGCGAACGGACGGCATGGTGAACGGCTACTACGCCATCGGCGGTCGCTGCGCGTACTGACGTTCGGAGTCGTCAGCGCACGAGCACGAAGAAGACGAGCGCGCCGAGGACGATGCGGTAGACGCCGAACGGGACGAGCCCGCGTCGCTTGAGATAGGAGAGGAACGCGGCGATCACCGCCCACGCGACGACGAAGGAGACGACGAGACCGATCGCGACGTTGAGCGCACCGATCTCCCCCAGCTCCGCGCGCGACTTGTACGCCTCGTAGAGCGTCGCCGCGCCGAGCGTCGGCAGCCCGAGCAAGAACGAGAACTCCGCGGCCGTCGCGGTCGAGAGCCCGGTGAGCTGGCCGGCGACGATCGTGCACATCGATCGCGACGAGCCGGGCCACATCGACACGCACTGGCCGAGCCCGATCGCGAGCGCACGCCATGGCGTCACGTGCTCGAGCCCGACGAGACCGCGAGGCTCGCGAGCCGCGTCGGTCCCGGCGCCGCCGCCGACCGAGGCGGGCTTCGTCCGCGCGCGGAGCAGCTCGACGGCGATCATGACGATCCCGCCGACCACGAGGGCGGCCGCCACGGGCCCCGGACCGAAGAGGAGCGCCTTGATCTTCTTGCGCAAGAGGAGCCCGACGACCGCCGTCGGAGCGAAGCCGAGGACGAGCGCGACGAGGAGGCGGATGCTCTCGGCCTCGCGACGCAAGAGCCCGGTGGCGCGCTCGAGAAGCAGGCGCCGGTAGTGCACGACGACCGCGAGGATCGCCCCGAGCTGGATGACGATGTCGAACGCGTCCGCGCCCTCGCCCGTCTGCCCGAGCAGGTGGCTCGCGAGGATGAGGTGCCCCGTCGAAGACACCGGCAGGTATTCGGTGACGCCTTCGACGACGCCGAGAAGCGCCGCGACGAGCGGGCCCATCGGTTCGGTCGTCATTCGCACACGCTCGCTGTCGATCGAGCTCGGACGATCGAACGGACCATCGACGAGCAGATCATCGTCGAGCTCATCCGCGACCGCCTCGGCGGACGTGCTCGACAGGGCGATGCTGGACGGCGAAGAAAGGGGCGACGCACGAGGTACCCTATCTATCACATGGCGCTCTGGCCTCCCCTCGACGCGAGCGTGGAAGAGGTCCGCGAGGCCCTTCGGCCGCTCCGCAACGACTTCAGCGTCGCGCTGCACGCCGCGGAGAACCCGTTCGCGGTCGGCGCGGTGATCCGCGTCGCGCACAGCTTCCTCGCGCGCGAGATCGTGCTCATCGGCGGCGGCACTTGGTACGAGAAGGCGTCGATGGGCATGGAGAAGTACGAGACGATCGTGCGCGTCGAGTCGGACGAGGCGTTCCTCGAGCACGTCGGCTCGCGCCCCCTCTGGGCCGTCGAGAGGGAGAAGGCCACGAAGAGCATCCACGCCGTCCAGAGCTTTCCGCGCGACGTCGTCCTGCTCTTCGGAAGCGAGCGCTTCGGGGTCCCGCCCCACCTGCTCGAGCGCGCCGAGGAGACGCTCGCGATCCCGCTCTACGGGGTGAACAACTCCCTACCGCTCGTCGTCGCGGCGGGGATCGTCATGAACGAGTGGGCACGTCGCCGCTACGCCGGCGCGACGCTCTGAGCGACACTTCACGCTCCGTCACGGGACGGGGTTGCGCGCGAGCCGGCGTGCCTTCGCGTAGTCGGCCTCGCCGTCGACGAAGACGATCGTGGCGACGTAGTCGAGCGCCCGCATTCCGGCGGGGAGCGTCGCGTTCGCGAGGAACGCCGTGGGCGAGTAGTTGCCGACGTCGCCGACGCCTGCGTTGAGCTGCGTCGCGGCCCCGGCGATCATCGACGCCGGCGCGCCCTGCGCCTTCGCTCCGTAGTAGCGCGCGAGACCGTCCATGAGCGGCGCGACCTGCTCGGCCACGGCGCGGTGACCGGACGAGAGGCCGCTCGCGTCGCCGGTCGTGAAGATCTTCGCGATGAGCGCGGGCCGCCGATCGGGCGGCGCGAACATGAGGTTCTGGAGCGGTCCCTCGGCCAGCCCGATCCCGTCCTCCGTCGGCGAGACGAGCGGCATCGGATCGAACGGCGGATCCACGCACTCGGCGCCCTCGGGCCCTGCCTCGCGGATCTCCTCCTCGGAGCAGTTCGAGAGCGCGAGCATGTGCCACGCGAACTCGGAGCAGTACATCGGCAGCTTCGTCGTCGTGTCCTCCTCGAGGATGATCCGACCGAGCGTCGTCACCGTCTGCCTCGTCGTCATCCCGGTGGCGGCGAAGATCGGCGTCAAGTAGTCCTTCTGGAACTTCACCTGCGCGCGCCGTCCGTTGATGCGCGGGAGGTTGTCGAGGAGCGCGCCGATCCATCGCTGGAGGCTCGCCTTGCGCTCGGGCGTCATGTTGCGCGGGCGGACGATCTGGAGGGCGTCCGTGCCGTACTCGCGCGCGCCGCTGGCGTTCACGCCTCCGGTGAAGTGGAGCTTGTCGAACTGCCCCGTGTACTCGTCGTCGAGAGGGCTATCGACGTTGAACGCCTCGCCGTCGCGCGTGTAGACGAGGCTCGCGTGCGTGACACCCATCTGCACGTGCGGGTACGCCATCGTGCCCGCGAGGTTGGGCCGAAAGCTGAGGGCGATGTCGCCGTCCTGGAGGACGCCCGCGCGCGCGAGCCGCTTCGCCATCTCGACGCGCGCCGCGCGCTTGCTCGCCGGGTCCTGGCCCCGCTGGTGGACGACGATCGCGCGGAGCCCCACGTCCTCCACCTCGAGCGACGGGTTCCAGACCGTCGGGTACGGATACTCGCTCCGCGCGAGCGGGACCGAGATCGCCTCCTTCGGGACGGAGAAGTAGAACGGGACGTCGAGGAGGCGATCGGCCGCAGGGCTCGTCGTGACCGCGTCGCTGCTGGTCGACGGATCGATCGAGTGCTCCTCGCCATTGACCGCGCAGCCCTGCGTGAGCGCGAGGGTCGAGGCGAACGCGAAGAGCGAGGCGAACCGAGCGAGACGAGCGAGCATGGGCGACCTCTTTGTAGGAGGAACGCCCACATTGTTGCAGTATACGTGCTAACGTCTGCTCGCAGTGAAATCGTGGAGTTGCGCGCGAACGTGCGTAACGCCGCCTCCCGCTGCCTGGATGGAATGATCCAGTCCCAGCGGCACGGGTCCGCTGGCGGGTGCCGGGACGGTCCGCGCGAAAGGCGAAGAGGATCGCGGGATCCCGCGGACTCAGGACGCCCGACGGCGGCGGACGAACGCGCCGGCCGCGAGCGCGACGACGGCGAGACCGCCGATCATGCCCGTCGAGGTCCGACCCGGCGCCGTCGAGCAGCCGGTCGTCGTACGCCGAATGACCGTGACGGGCTGCTCGGGCTCGGTCGCTGCGATCGACGTGCACGTCTCGCCCTCGCACGTCTCCTCACCGACCACCGGCGAATCGACGTCTCCCTCCTCCTCCGGTTCGTCGACGGGCGCGGACAGCCAAGCCGGCCTCGGGTACCCGCCCTCGGCGGCGGCCTTCTCGGCGGCCGCGATGATCAACTCGGCGTGAGCGTCCGTGCGGGAGTAGACCGCGGCGAGGCAGCGCGTCTCCGTTTGCGGCCCGCGCGAGAGCGCTCCGAGCACGTAGGGCGTGCCGTTCTCGAAGCTCGCCTGGTCGAACGCCCCACCGCCCGAGTCGCCCTGGCAGACGTAGCCCTCGGTGATGAACTCCTTGTCGCTGTCGAGCAGGCTCTTGAGGGCTCCCTTGCACTCGCGCTTGGGGTCGCCCGGGATGCACAGGATCTCGATGTCCTCACGGATGCGACGCGTGCCGGAGTCGTTCGCGTTCGGACCGGTGATGCCGTAGCCGAGCGCGGTGATCTTGCCGCTGATCTTCGTGCTGTCCGTGATCGGGAACTGCACGACCGGCGTGGCCGGCACCGCCTCGCTCTCCGGGATGTTCTCCTCGAGCTGGATGAGCGCGATGTCGTTGCCGCAGAAGCCGCGCTCCTCGGGCGTGGTGATCGACTTCGCCTTGTAGAACTTCCTCGCGCCGCGGAGGCTGGGCTCGGTCGAGATGTAGAGGCTCGACGGCGAGACGTTCTTCTCCGGGAACTGGTCGTTGCAGGTGACGGCCGACTTGCCGTCCGGCGGCACGACGCAGTGACGCGCGGTGAGCACGAGGTTCGGAGCAATCAGGGTGCCCGAGCAGACCGCGCCGTAACGGCTCGCGATACCGACGGCGAAATTGAGCTCACGCGACGTCGCCGCCCGACCGCCCTGGACCGCGCTCGCCTGGCTCCCGGTGCTCTCCCCCGGCAACGCTTCCGACTCGACATTACAAGCGACGAGCGCGGGGAGGAGCACCAGACCGAGCAGCGTGTTCCGCATGTATCCGACCTCGAAGGGTTTTCTTCGGTGGTCAAAGCGACCTGGATCGCGTCCGGACCACCGAGGGGCGAAATATCTATCCGACCATTGCACACGCGCTCCTCTCGAATGCGTCTCACGCCGTCATCCACACCCACGCGAATTTCACGCGGTTTCCGCACGGATGGCCCGTTCGAGGGCGCGTGGCACGTCTCGCGGACGCGCGGTTCTTGCGCGTTCTGCGCATCGCGTTGGGTCCGCCCTGCCCCCGTGCGTCTGCGGCCCCGTGGGTCTGCGCCCGTGGGCCTGCACCCCATGCGACTGCGCCTCCCGCGTGCGTCTGCTTCGCCCGAGGTGTCCGCGAGGCGCTCCACACGCGCGGCGTTCGAGTCGATGCGCCGCTGCGTCACGGTCGGCTTCGCCCGCCCCGCACGTGCCCGTGCGCGCCTCCGCGAGCGCGTCGTCCGCATCTTTGCGCACGGAACTTCGCTAGGCTCTCAGGCATGCCGGCAGCTCATCCCACGCGTGACGCGCGCGTCTTCCTCTTCCATTGCGACAGCTACGACCCGGCGCGCATCCGTGCGCTCGTGCGCGCGGTGATGGAGGATCTCGACCTCAGACCGTCGGGTCGGACCCTCGTCAAGCCGAACCTGGTCTGCGCCGGGGAGCCGTTCGCGCACGCGTACACGCGTGCGGAGGTCGTCGAGGGCGTGCTGATGGCGCTCAAGGATCGCGAGGACCGATCGCGACCGATGAGCGAGCTCGCGGTCGGCGAGCGATGCGCGATCACGATCCCGACGCGCATGGTCTTCAGGGAAGCGGGCTACGACTCGATGCTCGAGCGGGTCGGGGCGAAGAAGTACTGCTTCGAGGAAGTCCCTCAGGTCGAGATTCCGCTGACGCACGAGGGCCGGCTCCGCGACTTCGTCTTCACGCCGGAGCCCGTCGCGAAGGCGGACTTCTTCGTCAACTGCCCGAAGTTCAAGGCGCATCCCTGGACCACGGTGACGTTCTCGATGAAGAACTACATCGGGATCCAGGACGATCGGCACCGCCTGATCGATCACGACCACGCGCTGAACCGGAAGGTCGCCGACCTCCAGTACATCATCCAGCCGCAGCTCGTCGTCATCGACTGCATCATCGCCGGCGAGGGCCGCATGCTCACGCCCATCCCGCGAAACATGAACCTGCTCATCGTCGGCAACAACCAGGTCGCCGTCGACGCCGTCGGTTGCATGATCGTGGGGCTCGATCCGATGAGCGTCGAGCACATCCGGCTCGCGCACGAGCGCGGGTTCGGCCCCGTCTCGCTCGACGAGATCCGGCTCGCCGGCGACGTCTCGCTCGAGCAGGCGCAGCGGCGCGCGAAGGGATTCCAGGTCGGCCTCGTGCGCGTGGAGAAGTACTTCGAAGGGACGAACATCCACGCCTACGCCGGCCCGCCTCCGAAGGACTCGACGGACGACTACTGCTGGGGCGGCTGCCCAGGCGTCATGGAGGAAGTGATCGAGGTCCTGCGCCTCGCGGACGAGCACTGCGATCGAAAGCTGCCGCGCATTCACCTCGTGTTCGGCAAGTACGATGGGCCGCTCGACGTCGGCTACGGCGAGAAGGTCATCTTCGTCGGCGACTGCGTGGAGTGGGAAGGCAAGATCGACGGCTCGCTCGTGCAGATCCGCAGCAAGTACGTCGACCGACGACACCTCGATCCGCACGCGGCGAAGCACAAGGACGTCTACGCGCGCATGCTGACCATGGCGGCCAAGCTCCGCGAGCTGAAGCGGCGATCGTGGATCCGGCTCGAAGGCTGTCCGGTGAGCGTCGGGGAGCTCATCCTCCTCGTCGCGGAGCTCGGTGGGATCAAGAACCCGTACTTCGACGAGCGAGCCATCGTGAAGTTCAATCGTGCCTACCTCGAGTGGCGCACGACGTCCCTCTGGAGGCGTCTCACCGGCGCGAAGTACCAGGTGCCGGGTCCTGTCACGCGCGGCGCGGCACGTCCGCTCGTCTCGTCGGGGACCAAGCGAGCGGCCGAGCGTGCCTCGCTGCAGGGCGCCGAGCCTGCGGAGTGAGACGGACGCGCACGGACGCGTGGTTCGCGTCGCGAGCAGGCAGGCTCGCGGACGAGAGAGGCGATGTCGACGGGACAGGACTCGAGCTACCGGATCGCGATCGGCGTCTTCGCCGAAGCTCCGATCGTGGGGCGCTGCATGCCGAAGCTCTTCGCGGCACACACGCCGGAGTGGGCGTGCGGCCTGTACGCGGCGATGCTGCGGGATACGCTCGACGGGCTGCAGTCCGTCGACGCGAGCGAGTACGTGGTCTTCCCGTCGGACGGACGCGTCGCGGACGATACGCCGGAGGCGGCGCAGACGCTCTCGCGTCACCTTCCGGCCCCGTGGAGCCTCGTCGCCGGAGTGGCGAGCGCGGAGAGCGCGCTCGCGCGGCTCGGCGCGCGCGACGGGCTCGCCATACTGTCGCGCAGCGACGCCCCTGCGGCGCCGATCGATCCGCTGGTCGACGCCATCGCCTCCGAGGCGCCGCCGTACGTGTTGCTCGGCGCGACCGACGGCGGCGACGCGTGGCTCGTCGCGACGTGCCGTGTGCCCGAGGACCTGATCGCCGGCCTGCCCTGGTCGAGCCCGGAGCTGGCGGCGACGATACGTGTACGATGCACGCGAGCGGGCGTTCGCCTGCGGGAGCTGCCGAAGGCGACGATCGCCGACGAGCCGAGCGGGGTGCTCGCGCTGCTCGAGGAGCTCCGCACGCATCCCGAGCGCGCGCCGCGGACGGCGCAGTACGTGGTCACGCATTCCTGATTGAACCGCGAGAGAACCAGCCGGGAGAGTGAACCGAGCCGTCAGCGGTGGACGGCGGCGAGCGCAGGGCCTTGGGCGAGCGGGGAGCGCCGGCGGAGCGGGCCGCTGGCGGAGCGGGGCGGTAGCGAGCGATCGCGGAGGGTGACGACATCGCGATCCAGCCGAAGGCCGTCGCCGATCCAAACCGACATGTCGTCCTCACGTCTCCGTCGCCGGGTTCCGTGCGTGTTTTCCAGTGGCGATGGCCGAACGGGCGCGGCATCGTGAGTGCATGACGCGGTCGACCATGCGCCCCGCCCTTCTCGCAGCTTCCACCCTGGTCCTCGCGAGCCTCGCCGTCTTCGCCTGCTCGAGCGAGGACTCTCCAGCCACGCCGACCGAAGAGGACGCCGGCGGCGGCGGGCAGAGGACCCCGCCCGACGACGACCCGCCCGACAACAGCTCCGGTGGAGCGTCCTCGGGAGGCACGTCCGGCGGTACGTCGTCTGGAGGGTCGAGCAGCGGAGGGTCCTCCGACGACGGCGGCAGCACGAGCAGCAGCAGCAGCGGCGGAAACCCTGACTTCGACGGTGGGTCGCCGATCGACGGCGGCGCTGCCGGAACGCTCTGCCTCGAAGGCTCGGTCCTGGAGTCGGAGGACAACAACACCGAGGCGACGGCCGACCAGCTGCCGAGCCAGTCCACCTCGTTCTGCGGCAGGATCGCCGATGGCGCGGATGTCGACTTCGCGACCTTCACGCTACCCGAGAACGCGACGAGGCTCGAAATGAGCTACGCAACGACGAACGGGCAAGCCATCCAGATCGACGCGTTTGCCGATGGAGTGCAGTTCCCGTTCAACGGCACTTACGAGTTCAAGCCTGGCAAGCCTTACCTGTTGAAGGTCTCCTCGAAGAACGGGCAGACGTTCGATTACCGGATCAACGTGGCGATCACGACGCCGTGACCCATGCCGTGATCGCCGTTCAGCGGCGATGAGGCGTCGTGACGGTCGTGGACCATCCAACCATCCGCGAGTGGCGGGGCGCGGCCGGTCGCCTAGATGAACGAGCTCGACGGCGGAACGAGCTCGACGGCGACCGCGCCGCCGCGATGAGCGAGCGGGAAGGCACCGATCGACGTCGCTCGCCCGGCGGCGCCCCGCCGCGGACGCCGCGCGCGTCGGACGCAGCGCTCGGGCAGCGCCTCCGGCGTGGATCCGATCGCTCCACGGTGGCGACGCGAAGCAAGGGGTCGGGTGCGTGAGGGGTAGCGCCGCGCGCGCTCTCGATTTACGACGGGCGCATGTGGTCCGCACCCGGTGCTCGGTGGTCGTTCTCCGCTTTGTTGGCGCTCGCGGCGCTCGGCGCGTGTGCTCGTCAGAGTGGAGGGCCGCATTACGTCATCGGCGAGAGCACCACGCGCCTGAGCGGCACGGGCTCGTCCGTCGTGTCGCGGGCGTCGAGTGGCGCGGAGACGCCCGAGCAGCGTGCGGCGCGGCTGCACGAGCAAGCCATCGTCGTCGACGGTCACGACGACATCCCGACGGTCATCTTCGAGGCCGGCATCGACGTCGCGGACAAGAGCCCGTGGACGCATACGGATCTCGCGCGCATGAAGGCCGGTGGGCTGACCGGGACGTTCTTCTCGATCTTCGTTCCGGGCGAGCTCGCGGAGAAGCCGACCGTCGCCGGAGGCGGCGCGCTCCGCCGAGCGATCGATCTCGTCGACATCACGTACCGGCAGATCGAGCGTCACCCGAACGACCTCATGCTCGCGACGAGCGCCGCCGACATCCGGCGAGCCAAGCGCGAAGGCAAGGTCGCCATCTTGATGGGGATCGAGGGAGGCCACGCGATCGAGAACTCGCTGTCGGCGCTTCGCGTCCTCCATCGGCTCGGCTGCCGCTACATGACGCTCACGCATACGAACACGAACGAGTGGGCCGACTCCGCGGGCTTCTCCGGCCCGCCGCCGGTCCGCCACCACGGCCTCACTCCGTTCGGAGAGGAGGTCGTGCGTGAGATGCAGCGCATCGGGATGCTCGTGGACGTCTCGCATGTCTCGGACGAGACGTTCTTCGCGGTGATGAAGATCGCGCAGGCTCCCGTCATCGCCTCGCACTCGTCGGCGCGCGCCATCGCCGACCATCGCCGCAACCTGAGCGACGACATGCTGCGCGCTCTCGCGAAGAACGGCGGCGTGGCGATGGTGAACTTCTGGTCGGTGCTCGTCTCGAGCGAGTACGCCGCAGCGTCACGCGCCTGGTACGAGAAGAACGCCGCTACCTTGAAAGAGCTCCGCGCGAAGCACAGAGCCGACCCGTTCGCCTACCGCGAGGCGGTCGCCAAGCTCCGCGCGGAGGAGCCGCTCCCGAAGGTGCCGCTGTCGCTGCTCGTCGATCACATCGATCACATGGTGAAGGTCGCCGGCATCGATCACGTCGGTCTGGGCTCGGACTTCGACGGCGTCGACGCGCTACCCGAAGGCATCGACGGCGTCGACTCCCTGCCGAAGATCACGCTCGAGCTCGTGAAGCGCGGTTACAAGGACGAGGACGTGCTCAAGATCCTCGGCGAGAACTTCCTCCGCGTGTTCGAGCAGGCGGAGGCGTTCGCGAAGTCGAGCGGAACACGCCTCTCGGGGGACGGGAGCATGAAGCGCCTCGACCAGTGACCGCCCCGCCCCGGTCGCCTCACGACGGACGTTCGACGGTTCCCCCAGGTCCGAAGCACGCCATCCGAGAACGACGCCATGCGCTACGAAGGCCGCATCTTCCGTCCGCCTTCCGAAGCTGACGCTCTCATCGTGCAGGCCACCATCGGCTGTTCGTGGAATCACTGCACGTATTGCGACATGTACCGGGACAAGACGTTCCGGATCCGTGATCTCGCCGAGGTCCTCGACGACCTCGATCGAGCAGCCGCGCTCTTCGGCGATGCCGTCGAGAAGCTCTTCGTGGCGGACGGCGACGCGCTCGTCCTGCCGATGGATCACTGGACGCCGATCCTCGACCGCGCACGCGCGCTCTTCCCGCGACTGCGCCGCGTCTCCTGTTACGCGATGGCACGCAACGTCCTCGAGAAGACCGACGAGGAGCTCCGAACGTTGCGTGAAAAGGGCCTACGCCTCCTCTACATCGGCCCAGAGTCCGGCGACGACGTCACGCTCAAGCGAATCGCGAAGGGCGACGACGCGGAGGCACACGTCGAGGCCGCTCGCCGAGCCCGCGCGGCCGGCATGGAGCTCAGCGTCATCGCGCTCCTGGGAATCGCGATGGAGCGGAGCGACGAACACGCACGGCGAACCGCCGACCTCGTGACGAAGATGGCCCCGCAGTACTTCTCCGCGCTGACGGTCACCATCGTGCCAGACACCCCTCTCGACCGTCTCGCCAAACGAGGCCGCTTCGCCGTCCCTCCAGTCCCAGCCCTACTGGAAGAGCTCCGCACCATCGTGCGGGAGACCTCCCCGACAGACACCCTCTTCCGCACCAACCACGCCTCGAACTACCTCCCCCTGGGTGGCCGCCTCCCACGCGACCGCGATCGGATCATCCAGGTGATCGACGCCGCGCTCGCAGGAAAGATCCCTCTCCGCCCCGAGTCGCTCCGCGGCCTGTGAGCCTGCTCCCTCCGCACCTGAGCCTGGTCCCTCCGCACCGACGTTACGCACCTGAGCCTGCTCCCTCCGCACCGACGTTAGGCGCCGCCCCGCCGCCGCCGCCGCCGCCGCCGCCGCCGCCGCCGCCGTCGCACCGACGTTAGACGTGAACGGGTCTGAGTTCCGTCGGCCCCCGGTCAAACTCCCCGACGTTAGGAAGAACTAAACTCCCCGCCGCCGTCGTCGCTCCGATGTTAGGAAGAACGAGACTGATTGGAGGCCGGAACGGCGTACCAAAGCGCGTCGCCGCTACGACGGGCCACGAAAGCAGAGATCTTGGAAGCGCGCCGCGACGACGACTACAGACCGTCGCGCGCTCGAACGACGACCACGCTACGAAGAGCTCCCATCGGGGGGGAGCAGCCCGAGGTCAAAGCGTTCGTACTTCGATGCGCCGACTTCGAGGGTTGGAGCTCGCCGGGAAAACGCCTCCGCTCTGGCCCGCTCCGATCATCGATTGAGGTTTGTACGTTTCACAGCGAGCGCCGAGCAAACGGAGGCGATACGTCCCGGCGGGAAAGATCACCTTGGTCCTGCCGTGTGTGACGAAGGCTTTCAACTTGCGCGCGTATTCCACGCGGAAGCCCTTGAGTGCAGCGAGCTCGGCACGGCGCCTCTCGGGGTCCGAGCACGCGAGGGCTGGGCGGAGCTTGCGATGGATGGCCTTCGTCGATGGCCGGGCGGTGGGCGAAATGTCGATGAGCTTCTTGCGACTGGGAAGGGAGATGCCCTTCCTTCGACGGATCTCGCGGTACTCGTGCTCTTTCTGAGCGACAGCCGCCCGGACGCGCGCAGCCCACTCGGCATTCGTCTCACGCGGATTCTCGCGCATGTGCGGAGGCGGCCGAACCGCATGAAGCGTGACGGTCGGAGGCATCACCTTGCTCGTCGGCTTGAAGTACCACTGCGGACGCGCGTGCTCGGTCGTCTTGCCGTCCAGGTAGTCGACCGAGGTGAAACCCGGCCACTCGGAGGCGCGATCGACCAGATACGCCGCGACGGGGTTTGCCAGTACGTAAACGATCGCGTCGAACACGTCCTTCGCCGTGACGAGACGCGTGACGCAAGTCTCTTCGGTGGACCAGACGTTCTCGAAGCGGCCGTAGCGGGCGTTGATGCACTTGGCCAGCATCTTGTGCAGATGCTCGAGAAACGCAGGGAGCCTCCCGAATGGGTCGTGCACGACAGCGTGGTAGTGATTCGACATGACGACCCAAGCGATGACCTCGACCTTGTGACGTCGTGCCGCTTCCGCGAAGCAGTAAGCGAAGATCGCCTTCGTGCCAGCGTCGGGCTTCAGCAAGAACGTGCGCTGGACGGTCCGACGGGTGATCAGCAAGACATCGCCAGGGAGAATGCGACGCGGAGCGGTCATGCCCTCCCCATCGGCCCACGAACGAAAGAAGTTGCGCGCTCCTTCCCTCCTTCCCTTCCGCACCGACGTTGCGCTCCTTCCCTCCTTCCGCACCGACGTTGGGGACGGAGCAACGACGGAGAGCGCTCTCCACGCACCGACGTTGGGGAGGGAGCAACGGAGAGCGCTCCAGCAACAAGCGCCGCGCAGAAGCCTGAAGTCGCTCGGAGCCTGAACCAAGCGTGGACAGCGGACTGTAGTCCAATGTCGGAAAGACACCCACTCGATTGAGCGGCGTTCTTGGCCGTTGCTGAGTGGGTTCGGTAGTCCGGAGCCCGCAGCGATGATGCCGACGACGTCTCTCATCGAACGAGGCCTACGAGCGCGATGCCGCCAGCTGAATTCAGGATGGCTCGTCGTGGCGGTGGCGGATGCATGTCGCAGCGCGGCGCTCTCGTTCACGACTGGCGCGCGCACGTGGGGCAAGCACGAGCTCGCTCGATGGCTCGTGGGGCCGTACCGGAGGGCGATCGAACCAGCCAGCGATGCGAACGAAACGAGAGCACCACGCGTCCGCGACGGAGCGGCCGTGGACGAGGCCAGCGTCAAGGCGTTGCTCGCTCGGGCACACGCACAGGTCGTGACCTGGCTTCGCACGAGCCGGACCTGGAAGGAGTCGAGCGGGTTTGCACGGAGGATGATCGACAGCGGACTCGTCGTGGGCGTCATCGACTCCGAGTCGGGTCTCGGGTACGCGCCTGCTGCACCCCCGAACATGAGCCTCGTCGACCGCGTTCGATCGCTCTTCGTCGCCGACTACCTGACACGCCCCGACGACTGGACGCGCTTCTACGTGTGCGACATCTGCGATACGCCGACCTTCGACGCAGCGCACTGCTGCCCGGTGATCGAGGACAATCTCGAGCCCGAATCCGAGGTCCGTATGACACTCACCGGGCTGGGCGAATCGCGTCCTCGTCCACGCTCACTCGAGCTGGTCCTCGAGGCCACCTAGTCCCCACGACGTCACCGCTCCCGCCCGTTCTCCTCCGACCCGACATTTTCCTAACGTCGGAAGGGAGACCAGACGCGAACCCCCTCCGCCTCTTCCCTTCGACCCGACATGCCATTCTCCTAACGTCGGAAGGGAAACCAGACGGAAAACCCCGCCGCACTTCGCCGCCCCCAGAAGGGAAACCAGACGGAAAACCCCGCCGCACTTCGCCGCCCCCACCCGTCAGGTCGGGTTCTCGACCTTCGTGCGGCGCCGTTGTTCGGCGAGGCGGAGGGCTTCGGCGTCCTCGCGGGAGATCACCTGATCCGCGTCGGTGTCGACGGCGCGGACCACCAGCTCGGCGAGGACGGGGGCGGGGGCCTGCGATGGGCGGACGCGTTGGAATGCCGCTGCGACCTCGCTCGCGGTGACCTTGTTGTCGCCGTCGGTGTCGAGGGCGTCGAAGCCGCCGAGCTCGCGCCAGAGCTCGACGGCGAAGGATTGGACGAGGAGGACCTTCGGCTCGCGGCCGCTGTCGGGCGGGGGGACGAGCTTCGGGTTCTCCTCCGCCCAGCGGACGAGCGGCTCGACCCGATCGAGTCCGAGCAGTAGCTCGCGCACGAGGGCTACGGAGTACTCGCGCTCGAGATCGATGGGAGCGCCGTCGATCGCCACGACCTCCGTGCCCTCGACCACCATCCGATCGTCGACCTGGAGGAACGCGCCCGACTCGACCGGCGCCTGCGCGCGCGAGACGGCGACGGCATCGCGGATGACGCGGCCCTTCATCGGGACGACGACGACCTCGTTGTCGAACGGGACCTCCGCCTCGATGTCTCCGTACGTCAGGCGATCGGAATAGGTGCGCGATCCGCGGATCCCGCCGCCGTTGAACAGGCAGCAGTCGGCGCCGAGAGCGTCGCGGAGACGCGAGCAGATCAGCGTGCCCATCGACGTCTGACGCGAGCGCGTTCCCACGGAGGAGAGCGGCTCACCCTTGATCTTGAGCAGCGTGGCGCTCGCGAGCTCCCGGACACGTGCCATGTGCATGTCGACGCGCGCGCGCACGACGGCGTCCTCGGGCCACCGACCGACGTCCTCCAGCCGCGTCGTGATGGCAGGAGGCTCGTTGGGAGAGGTCCACCTGAGCTCGGTGATGACCGCGCCCGCGGCCTCCGAGCCCGCCTTGACGATCCACGTGCCGTTCACGTCGAGGAGCATCGCCGTGTGCTCGTGGCCGCCGATGATCAGCGGGAGCCGAAGGTCACCGCGGCTCTCGGCGAGGGCGCGATCGTCCGCGATGGACTGATGCGTGAGCGCGACGACGACTGCACAACCGTCCTCGATGAGCTTCTTCGCCTCGGCAAGCACCGCCTCGTTCGCCGGCGAGACATCCGCGCCGCCGAACGGCTTTCCTCGGTAGACGGCCGGATCGGCCATCACCACGCCGACGAGGCCGACCTTCACGCCATCTCCCACGTCGACGACGTCGCGCCTCGGGAGCTCGATCGCCTCCGTTCTCACGTTCGTACCGAGGCACACCGCATCGAGCTCGCGGATCCGCGCCCACAGCTCCTCCGGCTCGAGATCGTCCTCGTGATTGCCGAGCACCACGTGCGTGACGCCCACGGCATTCATGCAGTCGACCATCCCACGGCCTGCGTCGAGACTCGAGAGCAGGCTCGGCGCGAGGAAGTCGCCCGCGAGCGTCACGAGCAGCGCGTCGCCGGGATGCTTCACTCTTTGGTCCTCGACGAGGCTACGCAACCTCGGCAGGTTCTCGAGCGAGTAGACGTCGTTGACCGAAACGATCCGCAGAGTCGGCATCGCGGGTGTTCCATCATTGTCGCCGAGCGCGTCGAGATCGTCACGGAGACCGTTTCTCGGGTCTCCGGTCCCTCGAGGTGCGGGCCCCGCGGTGCGGGACCACTCGCTTCCCGCCGACGCTCCGAGCCACCGGCACGAGGCCAACGGCGCGAGCGGCCGGGCGGCCAGGCGGCCGAACGCCCGGCGGCCGACGGTGCGGATGGCGAGCGGGCGAGCGGGCGAGCGGGCGAGCGGGCGAGCGGGCGAGCTGGCGAGCGGCCGAACGGCCTACGGTGCGCCCGGTCGCCGGCCGAGCTCTCGGCCGCGCCTCGCCCCTCGAGCCCTCAGCCGTCGCCGCTCGTAGGCGAACGGTCGCAAGGCGTCCTCCGAGGGCTCGTCATTTTCGCGCGATCGTCGTCCAATGAGGTCGATGGCCGAGGCGCGTCCCGTTCTCGACGAAGGATCGAGCGTTGCGTCCGATGCCCCGCGCAAGCCGGGATCGACTCGCGCGCTCGTGGCGCTCCTCGCCTTCGTCCTCGGGTTCGCCACGGTCCCGCACCGGGTCTGCGAGCGCGAGGCGTCCCGTTGGTTCGAGGGCGATCCCGAGAAGACGGAGGCGCTCGCGGCAGGCTTGGAGCGATGGACCTCGAGCGAGCTCGCGCCGGCCTCCTTCGCCACCGGCTCGTCACGGTTCGACGGCGAGTGGCTGTTCGCGACCTACGTGTTCGCCGCGATGGGCTTCGGTCAGGTCGCGCTCGAACGGCCCGAGACCCGCACGACCAACCTCGCGCGCATGGAGCGGTGCCTCGAGGCGATGCTCGAGCCGCGCGTCCGCGCCTTCGACGACACGGCGTGGCGGACCGACGCGCTCGCGTCGACAAAGAGCGCGCCCGGCTCGAAGGAGGATCGCGGACACGTCGGATACCTCGGCTACGCCGCTCTCCCGCTCGCGCTGCACCGACTGCTCTCGCCGTCGTCGCGCTTCGCGGAACGCGAAGAGGAGATCGTCGCCGCCCTCGCGCGACGCATCGAGGCATCGCCGACCGGCTTCGTGGAGACCTACCCCGACGAGGTGTACCCCGTCGACAACACCGCGGCCCTCGCTGCGCTCGCGATGCACGCTCGCGCGACGAAGCAGGCCCCGAGCCCGGCGCTCGCGCGCGGGCTGTTGGCCGTGCGAACGAAGGCGATCGATCCCGCCACGGGGCTGCTCGTACAGGCCGTCGACGCCGCCACTGGAGCCCCGCGCGACGCGCCACGCGCGTCCGGGACCGCGCTCGCCGCGTACTTCCTCTCGTTCGCGGACGCATCGACGTCGCAGGCGCTCTTCGACGCGCTCGAGCGCGGCCAGTTCCGCACCGTGCTCGGCTTCGGCGGAATGATCGAGTACCCCGCCGGCCACCGCGGTCGTGGGGACGTCGACTCCGGACTCGTGTTCCTCGGGTTCGGAGTCTCGGCCAGCGGCTTCGCCATCGGCGCGAGCCGGGCGCACGGCGACCTCGACACCTTCACCGCGCTGTACGCGACCGCGCACCTCTTCGGCGCCCCCTTCGACGAGAACGGCATCCGGACCTACGCGACCGGAGGCCCGATCGGCGACGCCATCCTCTTCGCCATGCTCACTGCGCCCCGCGCCACGCGGTGGTCGTCGTGAAGGAGGAGCGCTCGTGAGAAAGGAGGTCTCGTGAAGGAAGCGATCTCGGACCCGAAGGCGCCGCAGAACGAGAGGGAAGAGAGGACCCCGAAGAAGGTCCTCGCAGCCAACAAGCGCCCCCTCGCCTTCCTCGCCATCTCCGTCGCATGCCTCCTCCTTCATCACGTGCTCCTGCGCGCGATGGCGCACGGGCACGTGGCCCACGTGCTGCTCGGCGCCGGAAACGCGCCACCACCCGCCTCCGCGGCCGCGGTCGCGATCACGCTCCTCGTGATCCGCCTGCTGACCGTCATCGTCGTCCCGGGCCTGCTTCT
This sequence comes from uncultured Myxococcales bacterium, assembly GCA_937949945.1. Lineage (GTDB taxonomy): Bacteria > Myxococcota_A > Polyangia > Polyangiales > Polyangiaceae > Labilithrix. The sequence goes on from CALFEQ010000180.1 coordinate 19,207, forward strand.
CGCCGCCGCGGCCGAGATCGTCGCCTACCTGCTCGTCGGCCCGACCAGAGAAGCGAGCGACGACCCGCTCGCATGACCGCGCGCCGCTCGCCGCCAGCCACTACGGCGGAACCTCGATGACCTCGATCTCCGTCTCCGTCTCCGTCGCCGACGGCACCGGAACGAGCATCGGCATGCGCGGCACGGTGTAATGACGCCAAAGCGCCCAGATCGATGCGACGACGGCGATCGATCCGACCACGAACATCCGGATGAGCAGCGGCAGCGGGATCCTCGGCCGCTCCGGGCGCGGCGGCCCGGACCTCCGCTCGAGGATGCTTCGCCTGTTGCGCTTGCCGATCATCCCTTCTCGCCCTCATCCATAGCGCGCCTTGCCGCGGGGCGCTGGCGCGATGCATGACTCGCAGACATCGGTCACGGAAGGACCAGCATGGGGAAACGAAGGCTACCGATAGGCGCCGAGGTCGTGCCGGGCGGGACGCACTTCCGCGTGTTCGCTCCGAAACGACGCCAGGTCGACGTGCTCGTCGAGTCGGGTCGCGGCGAAGCGCCGCGCATCGTGCCGCTCGAGCGCGAGGAGGGCGGGTACTTCTCCGGGCTCGCGGAGGGGATCGGCGCGGGCGCGCTCTACCGGCTGCGCCTCGACGGCGACAAGCTCGTCCCGGACCCGGCGTCGCGCTTCCAGCCCGAGGGACCGCACGGGCCGTCGGAGGTGATCGATCCGTCCACCTTCCGCTGGACGGATCAGTCGTGGAAGGGCGTCACGCTGAAGGGACAGGTCGTCTACGAGCTCCACGTCGGGACCTTCACGAAGGAGGGCACGTACGCGAGCGCGGCACGCGAGCTCGAGCACCTCCGCGACGTCGGGATCACGCTCGTCGAGCTGATGCCCGTCGCGGAGTTCCCCGGTCGCTTCGGCTGGGGTTACGACGGCGTCGACCTCTACGCACCGACACGACTGTACGGGCGGCCGGACGATCTCCGCGCCTTCGTCGACCGCGCTCACGCGCTCGGGATCGGGGTGATCCTCGACGTCGTCTACAACCACCTCGGGCCGAGCGGCAATTACCTGCGCGAGCTCAGCGATCACTACTTCACCGATCGCTGGGCGAACGAGTGGGGTGAGGCGATCGACTTCGAGACGGAGCCCGGATGCCGCGAGCTCTTCGTCGAGAACGCGGGATACTGGATCGACGAGTACCACCTCGACGGCCTCCGGCTCGACGCGACGCAGGTCATCTACGACCGCTCGCCCGTGCACGTCGTGAAGGAGATCACGATGAAGGCGCGGGAGCGCGCGGGGCAGCGCTCGATCCTCGTCTTCGCCGAGAACGAGGCGCAGCAGGCCGATCTCGTCCGGCCGCTCGAGCGCGGAGGCTACGGGCTCGACGCCGTCTGGAACGACGACTTCCACCACAGCGCGCGCATCGCCGCGACCGGACGCGCCGAGGCCTATTTCTGCGCGGCGGAGGGCTCGGTGCAGGAGCTCGTCTCCGCCGTGAAGTGGGGATACCTGTTCCAGGGACAGCTCTACCGGTGGCGGAACGAGCGACGCGGCTGGCCCGCCCTCGACATTCCCGCGCCGGCGTTCACGAACTTCCTCGAGAACCACGATCAGGTGTCGAACTCGGGGCACGGGCGCCGGCTGCATCAGCTCACGAGCCCCGGCATCCATCGCGCCCTCACGGCGCTCCTCCTGCTCGCTCCGGGGACGCCGCTCGTCTTCCAAGGGCAAGAGTTCGCCTCTTCGGCGCCCTTCGTCTTCTTCGCCGATCACGAGCCGGAGCTCGCCGCGGCCGTCGCGAAGGGCCGTCGCGAGTTCCTCTCGCAGTTCCCGAGCCTGTCGGGCGAAGACAACCAGCGGGTGATCCCCGAGCCGCACGATCCGCGCACGTTCGAGCAGTGCAAGCTGGACCACTCGGAGCGGACGAAGAACCGCGCGACCGTCGACCTGTTCCGCGATCTGCTCGCGCTACGGAGGACGGATCCGATCTTCTCCGCACAAGACGCGACGCGCCTCCACGGCGCCGTGCTCGATGCGCGCGCGTTCGTCCTGCGCTTCGGCACGGGCACCGGCGACGATCGAATCGTCCTCGTCAACCTCGGCACCGACCTCGAAGTGGGAGGCAAGGCAGAACCGCTCTTGGCGCCGCCCTACGGGTGCGACTGGAAGCTGATCTTCTCCACGGAGAGCCCGAAGTACGGAGGCGGAGGCACGCCGCGGCCCGGCCCGCGCGGTGAGCTGCGACTGCCCGGCGGCTGCACGCTCGTGTTCGCACCGTCCGCCCGCCCGGTGGTCGCACGCTCCAGTTTGCACGGTCCGCCGGCGTGAGGGACAAGAGGTGGATGCTACCCATCCGCCGCGTGCGCTGGTCGCCTTCGGCGTCTCGCGTCGAGCGCGGGGACGTCGACGTGCCGGGCGACACCGACCGCTGGGGCATCGACGTACCGGGCGACACCGACCGCTGGGACATCGACGCCCTCCTCGATCGCGAGTGGCTCGTGACGAACGGCCGCGGCGGGTACGCCTCGTGCTCCCTCGCCGGCGTCCCGACGCGGAGGTTCCACGGGCTGCTCGTCGCCGCGCTGCCGGCGCCGATCGGGCGCGCGCTCATGCTGAGCGAGCTCGCGGAGACGGTGCATCTGCCCGACGGCTCGACGGTTCGTCTCGGCGGCTACGAGCGATACGAAGAGACGCCCGACCTCGACGTCGCCCGCGTGCTCCGCGAGGTGCGCCTCGAGGGCGGGATGCCGGTGTGGACGTTCGAGCTCGGCGTCGACGATTTCACCTTCGTCGTCGAGAAGCGCATCCACCTCGTTTACATGCAGAATACATGTATCGTCGGATACCGCCTGATCGACGGGCCGCCCGGCGGCGTGCTCCGCATGGAGCTCAGGCCCTATCTCTCGTTTCGCCCGCACGAAGGTCCGGTGTCGGGCCCGGACGAGACGGAGTACGAAGTGCTCACGCGCGGCGACGAGCACGAGGTCCACGGACCGCCGCCGTTTCCGCCGCTCCGTCTGAGGCTCTCGGGAGAGCCCGGCTCGCTCGTCATCGAGCGCAGCGTGGAGCACGACGTCGTCTACAGGGTCGAACGCAGGCGCGGCTACGACTGGATCGGCATGACGTGGAGCCCGGGGTACTTCCTCGCGGACCTCGACCCCGCGCGCGGCGGCGAGATCGCGCTCGTCGCGTCGACCGAGACATGGGAGGAGATCCGCGCGCTCCCTCCCGACGACGCGCGCCGGTCCGAGACGATGCGGAGCGCTCGCCTCGTCCAGCAGGCGCTCGGTACGCGCGAGCGCGTGGAGAGCATCGATCCGCTCGTCGCCGAGCTGGTCGTCGCCGCCGACGACTTCATCGTCCGTCCCGGGTCACGTCACGGCGACGCCGTGAAGGCCGCCGCCGCGGGCGACGAGCTCCGCTCCATCATCGCCGGCTACCACTGGTTCACGGACTGGGGGCGCGACACGATGATCGCGCTCGAAGGCCTCACCCTCTGCACCGGGCGCCACGTCGAGGCGGGGTACATCCTGCGGACCTTCGCTCGCTACGTGCAGGACGGGCTCATCCCGAACATGTTCCCGGAGGGCGAGACCGAGGCGCTCTATCACACGGCCGACGCGACGCTCTGGTTCTTCCACGCGCTCGACCGCTACGTCGAGACGACGAACGACCGCCTCACGCTGCGCGCCCTGCTCCCGACGCTGCGCGAGATCTTCGAAGCGCACATGCGCGGCACGCGCTTCGGCATCCACGTGGACCCGCGAGACGGGCTGCTCTGCCAGGGAGAGGAGGGCTACCAGCTCACGTGGATGGACGCGAAGGTCGACGGTTGGGTCGTGACGCCTCGCCGCGGAAAGGCCGTCGAGATCAACGCGCTCTTCTACAACGCGCTCTGCGTCCTCGGTCGCTGGCTCGAAGAAGAAGAGGGCCCCGCGGCGGCTCGACCGGCCAAGGAGGCCGCCGAGCGCGTGCGGGACTCGTTCAACCGTCGGTTCTGGTACGAGCCCGGCGGCCACCTCTACGACGTCATCGACGGACCGGACGGAGCCCCCGACCCCGCGCTCCGCCCCAACCAGATCTTTGCGGTGTCGCTGCCGCACCCGGTCCTCGATCCGTCGCTCTGGTCGCGCGTCGTCGCCGTCGTGGAAGAGGAGCTGCTCACGCCGGTCGGCCTCCGCTCCCTCGCGCGCTCGCATCCGAGCTACTGCCCGCGCTACGACGGCGATCTCCGTGCGCGCGACGCCGCGTATCACCAAGGGACCGTCTGGTCGTGGCTCATCGGTCCGTTCATCGACGCGTGGCTCCGCGTCCATCCCGGTCGCGAGCGAGAGGCCGCGCGTTTCCTCGACGGCTTCCGCCCGCACCTCGAGGAAGGATGCATCGGCTCGATCAGCGAGATCTTCGACGCCGAGCCTCCCTACCATCCGCGCGGCTGCGTAGCTCAAGCGTGGGGAGTGGCCGAGGTCCTTCGATCGCTCGTCCGCGTCCACGGGCTCCACCTCAGGCTCTGCCCTACCCTGCGCTGATCCGTCACGAGCAGCGCCCCGAAATTGGTGGGGCCGTTCGCCCGCGGCTATCCTCCTTTCGAGTGGTTCGGGGGCTCTGCACGCTCGTCGCTCTCGCGGTCGTCGCGCTGTCGTGCGCGCAGGCGCCGCGTCCGGCTCCGCCGCCGAAGCCGCCCGTGGTGAAGAAGCGCGCGCCTCGCGCGCCGGCGCGACCGGAGTGGTTCTGGGAGGCGGTCGAGGTCGACGTCCGGCCGCCCTCGCGAGGCCCCATCGCTCTGCCCATCGACGAATCGGCGCTCGCCCGCGTCGAAGGCGCCGCACGCGTGTGGAGCGAGCTGCCCGCCGAAGCCCGCGAACGGCTCCGCCGCGACGGCATCCTCGTCGTCGGCGACGACGGGCCGCTGGAGGAGCCGACGAGCGACGTGGCACAGGCCGTGGGGGCGGCGCCTGCCGGCTCGATCGCGAGGCGCTCCTCGATGGGTGCATTCTACACGGAGTTGCGCGAGCGCCGCGTCCCCCACCTCATCACGCTCGACGCGCTGTACGCCCTCGTACACGTCGCGGTGGAGCGCACGCTCGCGGACGTCGAGGAGCTCGAGATCGTACCGACGCTCGACAACCTCCTCGACCGGCTCGAGGCTCGGCTCGCGGCCGAGCACGCGAACGTCGGGGCGGAGCTCTCCGAGGGGTACCGCATCGCGCGTGGCGTGATCGCGGTCGCTCGCGCGCTCGCCGGCCCGTCCGCGGCGTCGTCCGCGTCGGCCCCCGCACCCTCCTCGACGGCAGAGCCCGCATCCTCCGCGGCGAAGGGGTCGAGCACGGCATCCACGGACGCCGGCGCCGACGCACCGAGCCCGTTGCCGCCGGACATCGTCCAGCTCGTGGCGCGGGAGCGCGCTCACATCGAGGGACAGGCCGGCGTCGCGACGAGCCCGCTGCTCGGCGTCCCGATCGATTACGCACGCTTCGCCGTCCCGAGCTCGGCCGCTCGGCCGGGCCTCTTCCGCGCGCTCGCGTGGCTCGGCGCGGCGCCGCTCGGTCTCGTCGCTCGCACGGAGGCGCCCGGCGCGACGATCAGCGTGGCGCGTGCGCGCACGAACGCGCGTGCCGCGATGCTCCTCGCGCGTGCGTGCACGCGCGACGTCGATCCCGCGCTCGACGAGGCTTACCGGCGGCTCGTCCGGCTCTTCTCGTTCGTGTGGGGAGCTCCCGACGATCTGTCGCTCGACGACATCGACGATCTGGCGACGGCCGCAGGCGTCGACCTCACGAAGCTCGAGGACATCGCGAACGTCGTGCGCGTCGACCAGGTCCGCGCGCGCGCCCGCGCGGGTCGTGCGCCCGTCGCGTACGACGGCTCCGGCGCCGCCGGGCAGGCCGCCATCGGCGTGCGCGTGTTCGGCGGCCACGCGCCCATCGACTCGCTCGCGCTCCAGTCGCTCGTCGGCGAGCCGGTCGGCCTCGCGCACGAGGAGGCCGCGGCCGCCTCCATCGATCGCCTCCGCAAGGGCAAGCGGGTGCTGCCTTCGACGCTCGACGTCGCCGCTTGGCTCGGCGCTCCCGAGGCGCGCTCGGCGCTCCGCGAGGAGCACGCGGACGCCTTCGACGGGTACGACGAAGCCCTCGCGAAGGCGCAGGAGTCTCGCCCCGACAGACACGACACGCGGCTCCACGCCTCGATCCACGGCTCGCTCCTCGACTCCCTGCTCGCGTGGGCGAACGAAGGCGAAGCGCAGACGCCCGCGATCGCGAGAGCACGCGTCGAGTCGATGCTCTCCGCCTGGACGCTCGTGCGCCACTCCGGGCAAGCGCTCTCGCGCACGCGTGCGGCCGCGCCGTTCGTCCCGACGGAGCTACGCGTCTCGGGCGCGCCGCTTCCCGTCTTCGTCGAGCCGCACCCGGAGGTGATCGCCCGGCTCGTCGCCACCGTCCGCCAGCTGCGTCGAGGGCTCGAGGCGCTCGCGAAGCTTCCCTCGCAGTCGACGGCGCTCCTCGTCGAGACCGAGGACATGCTCCGCGCGGCGCTCCGGGGTGCCGAGCGCCACGCGAGCGACGAGCCGCTCTCGCCGGAGGAGGCCGCGGCGCTCGCCTCGCTGCCCGCGCGCATGGAACGGATCGAGGACGACAGGAGCGCCGAGCACGGCCCGGTCGTCGCCGTCGTGTACTCCGATCCGCCGAGCCGGCGTGTGCTCGCCGCGGCGACCGGACCGATCGAGCCCGTCCTCATGCTGGTCCGCGAGGCGAACAAGGACGCGCCGCTCCTCGTCGTCGGCGCGCACGTCGGGCACTACGAGATCGTCGAGGGCTTCGAGACCACGCCGGGCGTGCTGCACGGCGTTCGGCCCGCCTTGACGGACGCGTCGTGGCGAGCGCGCCTCCAATCGAACCCGCCCCCTCGGGCCGCATGGGCTTCGTCGTTCCGCTGGACCCGGCCGCGACCGCCGGAGCCGGACGTGCCGACCGCCAGGGGCGCGACACCGAGCGCCACGGGGCCGGGGGCAGGGGCGAGCTAGCGAGCGGCGCACCGGCGCCCGAGCTCCGAGCTCCGGCGTAGTCGCCTCACCGGCCGATCCGCGCTAATAGGCCGACGATGGCCTCTTCTCCTCATCCGTATGCGGAGTTCGTCCACCGCGTCGAGAAGCCCGCCCGCTATCTCGGCGGCGAGTACGGCGCCGTGAAGAAGGACTGGGACGCCGTGCAGGCGCGCGTGTGTCTCGCCTTCCCCGACGTCTACGACATCGGGATGAGCCACCTCGGGTTCAAGATCCTCTACAAGATCTTGAACGACGACCCGCGTACGCTCGCGGAGCGCTGCTACGCGCCGTGGGTCGACATGGACAAGGAGCTGCGCACGCGCGGCCTGCCGCTCGTGTCGCTCGAGAGCGCCCGGCCGCTCTGCGACTTCGACGTCGTCGGCTTCTCGCTCCAGTTCGAGCTCACGTACACGAACATCCTCTCCATGCTCGAGCTCGGGCGCATCCCGCTCCTCTCGTCCGAGCGCGGAGAGGACGCGCCGCTCGTCGTCGCCGGCGGTCCCGTCGCGACGCACCCCGAGCCGCTCGCGACGATCCTCGACGCGGTCGTCATCGGCGACGGCGAGGAGCGCACGACGGAGCTCGCGCTGCTCTGGGCGAAGCTCACGCGCGAAGGCGTCCCGCGCGCCGAGCGCCTGCGCGCGATCGCGAAGCTGCACGGCGTCTACGTCCCCTCGCTGTACGCCGTCGAGGTCGATCCGGAGTGCGGGCTCGAGGTCGTCGATCGCCCGCTCGAGCCCGGGCTCCCGCTGCCCATCCGGCGCAACGTGGTCGACGACCTCAATCGCTTCCCGTTCCCGTACGACAGCCCCGTCGGCGGGCCGGAGGCGATCTTCGACCGGATGTCGATCGAGATCGCCCGCGGCTGCACCGAGGGCTGCCGCTTCTGTCAGGCGGGCATGATCTACCGGCCCGTGCGCGAGCGCGATCCCGAGCAGATCGTCGACACGCTCGTGAAGGCGGTGAAGCAGTCGGGCTACGACTCCGTCAGCCTGACCTCGCTGTCGACGGCCGACTACTCGTGCATCGCGCCACTGATCCAGAAGGTCACCGACCGGCTCGCGCCCGAGAAGGTCTCGCTCGGCGTCTCGTCGCTGCGCGCCTACGGACTCGAGGAGTCCGTGCTCGACGACATGCGTCGCGTCCGCGCCACCGGCGTCACGTTCGCGCCCGAGGCGGGCAGCCAGCGCATGCGCGACGTCGTGAACAAGAACGTCACCGAGGAGCAGCTCATGGTGACGGCGGAGCGCATCTTCTCGCGCGGGTGGGACGGCATGAAGCTCTACTTCATGATCGGGCTGCCCACCGAGGAGGAGAGCGACGTCCGCGAGATCGTGAAGGTGGGCAAGCGCGCCCGCGAGATCGGCAAGCGCGTGCGCAAGGAGACGCAGAACGCCGGGCCGCCGCGCGTGACGGTGAGCGTCTCGACGCACGTGCCGAAGCCCCACACGCCGTTCCAGTGGTGCGCGATGGACACCGAAGACCGCGTCCTCGAGAAGCAGCGCTGGCTCACGGAGGAAGCCAAGACCGCGAAGGGCGTCGAGCTTCGCATGCACGACAGCCGCACGAGCTGGCTCGAGGGCGTCTTCGCGCGCGGCGATCGCAAGCTCGGACGCGTGCTGCTCCGCGCGTACAAGAACGGTGCGCGCTTCGACTCGTGGGAGGACCAGCTCAAGATCGACGTCTGGGAGGAAGCGTTCCGCGCGGAGGGCATCGACCCGCGGACGTACCTCGGCACGATCCCCGTCAGCGCACGCCTCCCGTGGAGCCACATCGACGTGGGCCTCGAGGAGGGCTTCCTCCTGCGCGAGTACCGCAAGGCGCTCAAGAGCCGCCTCAGCCCGCCGTGCGGGAAGGTGGCCGGCGCCTTCATCCACCACACGAACCTCGAGGACGCGGAGAAGGATCGCCGCAAGCTCGTCTGCTACGACTGCGGGATCGCGTGCGACCTGTCCGCGATGCGGAACGAGCGGCTCGTCTACTTGAGGAAGCTCGGGGCGGAGAAGCCTCGGGTCAGCGCCTCTTCGGCCGCGGCCTCACCGCGTCGACGCGAGAACGAGCACGAGCACGAGCACGAGCACGAGCGACGCCCAGCCGACGCGTCGTCGAGCGCCGCCACCTCCGACGTGTCCGCCAAGGCGCCGCCCAAGAAGAAAGGGCCCGCGCAGCCGCCGCGCATCGTGCAGGGGGCGGCGCGTCGGACGCGGTTCGTCTACGCGAAGGTCGGCGCGATGGCGTTCCTCTCGCATCTCGATCTGATCCGCGCGCTGCCGCGATCCTTCCGGCGGATCGACATCCCGCTCTATTACACGTCGGGCTTCCACCCGAAGCCCGACATGACGTTCTCGCCGGCGCTGTCGCTCGGCGTCGCGAGCCTCGCGGAGGTCGTCGACGTGAAGCTCACGGCGGACGTCGATCCTCAGGCGCTCGCCGCCGAGCTCACCAAGGCGTCGCCCGAGGGCCTCGTCTGGAAGGGCGGCGTCTCGCTCGGCCCGACGGATCTCGGCATCTCGAAGGCGATCGACGGCGCCCGCTACGCCGTCGGAATCCCGAAGCGCGCCCTCGACGCGATCGGCGGAGAGGCGCGCCTGCGTGCCGAGGTCGAGCGCGTGCTCGCCGCTCCCGAGATCCGTCTCGTCCGCCGCTTCGAGCGAGGCCTCGCGAAGGCGCTCGACGTCAAGCGCTTCCTCCGCTCGCTCTCGCCGCTCGATCCCCGCGCCGCGTCGTTCCTCGAGGAGGCGCGCGTCGGCGGCGACCTCGTCCCGTTGCTCGTCGACGTCGACGTGACCGGCGAGGGCGGCGTGAAGATCGCCGAGGTGATGGAGGCGCTGTTCGGGAAGAACGAGCTCGACGAGGTGTCCGTCCCGTACCATGCCGTCCGCGCCGAGCTCGGGATGTGGAAGGGCGACCGAATCGTCTCGCCGCTCGACCTCGAGGCGCTCCGCGAGCTCGCGTCGCCTCCCCCCGGTCGCGTCGCGACGACGTCCACGCTGGAGGCGTGACGGCCGCCTCGTTCGCTCTCGATAACGACGATCTTTTCGCTGGGGTTCCACGCACGAGGGATCTAGAGGGGCCCCGTGCACCTCGAGCTCTGGCAAATCGGTCTGCTCGCGTGCGCCGCCTTCACGGCGGGGCTCGTCGACGCCATCGCGGGCGGCGGCGGGCTGGTCTCGGTACCCGTGCTGCTCACGACCGGGCTTCCGCCGCAGGTGGCGCTCGCGACGAACAAGGGACAGGCGGTCTTCGGCGCGGTCTCGTCGTTCGTCTCGTTCTGGTCGAAGCGCGAGATCGATCGGGATCGCGTGGCGGTCGCATTCGGCGCCGGCTTCGTCGGCTCGCTCGTCGGCGCGCGGGTGCTACTGCTCGTCCGGCCCGAGCCGCTCAAGCCGGTCGTCCTCGTGCTGCTCCTCGCGGCCGCCGCTCTCGTCGCGTACCCGCAGAAGCCGACCAGCGGGCGCGCGAAGCCGTGGGCGAAGCTCGCGCTCGCGCCCATCGCGTTTGCGCTCGGGTTCTACGACGGGTTCTTCGGACCGGGCACGGGATCGATCCTGATCGTCGCGTTCGTGCTCGTGTTCGGCGACACGCTCACCCGCGCGTCCGGCAACGCGAAGGTCGTGAACCTCGGCTCGAACCTCGCCGCGCTCCTCCTCTTCTCGCTCAAGGGCGCCATCCTCTGGCACGTCGCGGCGCCGATGGCTGCGGCGAACGCGCTCGGTGCCTTCACGGGGGCGCGCCTCGCCATCAAGCGCGGCGATCGCCTCGTCCGCGTCGTCGTCCTGTGCGTCGTCATCGTGCTCGTCCTGAAGATGGCGCACGACCTCGTCTGGCCGTAGTACGATCCCGCAGACTCTGACCCATGAGCGGATCGAGCCCTTCACGCATCGTCCTCGGCCTCGTCGTTCCTTCCGCCGGCAGTGGGGTGGGCGAACGCGTGGACCAGCTCGTGAGATGGATGGCGGACCGGATCGGCGTCCCCATCGACCGTCGCGATGCGGCTTCGTACGAGGCGCTCGCCGAAGACGTGCGGGCGGGACGCACCGACGTCGCGTGGCTCCCTCCGATCGTGTTCGTCCGCCTCGGCGAGGTCGTCACGCCGCTCGGGAGCATCGTGCGCGACGGCAACGCGACGTACGAGGCCGCCCTCGTCGTAGAGGCGAGCTCGAAGATCCGCACGATCGACGGTCTGCGCGGCATGCGCGCCGGATGGGTGGATCGCTGGAGCGCGGCGGGGTTCGTGATGCCGCGCGTGAGCCTCGCGCTCTCGGGGGTCGATCCGAGGACGCTGTTCCGCACCGAGACGTTCCACGGCTCTCACCGCAGCGCGATCAAAGCGCTGATGGCGGGCGCATGCGACGTCGTCGGCACGTACGCTCGAGCCGACGCCAACGGCGAGGTCACCACGGGCGCATGGACGGAGATCGAGGGCGCCGACGTCCGCGTCCTCGCCACCTTCGGTGCGATCCCGCCGGACGTGCTCGCCGTGCGCACGGCCGTCGCCGACCGCGTGGGCCCCAAAGCGCTGACGGCGCTCAGGGACGCTTGCGCACATCAGCAGGAGCACGTCCGCGCGATCTTCGGCGGTCAGGAGCTGCGCGAAGGGCTCGCGCCGGGATACGACTCGCTCAAGAAGGCCCTCGAGATGGCCTCCGCGCGCGGCATCTTCGGCGACGGCTGAGCGGCTCGCACGCGCGGCCGCTCAATACTTCGCGATCGGGACGCGCTTCGGGGCGCTGAGCAGGCGAAGCGCCTTGCACACGTCGGCCTCGCGACACGGCCCGACGTTGCCTCCGTGCGTGGGCCACGTCACGTCCTCGGCCCGAAAATCGAGCGTGGACGTGTCGCGGACGTCCGGTCCGCGCCATGGCGGCGCCGAATGCGCGAGCTTCGCCTCGCGCTCCTGCACGTTGCCCGAGTCGCCTTGCGGGGCGAACGGGAAGCGGATCTGCGGGACGAGGCCGACGCGCTGAACCGGCGCGCCGTCCGGTAGCGCATACACCAGCGTCGTGAGGCGCAGCACGCCCGCGTGCGCGTCGTCGTCCACGTACTCCTGCGCGCAGCCTTTCCCGAACGTCGTCGATCCGACGCTCGGGCCGCGCTTGTAGGCAGCCAGCGCGCCCGCGATCATCTCCGCGGCGCTCGCGGTCGTACCGTCCACGAACGTCGCGACGGGGCCGTTCCACCGGTCGCGATCGCGAGGGACGGGCGCGCGATCGACCTCGACGGTGCCGTCGCGTCGCTTCATCGCGAAGAGCGGGGCGCCGGGCAGGAAGATCGAGAGCGCACCGAGCGCGCCGTCGGTCGACCCGCCGCCGTTCCCTCGCAGATCGAGGACGACGCCGACGAGACTCCGAGGCCCGCGTTCACGCTGCTCGGCGATGAGCGTCGCGAGATCGTCGCCGAGGTCGTCGTGGACGTCCTTCACCGACACGACGAGAACGTCGCCCTCCCCGTACGGTATGCGTTCGTACGGGAGCTCCGGCGGCGGGCGCACGGGCGCCCCCGCGTCCTCGACGCGCGTGATCTCGAGCGTCATGAGCTGGCCGCCGCGCAGGACGACGGCCGCGAGCGGAGTCCTCGCGTCGCTCGCGGCGAATCCGAGCTGATCGACCTGCTCGAGCGGGAGGCCGGCGGTCGTGAGGTTCGCGACCGAGAGGACCACGTCGTCGACCGCGAGCGGCGGCGTCGCCGTCTCGGTCACGCGGACGCCGACGGTCGTGAGGACGGCACGCCCCCAGAGCCGCGACGGAGGTCGCGACGCGAGGTCCACCTCGTAGATGCGCGACTCCTCGTCGAACGGCGCCCACTCGCCGTGCGGATCGACGAGCGGCACGTACGCACGGACCGCGGACGCCAGCACGACACGCGCCCAGCCGGCTTTGTCGAGCGGCGGGAAGAATCGCCTCCGCGCCTCCTCCACGTAGAAGGTCACCTGCTCGCCGTACGCCGCCTCGAAGGCGCCGGCGCGGCGGCCGAGCTCTTCGGCGATTTCCTTGGCGCTCCCTGCGGCCGGAATGGGATCGAGCGCGGCGGATGCGCTCGTCGTGTTGCCCGGCGAGCGCCGACCACGATCGAACGCTTCACGCAGCTCGTCGACCCACGACTCGAGCACGGCGCCCGGGACCGACGCCGACGCGCACGCGCGCTGACGCCTCCCCTCGATGTCCGCGAGCAGCTCGGGCGCGACCTTCTGGAGCGCCGTCACCGACGGTGCGTCCTTCGCGAGGCTGAGCAGGCCGTGCGGATCGAGCCAGTCGGCCGCAGAAGCGGCGAAGGCGGAAGGCTTCACGGGCTCGGGGGCGTACGCGAGCCCGGCGCGGACCTGGTCGATGATCGTCCGTGCCTCCTCGCACGAGAGAGCCGTGGGCTCGCCCGACGGGATGCGGAAGACGTAGGAGCGCTCGTCGTCGGGGCCGTCGTCGGGCAGGTCGACGCGCGGAGGCGGCGGCGCGCTCGCGACGGGCGGCGGCGGCGCCGCGGGCATCTCCGCGGGAGTCGGCCAAATCAGCCAAGCCGCGAAGCCAGCCGAGACGACCATCGCGGCGACGAGACCGACTCTGCGCATCGCGGACACAAAAGGGTAGCAGGCGCGGCTCACCCCCGCGAAGAAAGGGCACGACCGGCCACCCCGGCGCCGTGAATCGATGGAAAGACCGAGGGTTACGCGACGAGCTCGGCGTACTCCAAAAGCTCGCCGCGCAGCTTCGCCCGCGCGCGCTCCTCGAGCTGCCGTACGCGCTCCTTGCTCACGCCGAGCCGATCGCCCAGCTCCTGGAGCGTCCGCGGCTCGTCGTTCAACAGGCGCTCCTCCACGATCATGCGTTCGCGGGCGTCGAGGTGCCCGACCGCGTCGTGGACGACGCGCTTCGCCTCGACCGCGATCTCGCGGGACAACGCCTCCTCCTCCGGCGAGGGCGCGGAGCCCTCGAGCCGCTCGGAGGCAGGCCCGCAGTCGCCGGTGCTCGCGTCGAGGCTCGTCTCGCGCGTGGCCAGGATGGGAAGGAGCGTACGCACGCGCTCCTCCGGGAGGCCCGACAGTCGTGCGAGCGTCTCGGGATCCGTGATCTTCGTCTTCCGGTACATGCGGAGCGCACGCCGCTCGGCCTTGGTCGTCCCGAGACGGACGACCCGGAACGACCGGACGACGTACTCGCGGATCTCGGCGCGGATCCAGTAGGCCGCGTACGTCGCGAGACGGCACTCGTGCTTCGGATCGAACTTGGCGAGCGCCTTGAGGAGCCCGAGGTTGCCCTGTTGGACGATGTCCTCGAGGGGAACTCCCCAGCGCCGGTACTCGAGGGCGATCGACACGACGAACGGCAGGCAGGCCTCGATCATCTTCTCGCCTGCACGCCGGTCTCCCGCGAGCCAACGCCGCGCGAGCTCGCGCTCGGCGTCGCGCTCGAGGAGCTTCACCGTCGAAAGCCGCCGTCGATACGCGTGCATAGCACCATCGTCGAGCTCGCGATGGAGATCGCCGCCCATGCCGTCCTCCAGGGATTGCGCTTGGAACGAGCGCGCGGCGCGACGTGCGCGGCGCTGCCGTCCGCACGAGCTGCAAATGCAGGAGCAATGCCACGCGTCGTCGAACGAGGCGTCGCGATATTCCACGCGGATCGGGCGACGCTTCGCGTGCACCGCGCAACGCCGACGTGAAGCGGCCAGTCCACGCGCAACCGTTGCGCGGATTGTCGCTCGCCGGTCCGAGCTCGGAGCGCGATCAGAGCTCGATGACGAGCCCTTCGCGCGCGGCCTCGGAGTTCGGGAAGAGCTCGCGTGCGCGGCGCTCCTTGTCGGCGACCGCCGCGTCGCTCTGCATCGGATCGTGGTGATAGAGGATCAGCTTGTGGACGCCGGCGGCCTTCGCGAGCTTGACCCCTTCCTCGAAGGTGCTGTGGCCCCAACCGAGCTTCGGGCTGCCGCCCGAAGTGCCCGCGTACTCCTCGGGGGTGTACTGCGAGTCGTAGATGAGGACGTCGGCGCCCTTCGAGAGCTTGAGGAGCTTCGGGTCGACGACCGCATAGTGCTCGGTGTCCGTCGCGTACACGACGCTGCGCCCGCCGTGATCGACGCGGTAGGCCCACACACCGTTCGGATGGTTGCCGCGAGCGGCGCTCACGACCACCTTCGAGCCGTCGCCCGCGTCGATCTCGACGGGTGAGCGATCACTGACGCCGTGGAACACCATCTCGGCGCCCATCTCGCTGAGGTGCACGGGGAAGCTCGGGTGATCCATCTGCCCGGCGAGCGTCTCTTCGAGCGTGCGCGAGACGTTGTTCCCACCGTAGAGGTGAATGACGTTGCCGGGCACGAAAGCGGGATCGAAGAAGGGGAAGCCCTGGATGTGATCCCAGTGAACGTGGCTGAAGAAGAGATGCGCCGTGAAGGGCATCTCGGAGAGCAGGCGCTTGCCGAGAAGACGGAGACCGGTGCCGCCGTCGAAGACGAGGAGGGCCTTGCCGGCTCGTACTTCGACACAGCTCGTGTTGCCGCCGACGCCGACGGTGTCCGGTCCGGGGCTCGGAATGCTCCCACGGACGCCCCAGAAAGTGATGCGCATCGCCCTCCGCTCGCGATCAAGGGAATACGAGTACCGCCCGGGGGTCAAGGCCCGCGATGTGGACGCTCGCCGCTGGGGACGTCGTCGGCTATGAAGTCCGCGTGCCCTTTGCGAGTGGTTCCTCGCAGATCGGCGGCGCTTCCATCGGAATGACTCGCCCTCTTTCTTCTTACGAGCGCGTCGCCGTCTGCGTCCTCGGCTGTCGCTCGAACAGCGCCGCGCTCCTCCGGCGCGCGCGCGCCGGTCGCGAGGCGTTCGTCGAGCGAGGGGCCGCGCTCGTCGTCGCCTGCGGAGGCATCTCCTGGGACGGCCGCGTCGAAGCCGACGAGATCGCTCGCATCTTGCGGGAGGGCGGTGTCCCGGAGCAGGCCATCGTGCGCGAGCGCTCGTCGCGCGATACCTTCGAGAACGCGCGGCATGCGGCGGCGCTCCTCGAACAGGCCGGCATCCGGAAGGTCGTGGTCGTCACGTGCGCGTGGCACCTGCCCCGTGCGCGGAGGCTCTTCGAGCGCGCCGGCCTCGACGTCGTCGGCGGCGTCGGCGTCCCGCCGCCCGAGCCGACGATCTTCGCGCGCACCTATTGGGCCGCGCGCGAGCGCGTGGCGTACGTGAAGGACCTCGTTCGGATCGCACGCGGATGAGCCGCTCGCTCTCGTCGCTCCTTCTCCCCATCGTCCTCGTCGCCTGCTCGCGCTCGGGCAGCGCGCCGGCGGACGCATCCGCCGACGCCTCACCGGTCGGCGGCTTCGACGAGCTCGCGGTCGCCCGCGCCGAAGACGTCCGACGCGCAAAGGACATCCCGCCCGAGGTGCGGACGAGCCACGACGTCGCCGCACGACGCCGGAGCGCGCGTGCTCTCGCCCGCATCGCGGACGCGGAGAGCATCGACGGGCTCGTCGCCCACCTCGCCGACGAAGACGACGAGACGGTCGCGTGGGCGGCCTACGGGCTCGGCTACGCATGCAAGGGACGCGAGGACGCGCACGTCCGCATCCTCGCCGCACGCGCAGCGAGCCTACCTGCGCGATCGCACGGCAAGCCGGCGCCGTCTTCGGCGAAGCGTGGCGTGGCCGAGCTCGACGCGCGCACCGCGATCGCGCGGGCGATCGGCCGCTGCGCCGCCCCGCTCTCGGAGCAGGTGCTCGTCTCGTTGCTCGCGTCGGGTGGAGAATGGACCGACCCGGCGTTGCTCGGTCTCGGCGATCTCGGGACGCGCAAG
This sequence comes from uncultured Myxococcales bacterium, assembly GCA_937949945.1. GTDB lineage: Bacteria > Myxococcota_A > Polyangia > Polyangiales > Polyangiaceae > Labilithrix. The sequence goes on from CALFEQ010000180.1 coordinate 36,029, forward strand.
AAGCAGCTCGGCGCCGAGACGATGACCGCGCTGCTCGAGGCCGCAGGCAATCGCACTGCCCCGCGCGACCTCGCATTCTACGCGCTCTCGCGGACCGAGCCTGGCGAGGCGTTCGCACGTCGCGTCGTGGACCAGGCGAAGGTGGCGCTCGGCAGACCGGGGCAGCTGCGTATCTTCGCGATCCGCGCGCTCGGCCGAGCGGGCCGGTCGAACCCCAAGGACGTCGCGCCCGACCTCGAGCGCATCGTCGTCGACGCGAAGGGCTACGACTACGGCGAGCGCGCGGAGGCCGCGCGGGCGCTCGGCCTGCTCGGCGACGCGGGGCAGGCCGCGATCGCCGGCGCCCTCAACGCGTTGACGCCGGACGCCAAGGACCCGATCGGGATCGCCGACCTCGCGAACGCGAGCTTCAATGTACTCTACACACTCCTCGGCGCGCTCGGCCCCGAGCCGCCGAAGGCGGCGGAGCCCGCGCTCGGGGTCCTCTCGAGGCTCACGCCTCCGGCCGAGCCCAAGCCCGGCTTCGCGAGACGCCTCGCCACGCTCCGTTGCACGGCGGCCCTCGCCCTCGCGCGCGGCGCCTTCGATGCCGACGTGCTCCAGAAATGCGACGCCGAGTCGTCCGAGGCATCGCAACGGGCACGGCTCGCGTCGCTCCTCCGGAGCAAGACGCTCGGACGCCAGCGCCTCGCCGCCCTCCGCGCGTTCGCGAAGAGCGAGCACTTGCGCGTGCGCGAGGAGGCCGTCGAGGCGCTCGGGACGCACGACATCGGCGAGGCGGCCGTTCCGATCCTCGCCGACGCGCTCCTCTCGAAGCACGCGGGGCTGGTCGCGACGGCGGCGTCGGTCTTGAACGCGCATCCCGAGCGTGCCCTCGTGCTCGCCGAGAGCGAGAAGCGCGCTGCCCTCGACCCGAACGCGCCGCCGCCGACCGCGAACCCCGCGCAGGAGCTCGCGCCCGCGATCGCGAAGGCGCTCGGAAAGGCGCTCGCCGAGAAGTGGCCCGAGGATCGCTTCGAGACGCGCATCGCCCTCTTCGAGGCCGCGGCGGCCGTACGTCACCCGAAGGCGAAGGAGGTCGCGACCGCGGCGTGCAGCGACCCGAACCCCGTCGTCCGCGAGCGCGCGATGAAGGCTCTGCGCACGCTCGGCGAACCCGTCACCGCGTGCAACGCGCCGGCGAGGGAGCCCACGCTCGCCCCCGAGATCGGCAAGACGCTCACGAAACCGACGCGCGTCGTGTTCTCGACGGACGCGCTCGAGCTCGCGATCGTGCTCGAGCCCGAGCTCTCGCCGGTCACCGCGACGCGTATCGCGTCCCTGGTCGAGTCGGGCTTCTACAAGGGCATCGTCATCCATCGCGTCGTGCCCGGTTTCGTGGTGCAGCTCGGAGACCCCGACGGCGACGGCTACGGCGGCGCCGGCACGCCGCTCCGGTGCGAGACGTCGCCGGTCCCGTTCCATCCGCTCGACGTCGGAATGGCGCTCGCCGGCCGAGACACCGGCTCGAGCCAGTTCTTCGTCACGCTCTCGCGGACGCCTCACCTCGACGGCGAGTACACCCGCATCGGCCGCGCCGAAGGCGACTGGGCGAGCGTCGCGCAGGGCGACGTCATCGTGGACGCGCGCGTCGTCGGGGCGGAGTAGGAACGCGCGGGCGAGCGATGGCCCTCCCGGAGCCCGCGGAGTAAGCTCGCGCGCGTCATGCTCCTCGCGATCGACGTCGGCAACACGAACATCGTCTACGGGCTGTTCGAAGGAACGAGGCTCATCCATCAGTTCCGGGTGGAGACCAGCCGTGGCCGGACCGCGGACGAGTACGCCGTCGTCGTCCGCCAGCTCCTCTCCATGCGCAACGTCGAGCCGTCGGCGGTGAAGGCCGCGATCATCGCGAGCGTCGTGCCTCCGCTGACCGAGCCCATGATCGACCTCGTGCGCAGCGCCTTCGGGCTCGAGGCGCTGGTGGTCGGCCCGGGGATCAAGACCGGCATGCCGATCCTCTACGAGAACCCGCGCGAGGTCGGCGCCGATCGCATCGTCAATGCGGTCGCCGCCTACGAGCGCTTCCGTAGCGGCCTCGTCGTCGTCGACTTCGGGACCGCGACGACGTTCGACTGCGTGACGGCGAAGGGCGAGTACCTGGGCGGGGTGATCGCGCCGGGCATCCAGATCAGCGCGGACGCGCTCTTCTCGCGAGCCGCCAAGCTGCCGCGTGTCGAGATCCAGCGGCCGCCAAAGGTCATCGGACGAAACACGCAGCACTCGATGCAGTCGGGGATCGTCTTCGGGTACGTCGGCCTCGTGGACGGGCTCGTCGACAGGATCCGCGAGGAGATGGCGTCACCGTCGTGCCCCGTCGTCGCCACCGGCGGGCTCGCGAAGCTCATCGCGCCGCTCTCGCGGACGATCCAGCACGTCGACGACGACCTCACGTTGACCGGCCTGCGCATCCTCTACGAGCGCAACACGTGACGGGTCCGTCGCTGCGATGCGCGACGATCACCACATGACGCAGGCGCGACCGTTCGAAGAGACCGCTTCCGGTCGCAGCCGCCCGCCGGTCTCCGGCGTCGTCGTGTTGTCGGTGTGCGCGCTCGCCCTCGCCGTCGCCCTCGGCGTCTCGTTCGGCACCGAGCCGGTCTCGCTCGTGCGTGCGGCGACCGACGCCGCCTCGCTCGATCGCGCGATCGTGCTCGTGCGGCTCCCGCGCGTCCTGCTCGGCGCGGTCGCCGGCGCGGGGCTCTCGATCGTCGGCGTCGCCCTCCAGGCGCTCCTCCGGAACCCGCTCGCCGAGCCTTACGTCCTGGGGGTCTCCGGCGGCTCGGCGGTCGGCGCGACGATCGCCATCCTCATGGGCGTCTCCGGGACGACGGTGCTCGGGGCTTCCTTCGTCCCGCTGTTCGCCCTGGCCGGAGGTCTGGGCGCGACCGCGCTCGTCCACACGCTCGCCTCGGCCGCGCCGGACTCGCGCGGCGCGAGCGTGCTCCTCGCCGGCGTGGTGGTCAACGCGATCGCGTCCGCCGCGATCACGTTCGTGAAGGTGCTCGTGTCGCAGTCGAAGGCGCAGGAGCTCCTCTTCTGGTTGACGGGCTTCCTCGACGTCCCGTCGCCGGCGTCGCTCGCCGCCATGACCGCTTACGTCGCGATCGGCGCCATGGTCCTCGTCCGCGACGCCGCCCGGCTCAACGTGCTCTCGCTCGGCGACACCGCGGCCGAGCATCTCGGCATCTCGGTGCGTGCCCTCGGACGGCGCACGTACCTCGCGAGCTCGCTCGTCGTCGGCGCCATCGTGAGCGTCACCGGCCTCATCGGCTTCGTCGGCCTGCTCGTCCCTCACGCCCTCCGCCGTCTCGTCGGCCCCGACGCACGCGTGCTCATGCCGGCCTCCCTCGGCTTCGGCGGCGCCGCGCTCGTCCTCTGCGATCTCGTGAGCCGAGGCGCCTTTCGCCTGCTGCACACGGAGCCACCGGTCGGCGCCGTCACGGCGCTCGTCGGGGGGACGCTGTTCCTGTGGCTCCTGAAGCGGCGAAGTCTGTGACGACGAGGCCTGCGGCCTCGTCAGACCTCGGTCCTCGGTCCTCAGCTCGAGCGGTCCTTGCGAACGTCGGCGTCGAGACATCGCTCGCAACCGGAAGCATGACTTGTTCGCTGAACTCATCCACTGCCGCCATCTCGTGGACTCGCGGCAGCTCGGACTCGCAGCGTCGTTTCGATTGCAACCAGCTCGTCCTGGGAGGGGCACCAAACAGCGCGATTGCTTCGAAGCGATGAAGCTGGGTCGGGGGCGAGCAAGGCCTCGAAGCCGAGGACTGAGGACTGAGGACTCCCTTCGGAGCACCGAGGACCGAGAACGGACGACGAAAGCCGTCAGCGTACCAGCGTCGGATCCACCGGCGGCGGATCGAGCCCCGGCTTGCTCGGCGCGGCGGTGGCCGATGCCGAGACCGTCGCGGCCGTGAGCGTGCCGGCGTCTCCATGCTCGACCTTCGTGCTCGTCGACGACCGCTTGGAGCGGGACGACGAGACGCCGGATGCTCGGGTACCCGGCGGGCGCGGAGGCGTCGTTCGCGACGGTGTCGGCTTCGGGTCGATCGAGGCCGGTGCGGGCGCGCTCTCGGAGGACGTGGAAGGCGCTGGCTCTTCCGGCGGAGGCGCCGGCACGTCGACGGGTGGCGCAGGCGAGCTCTCCACGACCGGAGCCTCGGTCTCCGCGACGGGCGCGGCCCATCGCGATCCCTGCGTGACGATGACGTCGCGCGCGGTCGGAGCGCAGAGGAGCGCGAGCCCGAGGAGAGGGACCACGATCGCGAGACGCGCGACGCGTCGTCTCCGGCTTCGCGTCGACGGCACCTCGGAGCTCGGATCCTGGTTCGGCGCGGTGAGCGCGGTCGGTGTCCCGCCGAACGCTTCGACGGGCTCCGAAATGGCGAGCGCATGGGCGGGCGCAGGCGGGGGCGAAGGCTCGCGTGGGTGCTCGCGGAGCGTCGCGGCTGCGACGGAGGACAGGCGCGGCGGTGTCCACCTCGCGTCGGCCTGACCTCGCCATGCCACGAGCGCCTGGCGCATCTCCTCGGCGCTCCGGTAGCGGGCGTCGGGACTCTTCGCCATCGCCTTCATGACGATCGCCGCGAACTCGGGATCCACCGTGGGCACGCGATCGGCGAGAGGGACCGGCTCGTCGAGGGCGACGCGGAACAACAGCTCGTTGATGTTGTCGCCCATGAGCGGCGGCTCGCCCGCGACCGCTTCGTAGAGGATCACGCCGAGCGAGTAGATGTCCGTCCGCTCGTCGATGGACGCCGTGTTGCCGCGCGCCTGCTCGGGCGACATGTAGAGGGGTGTCCCGAGCACGGCGTTCGCGGCCGTGAGCTTGACGTTGACCTTCGCGGAAGCCTCGCCGCGCGGGAGGAGCTTCGAGATCCCGAAATCGAGGAGCTTGACCGTCATCCCCGTCGCGCGCATCGCGATGATGACGTTCTCGGGCTTGAGGTCGCGGTGGACCACCCCGGCCTCGTGCGCGGCCGAGAGCCCCAAGAGGATCTGCTCGGCGATCGCGGCCAGCGTGGGCGTCGGGATGGTCTGATCACGCTCGAGGATGGCAGCGAGGCTCTCGCCCTCGAGGTACTCCATGACCATGAAGCGCTCCCCCGAAGGGAGCTCGCCGAAGTCGTAGACGTCGGCGATGTGAGCCGAGCGGATGCGCGAGACGATGCGCGCTTCGCGCTCGAAGCGCTCGACGATGTCGTGATCGCGCGCGACCACGGGATGCAGGACCTTGACCGCGACGTCTTTGCCGAGCCTTCGATTGACGCCGAGGTAGACGGTGCTCATCCCTCCCTCGGCGATGCGCCGTACGATCACGTACTTTCCGTCGAGTACCTCTCCTTCCTGCAAGAGAGACATCTATTCCTCGCGTCTCGATGGACAGCCACGCGATCGTGATGCCCAGGCGCGCTCGACTCGCAGTCGGCGTGCCAGCTCCGCCTCGGTAGCTCATGCGGAACGGCGAGCGGAACGCATCGCGGAGCCGAGGGAAAGATGCCGGCACGCGGACGCATCGGACACGGACGGAGGAGCCTCGTGGCAAGCTCCCTCGGCCGCGCGTGCAGCGAGGCAAAACCCACCGCGCGCGTCGGCGCGCCGCGGGATGGCCGATCGCACGACGCGCGCTAGAAGCTGCCGCCGACGGAGAAGCCGGATGCCGTGCCGGTCGTCCACGGCATCACGCGCGCCTCCTTCCGAGGCCCGGTCGGCTCGAGGAAGTGCCAGACGACACCGGCGGCGGCGAGCGCGAGCCCGATACCACCGACGGCGAGGCCGAGGACGGGCTGCGAGTCGGCGCGGCCGGCTTGCTCGCGCGACTCGATGAACTCGGCCTCGCTCTGGCCCGGAAGCTTCGTGCACGTCTGTGTCTCGCGGCTGCAGTTCGACGGGCGTTCGGGCGCCGTCAGGAGGATGATCGTGCCGGCGAGGAGGCCCGCGGCGCCGACCCCGACGACGATCCACGGATAGGGCGTGTGCCCCTTGTCGGCGCCCGGAGCCGCAGAGCCGCCGCCCGCCGAAGACGTCGACCCGTCTCCGCCCATGTCGAACGTGACGTTGAACACACGCGCACGCTCGCCCTCCTTGATCAGCACGACCTCGGTGATCGGCTCCGCTCCCGGCGTCTCGAAGCGGAACGTGTGCTTCCCTGGATCGACGGCGACGGACTTGCCGTCGAGCTTCTCGAGGATCACCTCTCCGTCCATCGAGACCTTGACGTCGAACAGGTCGCGCCCTTGCTTGTCGCGTGCGCCGAACACGACGCTCGGCAGGATCGCCGCGACCTCCGCGTTCCAGGTCGCGCAGTCGTTTCGGACGAGGGCCGGACAGCTCTCGGCGCCGCAGATGGTGAACTGATCGCGAGCCTCACGCAGCTTCCCGGCCGCGCGCGCGCGCTGGCCCTTCTCGGAAGCAGCGATGCACGCCTGCACGTCCGCTCCCGCAGGCAGGGCGGCGAGGGTCGTCACCGCGGCGAGACCGCCGGCGACGAGACGACGCATGAACCCCCTCGTTCTCTTTTCCGCTCGCGACCTTCTCAGGCTCGCTGCCTCGAGCATCATCGGAAACCCAACTCCACCAAAGCGACGCCGCCCCGACAGGACGCTGCCTTGCGCATGACGGCGAGACGCCGAATCGAACGAGAGATGCGGGGGCGTGCGGTCCGCCGCATGCGCCCATCCTACGACACTTCTCCCGTCACTTCTGCAGGCAGTGCTCCTTGTACTTCTTGACGCCGGTGGAGTCATACCAGAACGGCGTCGCGCAATCGTTCGCAGGCGTCGTCTGTGGCTTGCTCGTGGGTCGCGGCGCGGGACGCGAGGCGCCGGACGTCGCCTGCGCGGTGCTCGCGGGCTTCGCCGGCGTCGGCGGGGTCGGGGCTTGGGCCTGGGCGCCCGCGTCGACGACCTCGTCCTCCTCCACCTCGATCACCGGCGCTGGCGTGGAAGCCACCGAGGTGACCGGCGGCAGCGGCGGTGAGCCCTGGCCCGAAGCGGTCGTGGGCTCGGCGGTCGGGATGTCCACCTCCTCGGCGGCCGGCGGGTCGGCCTCGATGGAAGCGGGCGTTCGCGCTTTGACCCACGCGACGCCTCCGATGAACAGCATCGTGCCGAGGACCCCGCCGGCGATGACGGCCGCGAGGGTCGCACGCTGCTTGGCGTCGTCACGCCTCGGGTGCAGCGAGCCGCTCGATACGGAGATCGACGACGGCTGCGTCACCGGCGGCAGCGGCGCGATCTGAGGATCCGAGAAGGACGGTTGGGAGCTGCGCCCGGTGGGCATCGGCGCCCCCGTCGCTGCAGCGTATCCGGTGCCCGAAGGCGCCGGGACCGCAGCGGGTAACGGGACCCCGGGCGAGAGGGTCTGCTTGGCCTCGAGCACCGCCTTCACGGGATCCTCGCGCACCGAGTCGGTCGTATAGAGCGCGCCGCTCTCGATCTCCGCGACCATCGCGGCGCGCGACCGGAGCACGTCACGCGCGATGCTCTCGACCCAGTCGCTGCACTCCGTCGTGGTCGCCGGAGGGCACCGGCGCTCGATCTCGATCGCCATCTCACGCGCCGTGGCGAAGCGGTTCTCCGGCTTCATCTGGAGCGCGCGCAGGATGGTCTCGTCGAGGGCTTCGAGCACCTGCATCGTCTGGTTCGTCAGCGTCGCCTTGTGCGAACGCATGAGGACCTGGCTCGGTCGCTCGACACGACCTTCGAGGATCTTGGCGACGATGACGCCCTCGTTGTCGCCCGCGAACAACCGCTGCCCGGTGATGATCTCCCAGAGCATGACGCCGGCCGCGTAGATGTCCGTCTGCCGGCTCACGGCGGCGCCCCGAAGCTGCTCGGGCGGCATGTACGAGAGCTTGCCCTTGATCTGCCCTTCCCGCGTCGTCTGCATGCGTCCGGCGGCCTTCGCGACGCCGAAGTCGAGGACGCGGGCGATGCCGTCGGTTCCGACGAGGACGTTCTGAGGCGATACGTCACGGTGGACGATGCCGAGCGGATGCCCGCGCTCGTCCCTCGCCTCGTGCGCAGCATGCAAGCCGTGGAGCACGCCGGCCATGACGGACGAGACGATGCGGAGCGGGATCGTCTGCTGATGCTCGCGCAGAGCTCGCGTCAGCCGGGCGAGCGACTCGCCCGGGATGTACTCCATGACGAGGAAGAGCTCGCCGCCCGTCGCGACCACGTCGAGCGTCGGCACGACGTTCGGATGGCGGATGCGCGCCGCGAGCCGAGCCTCGTCGAGGAACATGGAGACGAACTCGGGATCGGACGCGAACTGCGCGTGAAGACGCTTGATCGCGACGGTACGCGAGAAGCCGACGGGCCCGAGGAGCCGGCCGAGATGGACGGTCGCCATGCCACCGGCCGCGATGGCACCGTAGAGGGCATAGCGCCCTACGACGCGAACGTCCTGATTCGGCACGACTCCGACATGTTACCGACACGAGAAGCGCGAGCGAAAGAGCGCGCCCTCGGTCGACAGAAGCGGACAAGCGCTCGCGTCCACCCACATGGACGCGCGCAGGAGGGCGACACGCGGGCCGCCCTCGTCCAGAGTTATCCCGATGGGTTCCGTGCGGTTACCCGAGACCGCTCACTTCTGCATCGCGGCCTGGAGCGCCTGCTGCTGCTGCTGGAGCATCTGTGCGATGGCGCGGCTCCGTTCGATCGCGAACTGCTTCACTTCCTTGTTCGAGGAGGTCGCGAGCTTGTTGAGGAGCGCCGTGATCTTCGGCATGTCCTTCAACTGGAAGAGCGCCTCGAAGTAGTTGTGAGCGAGCCGCACGTCGTCCTTCATCATGGCCTCGTGCGGAGCGAGTAGCTTCACGACCTCGTCGAGCTTGCCCGACTGGCCGTAGAGCGCCGAAAGCACGATGAGCGGGATCGGATCGGACGGGTTGCGCTCGACCGCCTTCTTCGCGAAGCCGATCGCCTTCTCACGCGTCTTCTCGTCGCCGGCGTAGAAGCCCTGGAGCGCGACGTAGGGCGCGGCGGTCTTCGCGTTCACGGGAGCGTTCGCGAGCTCCTCGATCGCCGCGACTGCCTTCTCCTCGCCCTCGGACTCCTTGATGTAGTTGAAGAGGTACGCCCACGCGTCGACGTTGCCGGGCTGAATCTGGATCGCGCGCTCGACCGACTCGCGCTCCGCCTTCGGATCCTTCTTCTCCTTGTACAGCTTCGCGAGGTGGAGGCTCGGGTACGGGTTGTCCTTCATCAGGTTCTGGGCGCCCCGGAGCGTACCCTCCGCCTTGTCGAGCTTCTTCTGCGCGAGCTGGGCGATGCCCAGGCCGAGCCAGTCGTTGCCGTCGCCGCCGCGCGCCACGACCTTGGCGAGCACGGTCTCGGCCTTCTCGTGCCGGCCGTACTTCATGAGCTCCTGCGCGTAGATGCGGCCGCGATCCAGGTCCTCCTGGTTCTCCTTCCAGTGCTTCTCGAGCCCGGAGAGCAGATCCTCGAGGCCGATGGCGATCGGACGCCCGTGCTCGTCCTGGACCTGCACGGCCGGACCGTTGAAGCCGAGGAGCTTCCACACCTGGTCCATCGTCAGCGCGACGGGGCCGTCGACGATCTGCTTCTCCATCGGCTGGCCGTTGGGGCCGAGCGGGATCAGCACCATGGCATTGCCGGGGACCCCGTTGGGGAACGCGGTGATGGGCGCGAGGATGGCTGCACCGCCCTGGAGGGCGACGGCGTTTTCGCCTTCGGGAGCGGGTCCCTTGGCGGATTGCGGCTTCTGATCGGGAGTGGACTGGCTCATGAGCGGCGCGGACCGTAGCACGGAACGCCGCTGTCAAGAACCGTCGTCGGCGCGTGCGTCCACGGCAAGGTGTCGCGATTTCACGGCGATTACAGCGGGGCCGTGGCCTGAGACCGAGCGGAGACGGGCGCGGCGAGCGGTCGGGTGGTTCAACGCTGGCCGGCCATGAAGGAAGAACCCTGGGTGTCCGCAGCCTGAAGCACGGGTCGAGCCGAGCCGTCCCGCGACCACGCGATCATCGGGCGTCGGTCGTCCAGCGCGCGCTCACGAGGACGCGCCGGCCCGGCAGCGGGTAATCGTAGAGGTCTCCGACCGGCGCCCGGACCGGTCCGACGAAGCCGGGGTACTCGACGACGCGCAGATCGAACAGGTTGCGGACGTCGAGCGCGAGCGAGAGCCCGGGCACGCCGGGAACCGCGACACGAACCCCCGCGCCGTGGAACACGCGGAGCGGCACCTCCACGTTGTCCTTCGCATCGACGAGGATGCCGGCGACGAGGTCGACACCGTAGCGGACACGGACCGGGCCGCGCGAAAACGCGACGTCGGCGACGAAGTCGTGCGCGGGACGACCAGGCAGCGACGGTCGAATGCACCGCGGCCCCTCGTAGCGGCAGTCGCTCTCGTTCGCCGTCGCGAGACCTGTGTAGGACACACGTGTCTCGAAGCCGTACGCCGAGGCGCGGACCTCGCCCTCGAGCCCGAGCAACCGCGCGCGCCCGATGTTCTCGGCCCGCGCGCGCTGCAGCGCTCCGCGGTAGACGAGCGTGATGAGGTCCTTCGCCCAAGTCGCGAAGGCCGCGACCTCGGCGTGGAGGCGCACGGGCCCCAGCCGGCGCGCGAGGCGACCGCCGACGTCCGTCGTGAACGCGGACTCGGGGACGAGATCCGGGTTCTCGATGAACGCCCCGCGGTTCCCGTAGCGTTCGACGAAGCTCGGCGGCCTCGCGACGAAGCCGGCGTGCGTGGCCACGAGGACCGGACCGATCGGCGCCTCGATGCCGACGTTGCCGGTCGGACGCGCCTCCGTCGCCGTCTTGCCGTCGTCGGACGTGTCGACCCACGTGTCGCCGCGCGCGCTCGCCGCGACCATCACGGACGAGAGCCTCACGCTCGCATCGAGCGCGACGCCGGCGTTCGTGCGCCGAGCGGCCGGCGGCGCGACGGCGAGCACCCACGTGCCGGGCGCGAAGCGCTCGGCGCTGCCGTCGATCCTCAGCTCGAGCGACGTCTCGTCCGTCGGGCGCCCGCGCCATCCCGTGCTCGCTCCCGCGGCGATGATCGCGTCGTCGGTCGACGTCGGGCCACCGAGCGACGAGAGCACGTCCTCCGGATGGTCGCGGATCGAGAGCTCTTCGCGCCTCCCCCACCCGCGAACGCCGAACGCGCCCGAGCCCGCCGGCAGCGTGAGCTCGAGGGCCGACACGAGCCGCGACGAGTCGAGGCGCTGACGCGGGGTCGGCAGTGACGCCGGTCCGGGCAGCTCCTGTCGTCGCGCCTGCGCGAGCCCGGTCATGGTCAGCGCGCCTGCGCTCGATGGACCGAGGCGTACGGGGAGCACGACCGACGCGAGCCCGGCCGCCGCCGCGTGCCCCGCGTTCCGGCGCGCCACGAAGACGTCGCGCCCGGCGGCGATGGTCGCGTCCTTGTCGAGGTAGCCGAAGTCGTCGTCCGATCGCGACGCGCTCACGCCGGTCGCGATGCGCACGCCGTCGGGAGCGCCTCGCACGTCACCGATGCGTAGCCGCCGCGCGCCGAAGGCGCCGACGGCGGTCCACACCTCCGTCCGCGATGGCGAGCGTGGCGAGGGAGGATCGATCACGAGCGTGCCGCCGAGCGAGCCGCGTCCGAGCGCGGCAGGAGCGAAGCTGCGATGGACGCGTGCGCCCGCCCCGGGCCAGAGCGGCAGCGTGGCGAGGTCGAGCGTCGGATCCGCTCCGCCCGAGAGCGGGACCCCCGCGAGGTACACGGCCACCTGGGTCGAGGTGGAGCCCCGGATCGACAGCGTCGCGAACGAGTCGTCCGCCCCCAGCCTCCGTACGTGGACGCCCGGCAGAGGCTCGACGAGGCTCGCCGCGTCCGTGATCTCGCGCGGTGCGTCCTCGAGCCGCGCACGGGACACGAAACCTCCAGCCTGGCTTCCCCGGACGACGACCTCGCCATCGCCCTCGTCCCCTTCCCCGCTCGCCTGCGCATACGCCACCCCGCCGAAGGTGGAGAGGCAAGAGAAGAGGAGGACCGAAGCGACGCCGATCGGCGCCCGAGCCGCACCGCGGCGCATGCGCCGCCTCTAACACAACGGGAGAGAGGCTCCAGGCTCCAGGCTCCGGGCTCCAGTCTGAAGGCTGCGCCCAGACGAGCACGACCGTAATCCGCTGAGGCCCGAGGACTGACCGCGATGCGCATGCGGGACGCAGTCGCCAAAGCGAGCTAAGCTCTGACGCATGTCCGTTGCGTACGCGCTGATCGCCATCCTCGGGCTTGCGGTGCTGATGGTGGTCCACGAAGGCGGGCACTACCTGGCCGCCCGCCGCTTCGGCATGCGTGTGACGAAGTTCTCGATCGGCTTCGGCCCCACGATCTGGAAGCACCGCCCGAAAGGCCACCCGACGACGTTCCAGATCGCGATCATCCCCTTCCTCGCGTACGTGCAGATCGCGGGCCTCAACCCTTACGAGGAGATCGATCCGAAGGACCCGGAGAGCTACGCCAACGCCTCGCTCTGGGCACGCATCGTCACGATCGCCGCCGGCCCCCTCGCGAACTACCTGTTCGCCTCCGTCCTCATGTTCTTCGGGTTCCTCCTCGGCGGGAACATGGTCGTCGACGAGACGAGCATGCGCGTGAACGTCGCGCCCGACGGCCCGGCGGCGCAGGTGGGCATCACGAAGGGCGATCGCATCGTCTCGGTCAACGGCGAGCAGATCCGGGACTGGGAGCACCTCAAGTCGGTCGTCGGCGCGCACCCGGGTGAGAAGATCGACGTCGAGATCGAGCGCGGGAGCGAGCGCCTCCACGTCTTCCCCGTCCCGCACGCGGAGGGTGAGACGAAGGGCAAGATCCTCGTCGGACCGTACACGACCGTGCAGCCCGTCACGGTCGCTCAGGCCGCCGTGCTCAGCATCAAAGAGCCGCCGAAGGTCGTCTACAACCTCGTCAAAGGCATCGGCCGGATGATCGCCGGCAAGGAGAAGCCCGAGCTCAGCGGGCCCGTCGGCATCGTCAAGGAGACGGCCTCGGCGGCGAAGACCGGCGCCCACCAGTACCTGAAGCTGCTCGGGCTCCTGAGCGCGTATCTCGGCGGCTTCAACCTCCTGCCGCTCCCCGCGCTCGACGGAGGCCGCCTCCTGTTCCTCCTCTTCGAGGCGATCTCGCGCCGGCGTGCGGACGCGAAGATCGAAGCGAAGGTGCACGCGATCGGCCTCTTGATGTTCCTCACGCTGATCGCCTTCGTCACGTACAACGAGATCCTCCCGAAGCGCTGAAGCCGATCAGAGCGCCCTGTCACGTCACCCGAATGGAGCATGAATCTCCACCGGGGGTTGACGGTCCTAATGTGCGATGACAAGGAGGCGCTCCGAACGAGGGCCTGGCGCGCTCCGCGCCACCCCCGACGGTCCCATCCGTCTCGTTTCAAGGGGGATCTCCATGAACTTTCGAAAGTTTTCTGTTGGGCTCGTAGGAGTCGCCGTGCTCGCGTCGTCGAGCATGGCGAGCGCCGGGGTCGTCCGTGGCTACGGCCGCATCATGTACTACGAGAACGGTGCGAACGGCGGGACGCTCCGCCCTCTCGCCGGCGTGCGCGTGAAGCTCATGGATGACGATCCCGTCATCGATGACGTCTTGAAGACCGGCTACACGGACGCCGACGGCCGCTTCGACCTCACGAGCCCCGACACCGGCGACGGCTTGTTCGGCGGCAAGCTCGATCCGTACATCGAGGTCGAGCTCGAGAGCCAGGGCGGCAAGGTCGTCGTCGAGTCCGAGATTCTCAAGATCAACGTCACGTGCGCGACCGCCACGCGTCCGGATACCGAAGGCACGATCAACTTCGGAACCCTCGTCTGCGCAGGCACGGGCAAGGACGCGAGCACGCTCTTCGCCATGACGCGACGGGCGTACGACAAGTTCACGTCGCTGACCGGCGAGTCGTCGATCCCGCGCCACAACGGCAAGGCCGCCGTGCTCTTCCCCGCGACGGTCACGGCAGGTGTGCCGTTCACGACCGAGGAGTCGGTCCACTGGCCGAGCGGTTTCCGCTACTTCGCCGGCATGTTCCACGAGTTCGGCCATCGCATCCGTCACGCACAGGACGGAGACTTCCTCCACTTCCTCTCGGACGTGGCCTCGTACTCGTACACGCAGCATCACTGGCTCCAGCTGAAGACGAACAACGGCTTCGCCTTCAACGAGGGCTGGGCCGAGTACTACCAAGCGGTCAACGACAACGACGCGGCGAGCCAGCTCGCAAACTGGTCGATGCTCTCGAACGGCGCGAACGACATCGAGGGCAACGTCGCCGCGAAGCTCTACAAGATGTCGAACGCCTGCGGCGGGTTCGGCCGCATGTGGTCGAACCTCAAGGGCGGCAGCACGCACAGCTACACGGAGTTCGCCAACCGGATGAAGGCCACGTTCCAGGCGAACACCAAACTCCAGACCCAGCACCCTGCCTGCCTTTCGACCATTGCCGCCCTCGACGGTCAGAAGGTGATCGTCACACCGAAGGTCCCGGTCCCGATGAACGGACGTCTCCAGCCGATCGGCGCGAACTCGCCGACCGGCAAGAGCGCGCAAGGTCCGAAGGTGTCCGAGGCCGAGCAGACGGCAGCGCTCGTGAAGTTCGCCGCCGAGGTCAAGGACCGCGCGGCGAAGATGAAGATCCGCAACCGGCTGTCCACCCTCCCGAAGCTGAAGAGCGTGGGAGACAAGCTCACGGCCGATCAGGAGGACTTCGAGAAGCGATCCGCCGCGAAGCTCGAGAAGCACGTGAAGAGCCTCAAGATCGTCCCCGCGACGAAAGAGGCGCTCGAGAAGCGCCGCGCCGAGCACACCGCCTTCGTCAAGGAGATCCTCGCCGACCGGCTCGTCGTCATGGAGCGAGCCCTCGCTCAGGTGAAAGCCGAGAGGGGGAAGTACACCTCCGGAGCCGAGGCGCGTGACCTCGACGCGACGAAGGCCAAGATCGAAAAGACGATCGCGGCCCTCAAGACGGCCCAGCGCACCGGCGTCGTGACGCGCGACCTGCTCCCGCGCAGCTTCAGCGCTCCGGCCGAGCCCGCGCCCTGACGGACATCAGTCTCCAGTCTCCAGACTCCAGTGGAGACGGGAGACTGGAGGCTGATTCAAGACTGCTTCCGATCTGAAAAACCCCCTCCCGACTCCGACCTCCAGTCTCCAGAGAACCAACTGGAGCCTGGAGCCTGCTGTCCGGAAACCGAGAGCTGACGCCGAAGTCCGAACGCGTCCTGTCTACGGAAGCATGTCCTCCAGCCCGGGGCAGTACGCTCGGCATTCGGCGAGCCGCTCGTGACCCACGGCATTCATCACGCACTGCGAGCACGCGCCGTACTCGCCTTTCGAGCGGTCCTTGATCGCGTCCAGCTTGCGCGCGCACTCCGCCTTGAAGTCGGCCTCGGACCGCGTGTCGGAAGGCGATCGCATCGACCAGAGCTTGTCGCAGACGTGCTTGGGATCCGGAGGACAGCCGAGCAGGAGCAGCGACGCGAGAAGAACGCCCAGGACACGAAGCTCGCCCGTTCTCATTCCTTCCTCATCTTCTGCGCCATCTGGTCGCCGAGCGCGGCGGCGCGCGTCGTGGCCGCCTCGACGGCGTCGATCAGCGTTCGGCGGAGGCCGCCGGACTCGAGCGTGTGGAGTCCCGCGATCGCCGTGCCTCCCGGGCTCGTCACCATGTCCTTGAGGCGCCCCGGGTGCTCTCCCGTCTCGAGGAGCAGCTTCGCGGAGCCGTAGACCGTCTGCGCCGCGAGCAAGAGCGCGGTGTCGCGATGCAGGCCGACCTTCACGCCCCCGTCCGCGAGCGCCTCGATCATCAGCATCACGTACGCGGGACCGCTGCCCGAGAGCCCCGTCACCGCGTCGAGCAGCGACTCGTCGAGGGTCACGACGCGACCGACCGCCGCGAAGAGAGCGCGCGCCACCTCGAGGTCCTCGTCCGTGGCGTGCGTGCCCGCGGCGATCGCCGTAGCGCCCGCGTCGACCGTCACCGGCGTGTTGGGCATGGCGCGGACG
This sequence comes from uncultured Myxococcales bacterium, assembly GCA_937949945.1. Classification (GTDB taxonomy): domain Bacteria; phylum Myxococcota_A; class Polyangia; order Polyangiales; family Polyangiaceae; genus Labilithrix. Next base: position 52,079 of record CALFEQ010000180.1, read on the forward strand.
ACCCGAGCGCCCTCGGGCAAACGCGCCTCCATGGCCGAGATGGGCACGCCCGCGGCCACGGAGACGACGAGCTGCGTCGGCTTCACGTCCTTGCCGATCGCATCGAGGACCTTGTCGATCACCTGCGGCTTCACCGCGAGCACCACGACGTCCGAGGCGCGGACGAGCTCGTGGTTGTCGGTCGTCGTCCGGATGCCGTGCTTCTCCCGCAGCATCTCGAGGCGCTCCGGCTTCACGTCGCTCACGATGATCCCTTCCGGAGGGACGACCTTCGCGTGGAGCAATCCTTTGACGAGCGCCGCGGCCATGTTGCCGCCGCCGATGAAACCGAGCTTCTTGTTCATGGGGGATTCAGGCTCCGGGCTCCAGGCTCCAGGCTCCAGAGAAGAGGCCTGGAAGCTACCGCGTTCGTCGTCAGTCTGCACTCATGGGGAAAGCCGCAGGGGCGAGCACGTCGTTGAACCACTCGTCGATCGCATGCCGCGACTTGAGGCCGTCTTCGCCGAGATCCTGCGCCACGCGATCGTGGCGCGCCCGTAGCAGCGCGCGACGGCCGACGGACGGATCCTCGTAGAGCGCCGCCGCCCACGCGATGCCGAGCACGGCATGGCGCTCGTCCGACGAGAGCTGCGTGTAACGGCGCGCGAGCGTCACCTTCGCGCCGTGGCCGATCTGCGCCAGCACTTCGTCGCGGTAGCGCCTCGGGATCATCATCGTCCCGGTCTTCGCGGCGAGCGTGACGCCATGGCCGGGCATGCGATCCGAGAGGACGAAGCGGATCGCATCGACCGCAGCCGCCCCTGCCAATCGGCGGGCGTCGATCCTCGCGACCACGTCGTTCCGGATCACCTCGAGATCCATCGCCGGGAAGTTCAGCTTGTTCGCGACGACGCGGATGACGTGCTCCTCGCGCGGATCGATCGCGTCCCACGCCGTAGCGAGCCACGCCCCGCGCAGGAGCGCCTTCGCATAGGACGGCTCGACGTCGCCGTAGACGTCGAGCTGCTCGGCCGGGATCGGCTGCTCGGTGAAGAGCGGCTGGGCGTGCTCTTCGGGCAGGCCGAGCGCCGTGACGAAGCTGGCCACGGTGCGGGTCTCCTCCGGATCGAGCGGACCGTCGGCGGCGAATACGGCGCGGAGCACACGGGTCGCGAGCGTCCCCAGCCGCTTCACGCGAAGGATGTCCTTCTCGCTCGGCTTCGAGGAGAAGAGGGACCGTAGACCGCGTGGTCCCGCCTCGAGCGTCACCTTCTCGCGCAGGACGTCACCCATCGGCATCCAGCTCGGTGGATGAATGGGCGCCGCCGCTCGGATCATCTCGACGAGCCAGTGATCGAGCTCTTGCGACATCGTGTTGAGGCGATGTCCGGCGAGCACCGCCTGGTACGCCTCGCCGCGACGGCGAGCGAGCGCCTCGAGGATCCCTGGACCGCCGCCCGTCGCCAAACCGAAGATGGCGTCCTCGGCGAGCGTAGAGACGAGTCGCCCGAGTGCAGCGGTCTTGGCGTCGACCATCGGAGCGTAGGCGTCGAGCGTCATGACGGTGAACCTAGCCCGGACCCCGTGCGCCGGGAAATCCGGTCGGGCCGGTGCCGGACAATCGACGCAGAGAAGTTGGCCCAGCGGCGCGGCCTTCCCTTAGGGTCGGCCCGATATGCGAACGCTCGCGTGGCTGTCCTGCTCGGTCGTTCTCTTGCTCGTCGCCGCCGGCTGCGAGCAGCTCAGCCGCGAGCTCGGCGGCGACCGCGACGGCGACGACGCCGGCCCGTCGGAGTCCGACGCCGGAGAGACCGCGATCGTCGGCGCCGGCTGCGGGATCGAGCAGCGCTCCGGAGCTCAGCTCTGCGCCGCCACCTCGATGTGCCCCGACGTCGTCGTGGACACGCAGGCGATGCCGAGCTGCGGGTTCCGGATCCGCGGCGAGCTCGTCGAGCTCGTCTGCGCGTGCGGGACCGCGCTCTGCCCGATGGGCGTCTTCACGACGTGCGCCGAGGCCGCGCAGCTCCTCGCCAACCAGACCGAGCAAGGCGTCTGCGTGCAGCTCGCCGAGGGACGCTGCATCGAGCTCGGCACGGCGTCTCCCGCGCCGTCGTCGAGCAGCGGCGGCAACCCCGCCTGCGATCGCCAGTGCCTCGCGGAGTGCGGCGGCGGCGCGGCGTGCGCGTCCGTGTGCAACTGCACCTGATCACTGCGTTGCCATCGCCGTCGATCTCCGGCGCACCGACCTCGCGAGAGCGCGTCGATCCTGCCGGGTGCTAACATTTCCGTCCGTCGATGGACACACGTCGGGATCCCCTCGTGACGGCGGCGCCGGAGGGCGGCGCGGCGATCGAGGGGACGACCTCGAAGATCGGCGACGTCATCGACGGCAAGTACCGCATCCTCGACGTCATCGGCGTCGGCGGCATGGGCGTCGTCGTCGCCGCGGCGCACGTCTCGCTGGGGCGCAAGGTCGCCATCAAGCTGCTGCGCTCGCAGCTCCTCCAGAACGCCGTCGTCGTCCGGCGGTTCGAGCGCGAGGCGAAGGCGGCCGCGGCGCTGAAGAGCGAGCACGTCGCGCGCGTCGGCGACGTCGGTCGCCTCCCCGGCGGCGAGCCGTTCATGGTCATGGAGCTCCTCGAGGGCACGAACCTGGACGATCTCGTCGAGAAGGACGGCCCGCTCGCGCCCGACGTCGCCGTCGACTACGTGCTCCAGGCGTGCGAGGCGATCGCGGAGGCGCACGCCATCGGGATCATCCATCGCGACCTCAAGCCCCAGAACCTCTTCCTGACGAGGCGGCTCGACGGCTCGCCGCTCGTGAAGGTGCTCGACTTCGGGATCTCGAAGGTACCGAACGAGGACTCCATCCTCACGCGGTCGACCGACGTGATGGGCTCTCCGCTCTACATGGCGCCGGAGCAGCTCCAAGGCGTGCGCCCCGTGGATGCTCGGAGCGACATCTGGGCGCTCGGAGCGATCCTCTTCCGGCTGCTCACCGGCCGGACGCCGTTCGACGCCGAGACCATGTCACGGCTCATCGCGCGCGTGCTGAAAGACAAACCCAGGGACATCCGCAAGCTCCGCCCGGACATCCCCGAGGGGCTCGCGGCGGTGATCGAGCGGTGCCTGCGAAAGAATCCGGCGGAGCGCTGGCCGGACGTCGCCTCGCTCGCGCGCGCGCTCGATCCGTGGTCGACGCTCCGTTCGGTGCGCCCGGCGGAGCGCGTGGTCGCTGCGTCGAACCGCCCGCCTCGATTCGAGGCCCCGGCGCGCGAGAGCGCGGCTCCCTGGGCGACGCCTCCGCAGGCGTGCGCCCCACCGGACGCGAGCGTCGCGGAGAAGGCTCGCGGTCGAACGGACCGAACGTCGCGTCGACGCGTAGCGCTGATCCTCGGCGCGGGCGTGCTCTCGATCGCGGGCGTCGGGATCGCCTTCTCGACGTGGCACGCAGCGACGCCCGCGAGCACGCCTCGTCTCCCGCCCGCCGCGAGCACCACGTCGGCGAGCACCGAGGGCACGCGCGACGATCCGCCTCCGCCCGTCGAGGAAGCGCCCGCGCCGGCGGCGTCCTTGGCAGCCAGCACGAGCGCCGCTTCGTCGGCGGCGGCGCCCACCCGGCGCGCGCGCCCGCGCAAGCCCGGGTCGAAGCCGTAGGACGTCGCGCGCACCGCTCTGAAATTTGCGAGCGCACGGCGTTCCGCCCCCAGTTTCATTTGCCGAACCTTCGCCTGGTGCTAGCGCGCCCGCCGAGGAGAGAGTTCATGCTTTTCCGTGCGCGCGCTCACCGGGCCCTTGCGTCCTTCCTTCTTGCCTCCGTCGCCGCCTGCGCGGCTCCCTCCGAAGAGGCGGCCAGCGACGAGGCCGAAATCCGAAAGCGGATCAACCCGTCGTCGGGCAGCGCCGCGTTCGAGCTGAAGAAGCCTGCGTGGTACACGGACGGGTTCTCGTCGGAGTTCTCCTTCGACGGCATCAAGATCGCGTTCGACAAGCGCTACGAGCGTACGCCGGGCACCTACTCGCTGAAGTCGGGCGTCCTCGTCTCGCCGGAGCACTACCGCTTCGGGATGAGCCGCTCGTCGATGGAGATGCAGGTGCCGCTCGAGCTCGGCATGATCTCCGTCTACGAGCCCGCCGGCCTCGTCATCCGATACGACCGGCCGATCAACGCCGGCAAGAACGCGATCGTGGGAACCCGCGACGGCGTGCAGGCGATCGTCCTCCGCAACGACGAGCTCGCGTCCAAGCCGGAGGGCTACGCCGTCGCGATGTTCGACGGCCGATACACGATCGGGTCGTCCGCTCAGGACTCGTACGCGTTCGAGGTCGCGGAGGGCGAGAAGAAGGAAATCCTCCTGCCGACGGCGACCCTCGACTTCGACTACGAGAGCATCGACCCCGAGTTCCCGGGCACCGTGACGTGCCTGAGCGTCACCCACGCCGCCGAGAACTCTCGGGTCGAACGGGTGAGCGAGAAGCTTCCCGTCGCGCGTGACCGCCGGTACGTCGTGCCGGCCGGCGATCACGCGAAGCTCCGCGTGAACGCGTGCGGGCAGTCCCGTGTCCTCGATCTCGCGCCCGGCGCGGCGCACACGATCACGCTCCACCGCCTCGAGGTGAACGACGTCGACGTCGTCGATCCGGACGGCCAGCATCGCATCGTGCGAGGAAGGTTCACCGTCCAGCGGAAGAACGAGGACGGGAGCTACACGACCGTGATCTCGAATCAGCCGACGCACACGGGCGTCGACCTCACGGACGGGACGTACCGCGTGACCTCGACAGCGCCACACGCTCCGCCGCACGTGCAAGAGATCACGTTCCCCTGACGTCCGGCGACCGCGCTCGTCGCTTCGTCGCGCAGGCCCTCGAGCCACGTTGCAGCCGGAGGCGTCGCTCGAACACCACACCCGCGTCCACGCGGAACCTCGGCCCGATACACGCGTGATGCGTCGCCAGCACGCGGCTGGCAGCTCTCTTGCCGAGGCACGGCCGCGACTTCGTCGCGCCGTCGTGACGCTCGGACGTTCGACAGCCGCGGAGGTCCTTTCTTCACTTCGACATCGGGATACGCCGTCGGCGTGAAGACGAAGGGCGGACATGTCTACGTCGCGGCGTGCACTTCGCTCGCCGTCCTGGACCTCGCGACGAGCACCGTCGTCGCGCAGACGTGGACGCCTCGTGCCACGGACGGCAAGGTGCTCGTGGCCCCGGCGAAGGACGTCGAGATCGTCGGCGACGTCGCGTTCGTCGCCGCCGGCCGACACGGCGCGGTCGCCATCGACGTCGCGGCACCGGCGCAACCGAAGGTCCTCGGCAACTGCACGCGGCCCGAGCCGTCGTTCTACGCGAGCGGCGTCCGTGCGGAGAACGGGAAGCTCTACGTCGCAAACGGTGAGTGGGGCATCCTCCCGATCGACGTCGCCGAGCCCGCGCAGGCTTGCACGACGCTCACCTCGCAAGCGCCTCCCGTCGACCCGGGCACGTCGTGCAGCGGAGAGGCGCCGTGGGAGGTGCTTCCGTGGGAGCAGATCTGGACGCCTCCGCCTCCGGCGAAGGATCCGATCCCGGTGCTGCCCGCGGGCGACCGCGTCTTCGCGTTCGGCGATGCGCGACGCATCGGCCCCCGCGCCGTCGACGTCCGCACCGCGGGAATGGCGCTCCCGCTCGTCGCGCGGTACGACGAGCCGCGCCGGCTCGTGGGGATCGCGGCGTCCGGCTCCCGAATCGTCGCCATCGGGCCGCGCGGAGGGCTCTTCCGCGAGGAGGGAGGCGCGCTCGTGCGTACGCCGTCCGACGACGAAGCGACCTTCCGCGCCGCGACCGCGGTCGCGTTCACGAACGACGGACGCTGGGTCGCCGCCACGAACCGCAAGGTCTTCGTCGAAGGACGTCCGGCGCCGCTTCCGGTCGCGAACGGCGACGTGCACGCGATCACGCCCGTCGGAACGTCGAGCGTCGTGCTCGCCTCGAAGACCGTCCTCGAGATCGCCGACGTCGTCGAGGGGACCGTCCGCAAGCTGAGCGCACCGACCTGGCACCTGCCGCTGTCGATCGCGTCCGGCCCCGACGGCGCGATCTGGGCGGCCGCCCCCGAGTGGACGAGGGCCGTGCGTCTCTCGGCGAACGGCACCGGCCTCGCCGAGCTCGCGCCTCAAGGCAGGGGCGGGCTCGCGACGACGCTCCTCGGGCCGAACGCGCGCCTCACCATCGACCCGGAGACGCTCCCCAAGGGGCCGGTCGAGATCCGCGCGATCGCGCGGGACGAGGCCGGCAACGCGAGCCCGGCGGCGAGCGTGACCGTCTTCGTGCGCTGAATCGAGACGCGATGAAGGAAATGCGCCCCTCGCCCGAATACGGGGCGAGCGGATGCGTCGCCTCTCGGTCCTGACACTCCTCTTCTCGCTCCCAGCGGGCCTCGCGCGGGCGGAGCCGCCCGCCGAGGCCCCGACCGCGCCGAACGACACGGGCGGCGCGGACGTGCAGCCGCAGGAAGAGCCCGAGGAGGTCAAGGTCCACGGCGCCCATCGCGAGATCGGTCGCACGACGATGTCGGCCCGGGACGTGCGCGAGATCCCGGGCGCCTTCGGCGATCCGTTCCGAGCCGTCGAGGTCGTCCCGGGCATGACGCCGCTCTCGAGCGGCCTCGCGTACTTCTTCGTGCGTGGCGCGCCGCCGAACAACAACGGCTACTTCCTCGACGGCGTGCGCGTCCCGCAGCTCTTCCACGTCGGGCTCGGGCCGGGCGTCATCCATCCAGGGCTCGTCGAACGTGTCGAGCTCCACCCCGGCGCGGCGCCCGTCCGCTACGGGCGTGTGAGCGGCGGAGTGATCTCCGGCTACGCCCGCGAGCCAGCGACCGAGCTCCACGGCGAGGCGAGCCTCCGGCTCGTCGACGTCGGCGCGCTCGTGGAGTCGCCGTTCGCCGAGGGCCGAGGGACGGCGCTCGCCGCGGCTCGGTACGGTTATCCGGGTCCCATCGTCGGGTTGTTCTCCGACGTCGATCTCGCCTACTGGGACTACCAGACGCGCGCGACGTGGAGCCTGACCGAGAAGGATCGGCTCGGCGTCTTCGCGTTCGGAGCGCACGATCGCCTCTCGCGCATCGAGGGAAACGGTCAGAGGGTCGACGACTTCGTCTCGGACTTCCACCGAGTCGACCTGCGATGGGATCGCGCGATCGAGGACGGCCGCTCGCGCCTCGCCGCGACGCTCGGCTACGACTCTCGAGGGGCCGCCTTCGACGCGAACGTCGCGCCCACCCATCTCCGGAACCGCTCGGCGGCCCTCCGCTACGAGCTCGAGAAGCAGCTCGCGGCCTCGGTCCGCCTCCGTACCGGCGCCGATGCGCGGATCGACGCCTACGGCCTCGAACAGGCGCCGCCGGTGAATCGGATGCAGATCGTCGTCCCATCGGACGTCGATCCTCCGCCCACGAACGTCGATGCCGGCGTCCATGCAGACGTCGTCTGGAGGCTCGCGCCGCGCGTCGAGATGGTGCCCGGGGCGCGCTTCGACGTGTACTCGTCGAGGCGAGCCGGCGAGAACGTCACGCTGCCGGCGGTCGACCCGCGCATCTCGACGCGCGTCACGCTCGCGCGATCGGTCGCGTGGCTCTCGACGGTCGGGCTCGCTCACCAGTACCCGGCGCTCCGCGTCGGCGGCGTCCACGGCATGCTCCTGAGCGGCGCCGGCTTCCCGCGCGGCGTCCGCCAGCTCCAGAGAGCCGGCAAGGTGAGCCAAGGCGTCGAGCTCGGACTCCCGAGCGAGATCACGCTCACCGCGACCGGATTCCTGTCGGGTTGGTCGGGCATGACGGACGTCACCACGGCGTGCATGCAGATCGAGCCGCCGCAGCGACCGAGGGCGGAGGACGGACCGATCCCTCCGACCTATGCATGCCCGAGCGGCGCTCCGGTCCGCGGCCGTGCGTACGGCGTCGAGCTCCTCGTGCGGCGGTCCTTCGCGAAGCGCCTCGCCTTCTGGCTCTCGTACACGCTCTCGCGCTCGGAGCGAGAGATGCGCTTTCTGACGTTCGAGGGCGTCGACGCGGTGGCGACCGTGCCGAGCGAGTTCGATCGCACGCACGTCCTCAACGCGATCTTCGCCTACGACCTCGGACGGCGATGGCGCGCCGGCAGCCGCTTCGTCTTCTACACCGGGGCCCCCTACTCGCAGCTCTCCGGGACGCTGCCGGTCCCTCCATACCACGCCTACCGCGACCCGCCGTTCTTCCGGCTCGACGTCCGCCTCGAGAAGCGGTGGCGCATCGGCGAGAAGGGAACGATGGCCTTCGTCTTCGAGGGGCAGAACGTCACGTTGAGCACGGAGGCGACGGGCCTCGGGACCGACTGCCAGGGGAGGATCACGGGCGCGACGTACACGACCGAGTGCAAGCGAGCTACGCTGGGTCCCGTCACGATACCGAGCATCGGGGTCGAGGCCTTCTTCTGAGGGGACGACGATGGAGAAGCTCGCGGTCATCTTCGTCTCGGTCGTGACGGCGACGCTGCTGCTCGCGACGCCGCGGCTCGCGAGCGCCTGCAGGCTGTCGGTCGACGCCGAGCCGCGTGTGGTCGCGCGATGGCCGGATCTCCCGGAGCGTGTTCGCTCCGCCTTCGAAGGTCGCGACGACATCGACGCGTGCGCCCGCGTGAAGGTCGCGCTCCGCACGCGGTTCCACGTCGAGGTCACGCTGCCGGACGGACGCGTCGCCGAGCGGGTGGTCCCGGACGTCGAAGACGTCGTGCCGGTCCTCGAGGCGCTCCTGGTCGTGCCCGAGTCGAAGGCGAGGACGAGCGAGGCCGACGTCGAAGCGGAACCGTCCGTGGAGACGCCGCCCGTCTTCGCCTCGCCGCCGACCGTGGTCGTCGCACCGAGCGAGGCACCCGCCGCCGCCGACGGCGGCGCCGTGCAGCGTGACACGGGCGGCGACGATCGAAGGATCCGGCTCGAGCTCTCCGCCTCGGCCGGCGCGAGGACCGGCGGCGGTCCCGTGGGCCTCGGCCTCGGCCTCCTCGGATTCGCGGACGTGTCCGGATGGCTCGCCGGGCTCGGAGGCCGGGCGGATCGCTACACGAGCATCGACGCGTCGATGACGGGGATCGAGCTCGCGGCGCTCGGCGGACGTCGGATCCGATGGGGCGAGACCGTGGCGGTCGATCTCGTCGCGGGCCCTGCCCTGCTGCTCCTCCGAACCGGCGACGATCGCGAAGAAGTCGCGCGCCGCGCGAACGGACCGCACGAGCCTGCGCTGGAAGATCCGATCACCTCCGTACGCGTCGTGGCGACCGCGAGGCTGCATTTCGGCATGCGCTCGGCGTTCCGCACGTTCGTCGGCATCGACGCCGAGGTGGGGCCGAGCACGGTCGGTCCTCCGTCGCGTGGGCTGCCGGTCGCGATGCTCGGCGTCGCGCTCGGCGTGACCGTGGGGGCGCGATGACCGCTCGACGCGCGAAGGCCGAAGCGCTTCAAGCGACCGACGCGGAGCTTCTCGCGCGCGTGGCGAGCGGCGAGATCGGCGCGCTCGGCGAGCTCTACGATCGCCATCAGGCATCGGTCCGACGTTTCGTCGATCGGGCGACGGGAGGCGCCGAGGACGTCGACGATCTCGTTCACCAGACGTTCCTCGCCGCGGCCAAGAGCGCCGCCAAGTACGACGGCCGTCCGTCGTGCCGGCCGTGGCTCCTCGGCATCGCCGTGCAGCACCTGAAGCGCCGGCGCCAGTCGTTCGCCCACCTCCTGTCCGTGCTCGGGTCGCTCCGCATCGGACGCTCGGCGACCATCGATCCTCGCTCGAGCCTCCACGCGCGGACCGACGTCGATCGCGCGCTCGCGAAGCTCTCCGAGGCCAAGCGCGTCACGTTCCTGATGGCGGAGGTCGAAGGCTTCACGTGCGCCGAGATCGCGGAGGCGCTCGGGATCCCGGTCGGCACCGTGTGGACCCGTCTCCACGCTGCGCGGCGCGAGCTTCGTGCGGCGCTCGGCGATCCGAGCATCGGAGAGGAGGGCGCATGAGCAAGAACGCTTGTCCCCGTCTCTTCGAGGTCGAGGCGATGCGCGACGGCCGGCTCGGCGACGCGGAGCGCGCGAGCTTCGAGCGCCACCTGCGAACCTGCACGGCATGCACGCGCGAGGCCGAGGCGCTCGAGGCGCTCGCTCGAGCGGTGCGCGCGAGCGCCGGCGCGCACGAGGACGAGCTCCACGTCCGGCGCGAGCGAAACCGGTTGCTCGCTGCATTCGACCGAGAGCTCGTGCGCGACCGCCGCGCTCCGCGGCGCTGGTGGATCGCCGCAGCCGGCGTCGCGATCGTCGCCGGCACGCTCGCCGCGTGGCGCGTGTCGATCGGCTCCGTGCCGAGCGCTCCGCCCGATCCGTCCCCGCCTCTGGCTTCGGCGATCATCGAAGCGAACGACGCCGCCCTCTATTCGAGGCAGGTCGAAGGCCGCCGCGAGCGGATCGTGCTCCAGCGCGGAGAGCTCCGGATCCGCATCACGCACCCACCTGGCCACGAGGGTGGCGCTCTCGTCGTGAGCCTTCCCGACGGCGAGCTCGAGGACGTCGGGACCACGTTCACCGTGGCCGCCGCGGAAGACCGGACGACGCACGTCGCGGTCGACGAGGGGAGCATCGTCCTGCGCCTCCGCGATCGACCTCCCATCGTGCTTCGCGCGGGCGAGACGTGGCGCGCGGAGCTCCGCCCTCCTCCGTCCTCCACGCCGTCCCCCACGCCGACACCCGCGCCCTCCCCCAGCGCGGTCCCGTCGCCGCCAGCGGCCGACGCGTCGAAGGACTTCCGCGACGCGATGGCCGCGCTCGCGGCCGGCGATCATCGAGGCGCCGCGGCACGCTTCGCGCGGTTCCTCGACACGCACCCGCGCGATCCGCGCGCGGAGGACGCCGCCTACCTGCGCGTGGTGGCGCTCCACCGCGCCGGCGCCGTGGACGAGACGAAGGCAGCCGCGCGCTTCTACCTCGAGCGCTACCCATCCGGGTTCCGTCGCGCCGAGGTCGAGCAGCTCGTGGAGTAGGCGCCAAAGCCCTTCGCCTCTGCTCCGTCGGGCGCTATGACGAGCGCGGCGTCCACGAAATGAGCAAGCACTTGGCACTATTGGGTCGACTCGAGCCTTGGGCGTACGCCGCGCTCCGGATCGTCGCCGGCGCAGCGTTCTCCTTCCACGGGATGCAGAAGATCTTCGGGTGGGCGGCGAAGAACCCGACGCCGGCGTTCGGCTCGCAGCTCTGGTTCGGCGGGATCATCGAGCTCGTGTGCGGCACCTTGATCGCGCTCGGCCTGTTCGCTCGGCCGGCGGCGTTCCTCGCTTCGGGCACGATGGCGGTGGCGTACGTGCAGTTCCACTGGAAGCTCGCGTTCGCCGAGTACAAGTGGCTGCCGGCGATCAACCGCGGCGAGCTCGCGCTCGTCTACTGCTTCCTCTTCCTCTTCTTCTTCACCCGCGGCGCAGGCGCCGCGTCGCTCGACGCTCGGCTCGCCCGCCGGCGGACGCCGAGCTGAGGCCGGGCGCCGACCGAGCACTATCCGCGTCAGCTCGCTCGGAGGCGGCGGCGCACCGTATTTCGATCGACGCCGAGGATCCGCGCGGCCTGCGCGATGTTGCCGTCGCTCCGGTCGACGACGCGGCGCACGTACCACGCGACGAGCTGGTCGAGCGTCGCGGTGCAGTCGCGGAGCTCCTTCGGGAGCGCGTCGCGGGCGGTCGCTTCGATCTTGGTGTCGCTGACCACGCCGGGATCGAGGCCGAGCATGAGGTTGCGGAGCGCGTTCTGCAGCTCGCGGACGTTCCCCGGCCAGCGGTGCGTCATCGCCTCCTTGCTGTCGAGCCATGCTTCGATGCGCTTGCGCGTCGGCCCGAGCACCGTCGGCGGCAGGAAGCGATCGACGAAGTCACGGCCGATGCCGCGGATGTCCTCGGGACGCTCGCGGAGCGGCGGCAGGCGGATGACGGTGCCCGCGAGGCGCTGGTAGAGGTCGCGCCGGAAGTGCCCCGTCTCCACCATCGCGCGGAGGTCCTTGTGGGTCGCGGCGACGTAGCGGCAGCTCGCGGGGTAGGTCTTGTCGGAGCCGAGCGGGCTCACCTCGTCGGTCTCCATGACGCGCAGCAGCTTCACCTGGGTGTTCACGCCGAGATCGCCGACCTCGTCGAGGAACAGCGACCCGCCGTACGCGGAGCGGATGCGACCGAGACGCGCCTCGACGGCGCCCGTGAACGCGCCCTTCACGTGACCGAACAGCTCCGCGTCGACGAGCGTCTCCGGGACCGCGGCGGCGTTGAGCGACGCGCGCGGCGCCGGTGATCCGTCCTTGGGACCGAGGCACCCCTCCTGGACCGCGTTGGCGACGACCTCCTTGCCGGTGCCCGTCTCGCCGAGGATGAGGACGTCGTGATCGTGGATGACGCGCGCGAGCTCGAGCGCGTGCAGGAGCGAGTCCCCGAAGCAGGCCGCCCAGGTCGCGCGCCGCACGGTCGCCATCGCCGCGCTCTCTCCACGTAAGGCCGCGAGCGCCCGAAGGCAACGCCCGGCCGCCGCGCCGACCACGAGGTATTCGTGCTTCGGGTGGCGAAGCGCGCGCACGGCGCTGGGCGGAAGGACGTCGGGCCCGAGGACGTGGGCGAGCCTGCCGGGCGACGTGCAGGCCTGGGCATGCACGACGGCGAGGAGCGCGCGCTCGATCGCCTCCCCGCCGCGATCCATCGCGGCGCGGAGCGCGGACTCGACGGCGCCTCGACGGGTGAGCGAGGCGATGGCGGAGGTGAGCCTGTCGGCGCCGACCTCGAACGGGTTCTCGAGCAGGACGCGGACGGCCTCGGGCTCGGCGCTTCTCGGCACCCGAGCATAGTACCCAATTCGATGAAAAATACCCATGCATGACGCACCACCATCCCAACGGTCGATCGCCGTTCGCGGCGCTCTCGCGAGATCCTTCGCTGGCACGTGACTGGCACTGAGGAGGTCGCCAACCGAAGGAGACCTTGCCTTGCTCGCCATCTATCTCGCCGGACTCGTCGCGGGTGGTTCGTTGCTCCTCTTCTCCATCTTCGGGAGCGGCACGGACCAAGAAGCGACCGGCGAGAGCTCGGGCGTCGGTACGACCGAGCCGGGCACCGGGATCGAGGGCGACGCGGACCTCGAGGCCGGCGCAGACGCCGACGGCTCCACGGACGCGCACGGCGACGCCGACGCCCCTGGCGTGGGGCTCTCCGCGCTCACCCTCGCGGCGCTGCCGGTGCGATCGCTTCGCTTCTGGACCTTCTTCCTCGCCTTCGGCGGCCTGGCGGGGACGCTCCTCACCTGGCTCGCTCCGCTGGGCACCGTCACGACGGCGATCGTCGCCGCGGCCATCGGTTGGGCGACCGGCGCCGGCGTCACCGCGTTCATGCGGTGGGCCGCGCAGAGCCAGGTCTCGAGCACGTTGCGACCCGATGCGTGCGTCGGTGCGACGGGCACCGTCGTCTTGCCCGTCGCCCCCGGAGCACGCGGCCGGATCCGCGTCGCGCTCGAGGACCAGATGATCGACTTCGACGCGGAGACGGAGGACGAGCGCGAGCTCGGCACCTCCGAGCCGGTCGTCGTCTATGCGCTCCGTGACGACGGCGTCGCGCTCGTGACGTCGACGTCGCGCCCGTGACGTAGCCGGTCTCGCAACCAGGCCGGACGACGGAGCTCGGCTCTCCGGAGGCGGTGGACCGCCCTCCGCAGGGCGGAGCTGCGCAGCTCACCCAGCTCTCTCGATCGCAGCGGAAAGGAAGGACCCGTGAACGAAGCATTCGAGCCCATCATCATCGTCGGCGCGGGGACGGCGTTCGCCCTCCTCGTGCTCGTCGGCGTCTGGTTTCTCGGCCGGCTGCTCTACGTGTGCAAGCCGAACGAGATCCTCATCTTCTCCGGACGGCGCCGGCGCACCGCGGACGGCCGACAAGTCGGCTTTCGCGTCATCACCGCCGGACGCGCGCTCCGCATCCCGATCCTCGAACGCGTCGACCGCATGGACATGACGCTCATCTCCGTGCCGATGTCCGTCCACGGCGCCTACTCCCAGGGCGGCATCCCGCTCAACGTGAGCGCCATCGCGAACGTGAAGATCTCGAGCGACCCGGCGCTCGTCGGCAACGCCATCGAGCGCTTGCTCGGCAAGAGCCCCGGTGAAATCGCCCGCATCAGCAAGGAGACGCTCGAGGGGCACCTCCGCGGCGTGCTCGCGACGATGACGCCGGAGGAGGTGAACGAGGACCGTCTCAAGTTCGCCGAGCGCCTCGGCGACGAGGCCGAGCCCGATCTCGCGAAGCTGGGGCTCCAGCTCGACACGCTGAAGATCCAGCAGGTCTCCGACGATCGCAGCTATCTCGACAGCCTCGGCCGGTCGCGCATCGCCGAGCTGCTCCGCGAAGCGGAGGTCGCGGAGTCGGACGCGGTCCGCATGGCGGAGAAGATCGAGGCCGAGGCCGAGGCGCGCGGGCAGGTCGCGCGGTCGCGAGCGAACGCCAACGTCCAGCGCTGCCAGAACGAGGCACGCCAGCTCGTCGCCCAGCTCACCGCGGAGGCTCGCGCCGAGGAGGAGCGCACCGAGCAGGCCGCGGCCGCCGCGCGCGCCGAGGCGGAGCAGGAGCTGCACCGCGTCCGTGCCGAGCTCGAGCGGCTTCGCCTGACCGCCGACGTCGCGATCCCCGCGGAGGTCTCCCGTCGCGTGCAGGAGCTCCTCGCCGAGGGCGACGCAGCGGCCATCGCGGCGAAGGGCGAGGCCGTCTCGCAGGCGATGGCCCACTTCCACGACGCGTGGCGCGAGTGTGGCGACGACGCGCTCGACATGGTCGCCATCCAGCACGTCGACGACGTCTTCGACCGCGCCACGCAAGCGGCCGCCGAGGTCCACGCCAAGCAGGTGTCGCTGCTCGACGCCGGAGACGGTCGAACCGTCGCCAACTACGTCGGCGCGTACCCGGCGACCGTGAAGAAGCTGCTCGACCAGGTGTCCGACGTCTTCGGCGTGAGCTTCGCGGCTGCTCTGCGCGGCGAGACGCCGCCGGCCACCGTGCGTGAGCCACACGAGCATCACCTCCCCGACGCCGCCGAATGAGCGCCGACCGCCAACCTTCGATCTTCAGGAGCCCGCCGTCATGTTGATCACCGCATCCATCGTCTTCCTCGTCCTCGTCCTCGCGGCGGTCGCTGCGATCGCGATCGTCAAGAAGCTCGTCTACATCTGCCAGCCGAACGAGGTCCTCGTGTTCTCCGGCGTCCGCCGGCGCGAAGGGAATCGCATCGTCGGATACCGCCTCGTCCAGGGCGGACGCGGCCTGCGGATCCCCCTCTTCGAGAAGGTCGATCGGCTCGACCTCACGAACATGATCATCGAGGTGCGCGTCGAGGGCGCCTACTCCAAGGGCGGCATCCCGCTCAACGTCAACGCCGTCGCCAACGTGAAGATCGCGTCGTCGGAGCCGGTGATCGGGAACGCGATCGAGCGCTTCCTCGGCAAGCCTCGGCGCGTGGTCGAGGCGGTGGCGAAGGAGACGCTCGAGGGCAACCTCCGCGGCGTGCTCGCCACGCTCACGCCCGAGGAGGTGAACCACGACCGCGTGAAGTTCGCGCAGAGCCTGCTGCACGAGGCCGACACCGATCTCCGCCGGCTCGGGCTCGTGCTCGACACGCTGAAGATCCAGCACGTGTCCGACGACAAGGGCTACCTCGACAGCCTCGGTCGCAAGCAGTCGGCCGAGCTGCAGATGCGCTCGCGCATCGCGGAGGCCGAGAACCGCGCGCTCGCGGCGGAGCGCGACGCCGAGAACTTCGAGACGCGCGCGATCGCACGCATCGACGCCGAGGTGGAGCGCCTGCGCGCAGAGGCGATCCGGCGCATCGTCGACGCGCAGACGAAGCGTGAGGCGCTCGTCGCGGAGGCGAAGGCGGACGTCGTGGCGGCGATCGCACGCGCGAAGGCCGAGCTAGAGGTGCAGGCCGCACGCATCGAGCAGGTGCGACTCCAGCTCGAGGCCGACCGCATCAAGGAGGCCGAGGCGGAGCGCGATCGGCGGGTGCTCGCCGCGCGAGGCGAGGTCGCGCCCATCGTCGAGAACGGCAAGGCCCAGGCGCAGGCCCTCCGCGAGATCGCGCGCGTGTGGAGCCACGCCGGACCGGACGCACGCCGGGTCTTCGTCGCGCAGAAGATCGGATCGCTCGCCGGTCGCATGCTCGACACCGTGTCGGCACTCCCGATCGAGAACGTGACCGTGATCGACGAGCGCCTGCACAAGGGAGGACGCAGCCTCGCTGCGTCGAGCAAGATCGCCGCGGCCGAGCTCGGTCAGGGTCTGGGGATGGACGTCGGACGCGTGATCGAGGGCGTCGCGACGGCGATCGGACGATGATGGTCCGCTCACTGCTCGAAGCAGTAGATGCGCGCGTCGGTCCGGCTGCACTGCTGCACGTTGACGTAGGTCCAGCCGCCGTCCGTCTTGTCGCTGTGCCCCTGCCCGGCGTAGTCGGTGGCGCTCCCGTCGGCGGACGTGAAGCCACTGCACCCCGTGTGCAGTGGCTGTCCGTCGGGGCCCGTCCCAGTCCAGACTTCGGTGCTCGCGGAGACGACGACACCCCTCTCGTCGACGTTGATGGGGCTGCGAAGCTCGCCGTCGACGAGATCGTTCCAGCCGTTCGCGATGAGCGTGCCGTCCAAGAGCCGGTAGGAGACGTTCGGCCTCGTGAAGCGGGTCGCCGGCGACGAGCTTCCGGCCGACGTCCAGGATCGCCAGCTCCCTCCGAGGTTCGCGTTGTTGGCGAGCGTGTTGCACAACGCGTCGGCACCATCGACGCCCCCGAGATTCGCGGTCGACGCCCTGCTCGAGATGAAACGCGACGGACGTTCACGCACCGGTTCGAGATGCAGAGTTTCTGCGCCGTCCCCGGCGGACACTCGGCGCACGCTCCGGCGTCGATGGGCGGCAAGGTCACGTCGGCCCGGGATGCGTCGGTCGGCGGATCGACGTCGTCCGCGTCGGTCGGCGCGACCGCGTCGCCGTTTCCAGGAACGTCCGAGCTGCCTCCGCCCGAGTCGCGCGGGGACGTCCCTTCATCCGGAGCCGTGTCGTCGGATGCCCCGACGCCGAACACCTCGAGCCCACACCCCACCGCGGAAGCCAAGAAGAGGAGAAGCCACCAGCGCCCGCCCACGCGGCGATCATGACACGACGGTCGAGCTTCCCCCAATTCGTTGTTCGATTGGAGGTCGAGGTGCGACTCCAGGCGACCGGCCGCGCCGGATCACGGCGCGTGAGACGCTTTCCGCGCAATCGGGCTACCGCACGCGCAGCGCCGCACCTCGATCACGACGCCGTGCGGCCAGGTCGTGACCAGCTCACGTATCCGAGGCTCGAGCATTCGCTCCACGAGCTCGAGCCGCTCCCAGAGGTCCGAGCGCTGGCACCTCGCACACGTGACCTGCTCGGGTGCGCCGTCACGCGTCGAGGATCTCTTCGATCCGAGTGACGGCATCATCGAGGACCGCTCGGAGCTTCTTGATGGTGGCCGGGCTCAGACGTCCGCGGCGCGCGGCGTAGCCGATCGTCTTGAACATCCTGCCGACGCGAACGACGAGGTCGTGCAGATCGTTGGCGGTGTCTTCCCAGGAGCTCTCGTTCGCGCTCGCGTAGAAATCGTCGACCTCGTACCGATGGTCGGAGAGATCTCGCCTTCCCGACTCGGTGATGGCGTACACCTTCCGGCCTTCGCGCTCCTCGAGCTTCGCGTGCCCGAGCTCTTCGAGCATCTGCAGCGTCGGGTAGACCACGCCGGGGCTCGGCTTGTAGGTACCGCCGCTGCGCTCACTGATCGTCTGGATGATCTCGTAGCCGTGACGCGGTCGCTCGGCGATCGCGTCGAGGATGAGATACCGCACGACCCCTCGATCCGCGCGCGGGGGCGGCCCGCCGAAGAAGTCCGAGAAGTCGAAGCGTCCGTGGCGAAAGTGCGCGTGCCCGAACCCGCCGCGCCGTCCAGCGAAGAAGACATGCATGACGCCGACCTTTCTCCCGTGATTTCGAGGCGATACGCCGATACATCGTCACGACATATCGATCCGATGCATCGTGGCGATATATCTTTTGCACGTTCCGAGGCGCCGTCAATGGGCGAGGCCTCGAAAAGGACGCTCGGCTCGGCGGTCGACGGCCGCCCGCGAACGGGGCAAAGCTCAGCGCTTCGTCGCGGGCACGCGCGGCTCGCGGTTCTGCCACGCGATCATCCAGCCCGGGTACTCGGGCGGGAGCGCGCTGACCTCGTCGAGAAGCTTCACGTGCTCGTCGGAGAGCGTCACCTCGCTCGCGGCGAGGTTGTCCTCGAGCTGCTCGCGCGACTTGGCGCCGATGATGACGCTCGTGACGAACGGCTTGGTGAGCTGCCACGCGAGAGCGATGCGCGCGACGGAGAGCCCCGTCGCCTTCGACACGTCGCGGAGCGCGGCGAGCACGCGCCTCAGTCGCTCGCGATCGACGGGCGGGAAGTCGAACGTCGTCCTGCGCGCGCCCTCGGGCCCGGGCTTGTCCGGATCGAACTTGCCCGAGAGGAGACCGCCCGCGAGCGGGCTCCACGTGAGGATCGCGACGCGCTGGTCGGTCGCGAGCGGGACGATCTCGCGTTCGATGTCGCGTCCGACTAGCGAGTAATAGACCTGGGCGCTCTGGAAGCGCGCGAGGCCGTTCGCGTCCGCGAAGCCGATGGCCTTCATCGCGTGCCACGCCGCGAGGTTGCTGAAGCCGACGTAGCGGACCTTCCCCGCACGGACGACGTCGTCGAGCGCGCGCACGGTCTCCTCGATCGGCGTGGCCGGATCGAAGCCGTGGATCTGGTAGAGGTCGACGTGATCGAGGCCGAGCCGCCGGAGGCTGTTGTCGATGCTCGCGAGGATGTGCGCGCGCGAGAGGCCGACCTCGTTCGGGCCGGGGCCGGTCCGGCCGCGCACCTTCGTGGCGACGACGACCTGCTCGCGCGGCCTGCGGAGCGCACGGAGAGCGGCGCCGACGAGCTTCTCCGACTCGCCCTCGGAGTAGACGTCGGCCGTGTCGATGAAGTTCACGCCGGCGTCGAGCGCGGTCCCGACGATGGCCTCCACCTCCTTCTCGCCGAGCTTGCCGATGACCTCCCAGAAGCCCTTGCCTCCGAAGGTCATCGCGCCGAGGCACAGCTCCGAGACGTAGAGGCCCGTGTTGCCGAGGATGTTGAATCGCATGGCGTTGTCTCCGTTTCGAGGCGGCTCGTCGAGTCGCCGTTGCAATTGCCGTGAGCGGATCGGGGGCGACCTCGGGACGTCGCCGCCGCTCACCCCGCGGCGACGCCTTCACGGATGCGTTCGCTCCCGGCGAGGCCCCAAGTCCGCGCGACGAGCTCGTACGAAGCGATGCGCTCGGCGTGGACGGGAGCGACCGTCGAGATCATGAGCTCGTCGGCGCCCGTCTCGGAGGCGACGCGCTCGAGGCCCGCCTTCACGCGCTCCGGCGCGCCGACGATGGAGCCCGCGAAGAACCGTTCGACGACGGCGAGCTCCTGCGGCGTGAACTTGTGCGCGCGAGCCTCCTCGATCGTCGGGAACACGCCGCGCGCTCCCGTCGCCAGCCGCGCAATGGCCACGCGCAGGGGCATCGCGAGCTCCTCGGCGCGCTCGTCCGTCTCCGCGCACACGACGTTGACCGCCATGACGAGGTAGGGACGCGGCACCGAAGGCGACGGCCTGAACCGCTCGCGATAGACCGCGACGGCCCGCTCCGCCTCGCCCATGCTGAAGTGGCCGGCGAACGCGAAGCCGAGACCGAGCTGCGCGGCGAGCGACGCACCCGCGCTCGTCGATCCGAGCATCCAGATCGGCGGGATCGGAGCGTCGCTCGGCATCGCCTCGACGTCGGCGAACGGGTGGCCCTCCGGGAAGCCTCGCCGCGCGAACGCCATGAGCTCGGCGAGCAGCTCGTTGACGTCGCCGTCGGCCGACGTCCGGCGCAGCGCGGCGGACGTGATGGGGTCGGTCCCCGGCGCGCGGCCGATGCCGAGATCGATGCGCCCTGGATGCAGCGCCTCGAGCGTGCGGAACACCTCGAGCACGTGCAGCGGCGTGTGGTTCGGCAGCATGATGCCGCCGGCGCCGACGCGGATCCGCTTCGTGACGTGCGCGACGTGACCGATGAGCACCTCGGGCGCCGCGGTCGCGATGTTGGGCATGTTGTGATGCTCGGCGACCCAGTAGCGGGTATAGCCGAGCTCGTCGACGCGCTTCGCCAGCTCGATGGAGTCGTGGATCGCCGCCGTCGGCGACCTCCCCTGCGTCACGGGATAGAGGTCGAGGACGGAGAGAGGGATCATGCGTCTCTACTGGAGTCCGGAGCCTTCCGCCTCCTGTCAACCGGCCTCGTCCAGCTTGGCCACGATCTCGGCCTCGAAGGACTCCGGGGTCTGCACCGGCTCGAATCGCTTCACGACGTTTCCGCGGCGGTCGACGAGGAACTTGGTGAAGTTCCACTTCACGGCGTCGGTGCCGAGGAGCTCCGGATACGTCTTCTCGAGGTGGGAGTAGAGCATCTCGGCGCCGGGCAGGTCCTTGCTGAACGACCCGGGCTGCTGGGCACGGAGGAAGCGATAGAGCGGGTGCGCGTTCTCGCCGTTGACCTCGATCTTCGAGAAGAGCGGGAACGTGACCGAGTACTTCGTCGCGCAGAACGTCTTGATCTCCTCCTCGGTGCCCGGCTCCTGGTGCCCGAACTGGTCGCACGGGAAGCCGAGGATGACGAGGCCTCGCTCGGCGTGCTTGCGATAGAGCGCCTCGAGCGCCTCGTACTGCGGCGTGAGCCCGCACTTGCTCGCGACGTTCACGATGAGGAGGACCTTCCCTCGATACTTGTCGAGGCGGATGGTCTCGCCGTCGATGGTCTTCGCCTCGAAGTCGTAGACGGTCATGACGTCCTTCTCCTTGGGCTTGGGGGCCTCTTGCTCGGGCGCGGCTGCCTTCGGCTCCACCGGACCGCTCTCGGCCGGCGACCTGGCACAGGCGAACGCCAGCGCGGCCACGGCGGTCGCGATCGCGATCGATACCCGAGCAGGACGCCTGGCCATGGCAGCTCTTCGATGCTCGACGCAGGTGGCGCGTTTCGTCACGCGGTGAGGATACTCGAACCCTGAGCCGTGACGACGGCTCGTGACGTCCACTCGCGCCGTCGCGACCAGCCCGCCTGTCGCCCGCGGAGACGAGCGCGACCGAACACGAGCCCCGACGGGTACGTGCGTTGCCTCGTGCCTACCCGAAAGAGGCCTCGATGGATACGACACTCAACTGGCTGACCTCGGCGATTCAATCGTTCGTGGGGTTCATTCCGAACCTCGTCGCTGGCATCGTCATCCTCTTGGTGGGATGGCTGCTCGCCTACGTCTTCGCGCGCGTGACGCGAGCGCTCGCACGTCGCCTCGGATTCGACAGGATGATGGCGAAGCTCGGCGCGTCTTCCGCCGGCGAGCCGTACGCCGCCTCGCGCTGGCTGGGCTCGCTCGTCTACCTGGTGGTGATGCTCGTGGCGGTCATGCAGGCAGCCCGTGCATGGCGGCTCGGGTTCCTCGCAAACGGGCTGGCCGCGGTCCTCGCGTACGTGCCTCACGTGCTCGCCGCCGCGATCGTCTTCGGCGTCGCTCTCTACCTCGGCAACTGGGTCCGAGCGCGCTTCTACGCTCGACCTACGACCGAGACCGTCGAGGGCGAGACCGCGCCTCCGCCTCGCATCCTGCCCGAGCTCGTGCGCGCCGTGATCATCGCCATCGGTGCGTTCATGGCGCTCCGCGAGCTGCAGATCGCGCCGGAGATCGTCAACGCCGCCTTCATCCTGACGCTCGGCGCCATCGCCGTCGCGGGCGCGCTGGCGTTCGGGCTCGGAGGACGAGAGGTCGCCGGTCGCGTCGCGCAGTCGTGGTGGGAGCGGCGAAGCGTCCTCGGCCCCACGACGACGCCGGAAGGTCCGGCGCGCCACGCGAAGGTCCCCGTCTGACGACCGAGAGAGCCGCGCTCGCGGGCACGTAGCGCCGTCGTTCGACGACGCCGACGTACCCGCGCCGGCGCGGCTCCTCACTGCCGGCGGCATCGTACGGACGTGACGAGCGCCCGCTCGTCACTTCCCACAGCAGACGGCGACGCAGTCGTTGCCGTTGCAGGACCGCAGCGGTCCGCCGTTGGCGCTGCAGGTGCAGCCGCCGTTCTCGCACCGGATCGTCAGGTTGCTGCAGTTCTTCGCGTCGACGTCGCCGAGGCGGATCGACCCGCCGTTGGCCGAGCTGCTCTCGCGGCCACCGTTGCCGGCGTTGCCGCCGTTGCTCCGATTGCCGCTCCCGCCTTTGGCGTCGGCGCGCGCCGTCCCCGACTTGGCCTTCACGCACGCCTGGAAAGCGTCGGGGTCTTCGATCGGGCTCGGGCAACCCGCGGCCGCCGAGGTGGTCGCGCGCTCCTCTTCCTCGTCGGGCTCTTCGCCGGCGACGCAAGCGACGAGGGCGACGACGGGGACCCAAAGACCGAACAGACGAACGATGCTCATGATGACCTCCTCGCTCCCGCCGGAAGAGGTCGCAAGACGAATGCCGGAGCTCGCGTCCTCGCACGCGCCAGGAAATGCGCGGTTTTCTCGATCGAGGCCTCGGGCGCGAGCTCTCCGGTCCGAACAAAGTGCCCTGATGGCGGCCCGCCGCCACCCCGCCGCTACGACTCTCCGAAGCGCGAGACCAGGTGCGCGATCTCGAACGCGGCGTCCTTCGAACCGTGCTCCTGCGCGAGGCGATCCAGCCGCTCGGCCACCGCCGCCGCGTTCGGGGGGCGGCCGGGCGGGAACTTGGCGAGCAACGAGAGGACGAGCGCGTCGGCCCCCGGCGAGACGCCTTGCGCATGGGCGCTCGGCGGAGCGGCGGAGTCCTCGCGGACGGCCTGCGCCGTGGCGCCGAGCGTGTCGCGCTCCCAGAGCGAGCGGCCCGTCAGCATCTCCCACGTGACGACCCCGAGCGCGAAGAGGTCGGCGCGCGCATCGACGCGGAGCCCCTCGATCTGCTCGGGCGCCATGTAGGCCGGCTTCCCGACGAGGAGGCCCGACCGCGTCGCGATCGCGTACGTCTTCGAGACGCCGAAGTCGAGGAGCTTCACCTCCCCCGCCTTGGTGAGAAAGACGTTGTGGGGCGAGACGTCGCGATGGACGAGGCCGAGCGGCCTGCCTTCGTCGTCTCGGAGGGCGTGCGCGTGCGCGAGAGCCCGCGCGATGCGGGCCGCGATCGCGAGCGCCTGGGCAGGGTGCATCTGCGCGCGACGTGCGAGGAGCTTCCGGGAGAGGCGGTACAGGTCCATGCCGTCGAGCCACTCCATCACGAGGTACGGACGCTCCTCGTGCCAGCCGGCCTCGAAGACCTGCACGATGTTCGGATGCCGTAGCCGGATGGCGACCGAGGACTCGTGCGCGAACGCAGCGACGAGCTCGGGCGAGCTCGTGGAATCGGGGAGGATCTTCTTGATGACGACCGGACGACCGTCGGGCTCGCGTCCGAGGAGCACCTCGGACATCGCGCTCCGTGCGATGCGCCGCTCGATCGACCAACGGAAGGACATCCGCGGCCCCGAGCTTAGCAGCGGCGATGGAAACGACCGCACCTCTCGTGCGACGATGGAAAGGAAGCGCCCGTGCCGACGATGAAGCTCGAAGTTCCTCGCCGCCTCGTGGTCGGCGCGATCGCCGCGCTCCTCCTCTCGAGCGCGCAGCAAGCGGCGGCGGACCCTCGGTCGGCGCGCGAGCACCTCGAGACGGGCCTCGCCCTCGCGGAGAAGGGCGAGTGGGAGCGAGCGCTCGCGCACTTCGAAGAGGCGCATCACCTCGATCCCCAGCCGACCACGCTCTTCGACGTGGCGCAGGCTCGGATGAAGACGGGCCGCTACCGCGCCGCGATCGAGGCGTACCAGGCGCTTCTCGCCGCGAAGAGCTCGCTCTCCGAGTATCAGGTGAACGTCGCGCGACGACAGCTCGCGACCGCCCGACAGAAGGTCGCGCGGCTCACCGTCGACAGGAGCGCGCTCGCGGAGTCGGACGAGGTCACCGTCGACGGTCAGCCCGTCTCGCGGTGGCCGGTGCTCCTCGATCCGGGCGTCCACGTCGCGCGTGCACGGCGCGACGGGAAGGTCGTCGCCGAGCGGAGCGTCGAGCTCGCCGAAGGCGCGAACGAGACCATCGAGCTTCGACCTTCGCCGACGCCCGCTCCGGCCACCGCTCCGCGGCCCGCCCAAGCGGCGCCGCCGCAGGCGACGAGCGCGAGCTGGCCGCCGTGGGTCGTGCTCGGCGCGAGCGCGGCGGTGCTGGGCGTCGGAGCGTTCTTCGGGGTGCGAGGGTACGGTGCGTGGTCCGATCTGCACGACGGCTGCGGACGGACGAAGACGTGCGCCCAGGACGACGTGGACGCTGCACGACGCGACGTCATCATCGGCGACGTCGGGATCGGCCTCGGTGTCGTCGGGATCGCGGCCGGCGTGTACCTCCTCGTGAGCGGCTCGAAGGACACGCGCCAGGTGGGAACGTTCTGACCCGGCTATACTCTCGACGTGACACTCGGCGCCGGCGATCTCCTCGACAGCTATCGGATCGTCGCGCCGCTCAAGACCGGCGGCATGGCGCGCCTCTACCTGGCGCGTCGCGAAGGGGCGGCGGGGTTCGCGAAGCCCGTCGCGATCAAGGTCATCCACCCACACCTCGCGAGCGAGAAGGACTTCGTCGATCGGTTCATCACCGAGGCGCGCCTGAGCGCTTCCATCGTCGATCCCCACGTCGTCCACGTGGAGGGCCTCGGCGAGGCGCACGGGACGCTCTACATCGCGATGGAGTACGTGCACGGCCTCTCGCTCGCCGAGATCGACCGCGAGCTGACGTACGCGAACCGCCGGCTGTCGACGGCCGCGTCGGCGTACATCGCGTCGCGCGTGGCGATGGGGCTCCACGCGGCGCACGAGACGGTCGACGCGCGCGGGACTCCGCTCGGGATCATCCACCGCGACGTCTCTCCCCAGAACGTGATCGTCGCGTTCAGCGGCCACGTCAAAGTGATCGATTTCGGGATCGCCAAGGCGTCGGTCGTGCGGACCGTGACGGGAGACAGCTCCCTCTACGGCAAGCTCGCGTACATGGCACCCGAGCACGCGCGCGGAGAGGAGATCGATCGCCGCGCGGACATCTTCGCGCTCGGCATCGTTCTCTGGGAGATGCTCACCCGCAAGCGCCTGTTCGCTGCGGACAACGACATCGCGCTCTTGAACCTGATCGCGACGAAGACGATCGAGTCGCCGCGCGTGCACGTGCCGGAGATCCCGGAAGCGCTCGAGGCCGTGGTGATGAAGGCGCTCGCGCGCGACCGCGATCGACGCTGGTCGACGGCCGGCGAGTTCGCGCGCGCGATCGCCGACGCGGTCCCGGAGATCCGGAGCATGGAGCCGGGCGACCTCGGCGCGCTCCTCCGCGCGATCGCGCCCGCACAGCTCACGAAGAAGAACGCACTGCTCGCCAAGGTCGTCGGGGCGGACCCGAGCGCGCCGGAGCCCGTGACCGCGGGCCACGATCCCGAGATGACGACGCGCGTGCGCCTGCGTCCCGACGAGGCGCTGGCGCAGCTCACGCTGCCCGTTCCCTTCGGCGGCGAAGAAGACACGAAGCGCGACGCGCCTCCGAGCTTCGACCACGACACGGAGCGGAACGCGGCCACGAGCGCCGGAACGGATCCAGCAGAGGCGTCGCGCACGCCGGCCTCGCGCACGCGGTCGCGTCGTTGGCTCGTGTTTGCGCTCGGCGCGCTGCTTCCAGCCGTCGCGTACGGGGTTTGGGCAGCGGCGAGCGATCGAGCCGCGGAAGAGCCCGCGCCGGAGATCGCGTCGCGATCGGCGACGACGCCGGATGCGTCCGAACGAAGCTCGGAGGACGAAGGGCCGGCGGCGGCGATGTCGGCCGAGGCGCCCTCGTCCGCCCCGCCGTCGTCACCCGAGCCGGCCACGTCGGTCGCGACGACCGAAGAGCCGACGACGAAGGCGCCCGCGCCCGTACGCAAGGAGACGCGACCGACGACGCGACCGAAGCGGTCCAGCCGCGATCGCGTCGTGCCGCAGAACGAGTCCACGACGAGCGCGAACCGGCCGGAGCACTGCAGGGTGATCGACGGCGTCGAGCTGTGTCGGTGAGCCGACGACGTAGAGGCGCGTGCTAGAGTTCGAGGGCGTGAGGCGCGTGCTCGCATTCCTTGCCGTCGTCGGGACGACGTCGTGCGCGCTTCTGCTCGACTTCGACCTCACGGGCGGCAGCGTGGAGGACGCGACGCCCGGCGACGGGCCCGTCGACGTCGACGCGGATCACGACGCCGGACCGCCTGCGCCGCCGTTCCTCCCCTTCCAGTGCTTCGCGGGGTTCACGCTGTGCGACGGCTTCGAAGATCGCACGACGCCGGTCGGAGGCATCTTCAACGGCGTCGCCGGCGAGAAGGTCGCGCTGACGAACGACCCGTGGCGCATCGCCTCGGACAAACAGAGCCTCGAGATCACCGCGTCGAGGAGCTCCGGCCCGGAGACCATCGCGCTCGTCAGCGAGAACAACGACTTCCTCGTCGACAACGGAAGGCCGTTCATCCAGCTCCAGGTGATCCTGGCCCTCGAGTATCAGGCGCCGTTCAACGGAGAGCGGACGATCCTCGTGGTCCAGCCGACGCCTGCGCTCGATCCGTCCGGTCCCGTCGCACGCCTCGTGGTGCGGCAGACCGGCATCTTCGTCGAGATGCGACGGTACGACGGCGCCAGGGCGTGGGAGCAGATCCCGGTCGACGAGCAGCTCCTCGCCAACGGCAAGTACCACACGTTCGACCTCGCCCTTCAGTTCCACGACACGAGGGGCTTCGTCCGCCTCGGTGTCGACGGCGACAAGATCAACGAGGCGCGGGAGAACCTCCAGACCGTGGAGACGCCGCCAGGCATGAAGTTCAGCTTCGCGCTCGGCGCCTCCGCCACCCATCTCGCGGAGCCGCTGACCGCCCGCTTCGACAACGTCCGCGTACGCATCCGCACGCCGGGCGACGAGTGAGCCCGCGCACGCACGCGCGCGACGTCATCGGCATCGCGGGACGTTCGGATGGAAGCCGTCGACGCCCGTGTCGAGGAGCTGGTCGAGCACCCATCCGCCTCGATCGCCGATGTAGCTCCACACGTCGGTCCCAGCGACGCGCTCGCCGCGGGCCTGGCACGTGATCGTGAGCACGGTCCCGTCGGGCACGACCGTCACGACGCGCGAGGAGGTGTTCGGCTCGGCGCGGACGTTGGCGCCGTAGCCCATCGCGGTGACCGTGCCTCGGACCGATCCGCCGGGCACCCCGGGCGGATCGACCCCGGGTGCGTCGCCGCCCGGCATGCCGCCGACGTTCGCGTCGATGAACGAAAGCACGCGATCGAGGCGCTGGCTCGCGCCTTGGTTGCTCGGCGAGTTGCAGCTCGTGTTCGTGATGTACGAGTGCACTCCGACGACGCGCGTGACACCGCGGACGTCCATGAGCGCGGGGCCGCCCGAGTCGCCGTAGCAGAGGGCGCGCCCCGTGACGAGCTTCGTCTCGTCGACCCGGAGCAGCGGCGTCGAGATGACACGCTTCGTCCCGAGGCCCGTCCTGTCTTGCTGGCTCGTCGCCGACGAATGACCGAAGCCGACGTGCGTGATCGTGGCGCCGACGGCCGTGATCGGCTCCCGCGCGATCGGCATCGGCTGGATACCGCGCGGCGCCGACTCGAGCGTGAGGATCGCGACGTCGTTCGGGAAGTTCCCGTTCGCGCGATAGTCGGGGTGGACCGCCACGTTCGCCACGCGAAAGACGTCGGACGGCCTCGCCTCGACGCTGCTCGGAGCGAACACGACGTAGAGGCGCCGCGCCGACCTGTGCTGGTCCACGCAATGGGCAGCCGTGAGGACCTTGGTCGGAGCGATGAGCGTGCCCGTGCAGAAACCGCTCGCGCGCCCGTCTCCGTCGGGGTCCACGGCGAGCATCCCCACGGCCGGGTGCCCGCGATCCTCCCTGCCTCCGACGATCGAGCTGTCGATGTTGGCTCGCTCCTCCTCGAGCTCCTCGGGCGCGACGCACGCCGAAGCTGCGAATCCGATGGCGACGGCGACGAGACGCAGATCGATGCGAGAGACCATGCAGCACCTCTCTCGCGGCTCCTCCGCCAGGGAGCACGCGTTCGCTCCTCGCGACTGCACCGCTCGTGCCTCCGCGCTCGCGCGCCTCGCAGCATGCTTTCGCCGGCGTGTTTTGCGTGGAACCCGACGTGAGTGGCGGACCACCATCCGGCGCCACGCTCCACGCGCGCGCCGAGGAGTGTTCCGGGGCGCGGGTGGGACAAGCGCAGGCCGCGCGGATCACGCAGATGCCCCGCGGTCTCGCGTGCTTCGGGCCCGGGACGTAATTGAAATTGACTTTCATTATCTATAAGGCCATCTTATGGCCATGAGAACGATCAGCGGAGAGCGGTCATGAGCTGCCATCGGACGCTCATCGCGGAGGGAGAGGTCTGCCGCGTCGAGCAGTGCGGATGTGGAACGCTGCACCTCTCGCTCGGCGCGCTCACGCTCAGGCTCGAGCCGGCGGCGATCGCCGACGTCGCCCGGACGCTCGATCGAGCGCTCGAACTGTTGCCGCGCAAGCCCGCGAGCGTGCGTCCTCGGAACGAGGCGCCGCCCTCTCCGCACGATCCTGCGGAGCGGGAGCTCGCGCACGTCGTCGGCGAATGGGAGGTGCGGATCTTCGCGGACGGCAAGTTCCGCTATTTCGTCGAGCGTGGCCTCTGGCACGTGCAGCTCTGGCATCCAGGGGCGCGCGTGTCGGTGCTCACTCCCTCACGCCTGACGCTCGACGCTTACGAGGTCTTTCCGTCACGAGGATGGAAGGCGCGCGCGAAGACGCACGCCGAGGTGGCGCGGCTCGTGGCGGAGGAGCACGGCGTGAGCTTCGTCGAAGAGGCCGCGCTCGCCGAGATCGAGCGCGCCTTCGTGCGCGCGCCGATCGTGTTCGCCGCGTCACCGGGAGGTGCGTCATGAGCACGCGGATGCATACGACGCTCGCGGCGAGTACGGCACTCTTGTTCCCCACGGCAGGGCTCGCGACGGAGCTCGGACGGCTCGCGCCGGCGGCGTTCCTCACCATCGCCGTCGGATGTTGCGTGACGTTCGCGGCGACGACGTATGCCCTGTCACGGCGCCCGGTGCCGGTACGCCGCCCGCGTCGGAGCACCTTCGTGAGGCCGACCGGGTACCTTCAGTGAGATCCGAGGAACGTCACGGCGAGGAGAGCGCGGAAGTTCATGGCCGTGGCTCGGCTTGGACGGAGCTTCGGCCGAGACGTGCTCGAGACCCGAACGGGGACGCGCCCACACGAGCTATCGAGAATCCGCCTCGATCGACCGGTGCGGGCAGCCTCGCAATGGCCCGCAACTTGCGGGCTCGAGATCCACGAGTGGCGCGAGGAGCCGTCCGATGCTCGACAAGAAGCCATCCGCCTCCCTCGCCTGGATCCCGCCCGACGCGGACCTCGAAGAGCTCGCCCGTGCGGCGCGTTCGTGCCGAGCCTGTCACTTGTACGAGCGCGCCACGCAGACCGTCTTCGGCGAGGGCCCGGCGCCGGCTCCGCTGTTCCTCGTCGGGGAGCAGCCGGGCGACCAAGAGGACAAGCGCGGCCGTCCGTTCGTCGGTCCGGCGGGTCGCGTGCTCGACGAGGCGCTCGAGACCGCGAGCATCTCCCGCGACCAGGTCTACGTCACGAACGTCGTGAAGCACTTCAAGTGGGAGCCGCGCGGCAAGCGCCGCATGCACTCGAAGCCGAACGCGGCCGAGATCGCCGCCTGCAACGGCTGGCTCCAGGCGGAGGTCGAGCTCGTTCGGCCAGAGGTCATCGTGTGCCTCGGCGCGACCGCCGCGCAGACGTTCCTCGGACGGCGCTTCAGCGTGACGAAGATGCGCGGCCAGCCGCTCGACGGAGCGCCGTGGGCGCCGCACATCCTCGCGACGTACCACCCGTCCGCGCTCCTCAGGATGATCGAAGACCGCGACGCGTACGAGAAGGCGAAGCGCGAGCTCGCCGACGACCTCGCGACCGCCGCTTCGCTCGTCGCGTACCGAAGGACGCGCGCCCGACCCGCGACGAGGCCGCGACGCGGGCGCGTTCACCTCTGACCGCGTGGAGCGCGGACGGCGCTTGCGGCATCAGGCAGCGCCGTCGACGTCCGTCCCCTCACCGAGGTTCAGCGGGATCGTCAGGTAGCGCCGGCCGTTCGCGTGAGGCTTCGGCAGACGCCCCGCGTCGATGTTGACCTGCACGCTCGGGTAGAGGAGGCGCGGTGGCTCGAGGGTCGCGTCGCGCTCGTTGCGACGCGCGACGAACTCCTCTCGCGTCGTGGAGGCTCGAAGCTGGACGTTGGCCTCCTTCGACTTGCCGATCGTCGTCTCCCAACGGAGCGGTCGTCCGTTCGGCCGATAGTCGTGCCCCACGAAGACGCGCGTGGAGTCCGGCAGTGCGTAGAGCCGATCGTGGATCGACGTGTAGAGCGCATCGGCGCTCCCGCTCGGGAAGTCGCAACGACCCGTGCCGTAGTCCTCGATGAAGAGCGCGTCGCCGGTGAAGACCGCGTCGCCGATCGCGTACGTCACGCACGCGGGCGTATGCCCCGGCGTCGCGATGACCCGGATCGCGAGCGTCCCGGCAGAGACCACCTCTCCGTCCTCGAACAGGCGATCGAACTGACTTCCGTCGACCGGGAACGTCGGCGGGAGATCGAACAGGTCCTTGAACGTCTCCTGTACGTCGCGGATGCGGGCTCCGATGCCCACCTTCGCGTCGAAGCGGCGCCGCAGGTATTGGCTGGCGCTCAAGTGATCCGCGTGAGCGTGCGTCTCGAGCACGTAGTGGAGGCGAAGCTCCTCCTTCTCGAGGAAGGCCGCGACCGCCTCGACGGACTTCGTGGACGTCTTCGACCAGAGGGGGTCGTAGTCGAGGACCGGATCGATCACGACCGCGTCGCGACTCTTCGGATCGTAGACGACGTAGGTGAGCGTATAGGTGGCTGGGTCGAAGAAGGGCTCGATCTTCATGGCTCCTCCGACGCGTTGGAGCCAACGAGTCCGAAATTGGATTCGCGGTCCACGAGCTCGAGCGTGCGCGAAGGCCGAGGACGTCCTCCTCGACGCCGTCGTGCCCGAGCACGCAAATCCTTCGCGGTCGACTCACGTTCACGCGTGCCTATAGTGACCACGATGGATGCCGCCATCCTCGGTCGCGCCCGCGCGGGTGACCGCGAGGCCATGGAGCGTCTCCTCGAGTCCGTCGCCCCGTCCATCCGCCGGTTCGCCCTCGGCATGTGCAAGAACGAGGCAGACGCGGACGACGTCGTGCAGGACGCTCTGCTCTCGATCGCGACGAAGCTCGGCTCGTTCGAAGGCCATTCGGCCTTCGCGACGTGGGCGTTCACGCTCGCGCGAACGGCTTGCGCGCGGAGGCGACGCGGCCTGAAGAATCGACCGGCCGAAGGCGAAGAGGTACTCGATACGCAGCCCTCGACGGCGTTCGGTCCCGAAGAGCGAGCCGCCCGTCGGGAGATCGGCGCGCTCGTCGCACGCGCGCTGGAGACGCTGCCCGACGACTATCGGTCGGTCTTGGTCCTGCGGGACGGTGAGGGGCTCACGGCGCCGGAAGCGGCCGTTCTCCTCGGTACGTCGGTCACTGCGCTGAAGAGCCGACTCTACCGCGCTCGCTCCGCCCTGCGCGAGGCGCTCGGCGACCTCGTCGAGGACGACCCGCCACGACGCTCTCTCTCTGCCGAAGGAGTGGCGACGAGGTTCGCGTCCGGGCCGCGATGAGCGCGATCACTCGGGATCGCACGGACCGTCGCACGGATGGATGACGGTGCCTCCGGGACGGAGGAACTCCGCCATCTGCCGCACGGCCGCGGGATTCACGCGGACGGCCTCGTGCACCTCGTTCGGAGGGAGGGGCTCCGGCAAGGCCGAGCCGCTCGTGTCGACGTGGTAGTCGAACAGCGTGATCGCGCTCTGGCTCGGATCGGTCGCGGGCTCGAGCCCGAAGACCTCGAGCGGCGACGGCGTCGTCAGCTTCAGCCCGAGCGCGCGCGCGTGGAGGAAGCTTCCCGCGTTCGGCACGGCCGGATCTCCGAGACCGATCTGCATGAGCACGCGACGGTCGGGCGGGCTGTCGGGAAGCGGCCGAGCCTCGACGAGCGGCGCGTACGTCACGGGGTCGATCCTGTCGAACACGCGCTGGGCCATCGCCTGGTATGCCTGCGAGACGAGCTCGTCCCTGAACGCCGCGTCGAGGACGAGGGCGAAGGTGCCGAACGGCCCCGCGCGCGGCATCATGTGCGAGAAGCCGCCGCCTCCGACGTTGAGCACGGCGCGCGAGATGTTCGGATCGAGCGCCACGAACGTGCCACCGAGGATGTGGGCCATGCTCGCGCCGAAGTACGCGACGAACGACGGATCGTAGAGCGGCTGGCCCGCGTTCGACTCGCCGCCGGGCCCCGTCACCACGCCCTCTCCTTCCTGCGGGCGCACGAGCTCCGGGACCCTCGCGAGCGGACCGCGGATCGCGCTCGTCATCACGAGCCAGTTCGCCATCGCCTGGTGCACGCGCTCGTTGAAGTCGATGCCGTGGGCCGGGTCCTCGCCCAAGACGTTGCCGACGTGACCGAGGTCCTCCTTCGCCATGCCCCACCAGTCGATGCCGAACTCGACCGCGGCGAGGCCCTCGGCGATCGTCTGCGCGCCGTTCCCGTCGAGCTCGGCCCGGCCGCCGAAGAAGCCGTGGCCGTAAGCGAGCGCGCGACCGGGCTCGAAGCGATCGCGCACGGCGATGGGGACGTTCGCCGTGAACTCGAAGGTCGTCGTGCCGTTCTGCGCCACCTTCCCGTCGGGCCCGCGGAAGAGGCGTCCGCCGGGACCAGGCGCGTCGAGGAACAGCGGCGCGCTGACGGTGCCGACGATCTTGCGCCAGATCCGATCCGTGCCCGGCGTCACCTCCGTGATCGTCACCGTGGGCTCGTTCGACGCGAGCCACGCGAGCGTGAGCTCCCGCACCCTCAACATGTCCGTGCGCGGCTCCTCCTCGCTGCCCGTCGTGAAGTCCCACGCGAGCTGGAGCTCCCGGCGAGCGATACCGGCTCGCTCCAGAGGATCGAAGACGTCGCGATCGAAGCGCTCGCGCATCGCATCGATGGCGGGATCCGCCTCGCGGTCGCGCAGGCGACGGAAGCCCTCCGGCGGCGGAGCGAGGCCGCTGCCGTCCGCGAGACGGACGCCCTTGAGGGCGACGACGTACCTCCTCTTCGGCTCGAGGGGCCGGAACGGCCGGAGGACGAGCGGCTCGTGCTCGGGGTCTACGCCGCGATCGATCTTGTCGGTGTAGTGCGGCACGAGCGAGCCGGTCTCCGTGTCGAGGATGACCGTCGCGCTCGCCGGCGTGGCGCTCGCGTTCGGATCGTCGAGCAGGCTCGGCAGCCCTTCGCGCGTGACGTGGCTCGGAAGCGTTGCGACGATCGACGGGATGAGCGAGAACCCGTCCATCGCGACGACGTCGTGGATGTCGGCGACCTCGCCCGTCGTCTTGCGCGGCTTCGCCTCGCCCGTCAGCACGATGCGCGGGCCGTTCGGCGTCTCGATGCGATAGAAGTCCGACGGGTAAGGCAACATGCACGGGCCGCGCGACACCTCGTCGGCCACCTCGCCGGCGAGCAGCGGCTGGCATCCTTCCGCGACGACGAGCGGCGTGCGTTCCGCGCTCTGTTCGGAGGAACAGCCGCCGGCGGCGGAGACGACGAGCACCACGAACGGAAAGACGAGCCTCGCGAGCTGCACGGCGCGGATGGATACCACACCGCCCTTCACGGAAAGCGGAAAGGAGCTCGCGCAGTTGCACGCACACCTACGCCGATCCCGAATCGATCCGTGAGCCCCATGGAACCCTGGGTGGGGAAGCTCGAGCGCGATTGGAGCGGCGAAAAACCGAGGGTTGTCGCGGTACCCGGACGCGCACGTGCCTTGCTTTGCGAGAGGGAATGCTCGAATACGTCGACGTCTCGCGAGATCCCTCGGCTCGGGCGCGCTCAGGGGTCGACGATGCACAGATGGCGGAGGCTCGTGCCCTCGGCTTCGAGCTCACGGGGTGGATCGCCAGCGTGTTCCGGTCTCACGCGATGGTGAGCGCAGTGTTCGCTCACCGCAGCGGCCGCATGCTCGTCGAGCTCACCCGGGACCTGTTCGACGAGGTCACCTTCAAGACGCTGTTCGAAGACGGCACCATCGTCGCGACCAACAGCAAGCCTCCGGAGAAGCACTGGCGAAGGATCCGCCACGGCATCTTCCCGCCGGCACGGCACCGGATCGACTTCGCCGTCTTCGAGCTCCGCTCGATCGCCGAGCTCGCGACGCATCACGAGGCGCGCGTTCGGGCGTACGAAGAGCTCGGGCACAGGCCGCTGCGCTGGCACGACCGGCGGACGGCGCTGGCGATCAAGAAGCGCTGGCGCGAGGTCTCGGCTCCACGAATGCGGAGGCAGCTCGCCATCGCGATGGCGATCGGGATCGCCGTCTGCGCGCTCGCGCTCGTCGCCGGGTTCGGCGCGCCGCACCTCCTTCCGAAAGAGCTCGCGATGATCGCCGGGGCGATCCTCACGCTGGGTGCCTTCGGCGCGGTGCCCGCCGGCTACGTCGCGCTCGTCCTCTCTCTCCGACACGTCGCGCCCGTCCTCGCGAGGAATGCGCCTGCCCCGCCTCCGAGGCCCGCGACCGAGCTGCTCGCGCTCGCCGACACGGTGAAGCAGGGTCTACTGCCGCCCGAGGCGACTTCACGGCCGTCCGTCGTCGTGACGAGCGCGCCGCACATCGATCCCGCGGAGCTCGCCCGCATGCAGCGGGTCGATCTCGGGATCGCCATCGTGGACGCTCTCGCTATGCCGGTGCTCGCGCTCGGCGGGCTGTTCGCGCGCGGCGAGGTGGGCGCGCTCGTCGCGGTCGGCGCGGTGTTCGTCCTCGACGGCGTGCTGCTCATGACGCTCCGAACGACACGCGGTGACCTCCTCCGAGCGCTCCTCGTCCCGAAGCTCGTCGACGGCGGCGCCTGCGCCGGACGCGCATGCGCGCTGAACGGACGGTGGCTCGGATGCGTATGGGTGGTTCTCGGCGCGCTCTGCCTCGTCGGCGCGCACGAGACGCTCGCAGCTCCGTCCGAGCCCATCGAGCCGGGCGTCCTCGTTCAGTGGCTCGTGATCGTCGCCTTCCTCGTCTTCATGGCGATCTCTCGCACGCGTAGCCGCCATCGGCGCTTCGCGTGATCAGCTCGCCTTCCGGAGCGGCGGGTCGATCACGTCGAGGAACGCGAGATCGTCGAGGTACTTGTGGACGAGCGCTTCGCTGACGTGCGGGAGCTCCGCGAGCTCCTCCGAGATCGCGCGGAGGGCGCCCACGAAACGCGAGCCGTCGACCCGAGGCTCGTGCTCGCCCCGAGGGTGCGCCCATGCGTGGAGGAGCGCGAGCGGAGAGTGGCGACGCCGGGGCTCGCTCAGACCCGAGAGGCGCTCGCGGAAGATCCGGTACCACGCGTCGTAGTCGGCGATCCGCGCCACGCGATACCCGGCGGAGCGGATCCAGCTCACGATGGTGTCGAGGGTGATGCCGTCGTCGCGGTGCGGATTGCACACGTGGAACGTCTCGAAGCCGAGGCCGCGCGAGCGATGCACCGAGAGCGCCGCGATCGACCGCGCGACGACGTCCACCGGCTCGCCGTCGAAGTGCCTCGCCTGGCTCGGCGCGCCGGGCGCGTAGAACGAACGAGGCGCGACGCCCGTGTAGACGATCCCGGCCAGCAGCCGCGTGAAGAAGTCCGGCACGTTCACCTGCCCGCGGTAGCGGCCGTGCGCCATGATGTCGGTCGGCCGGAAAACGGTGACGGGTAGCCCCAGCTTCTCGGCGGCGTCCCGGAGGAGGAGCTCGCTCGCCCACTTCGTTCCCGTGTAGCCGGCGGCGTAACGACCCTCCGTCGGGCGCTCGGCGACGAGGGCGCGCAGGTCCTCGTCCTCCTGCACGGGGGTGCTCCTCTCCAGGCCGGCGAGCACGCCGATCGTGGAGACGTACGCGATCGACTTCGCGCGACCGGCGAGCGCGAGCCGCATCGCCTCGACGGTGCCGAGCACGTTGGGCTCGAAGAGCTGCTCGTAACCGAGCGCGTGGTTCACGAGCGCGCCGTTGTGGACGACGAGGTCGACCTCGCTTTCGACACGCTCCCACGCCTCGTCGGACAGCCCGAGGCGCGGCTTCATGAGGTCGCCCGCGAGCACGACGAGCCGTCCGTCGGCCGAAGCCTCCGCGAACCTCGCCGCGAGCGTCGGATCGGTTCGGTACGTGCTCGCGAGCCGCTCGTACGCCGCGGCGTCGCTCGGCGCGCGCACGAGCGCGTAGAGCCTCGCGCCCTCCCCTCGCGTCGGACCCGCCAGGCGCTCGAGGAGCTCGAGCGCGAGGAAGCGCCCGAGAAAGCCGTTCGCGCCGGTGAGGAACGCGACCTCCGCGCGCGGCGAAAGCTCGCGCCGCGGGAGGGCCTTCGCCCGTTCGATCTCGTCGGGCGCGAGGAAGGCTTCGATGCGGACGTCGTCGGCGCGGACGGCCTTGGCGCCGACCCCGTGCACGTCCTCGAACCGGACCGGCCGGCGCGCCCTCTGTACGAGCGCACGCTCGACGTGCTGCGCGACGGAGCGGACGCTGCTCGTCGGATCGAGCAAGACGCCGATCGGGACGCGGACGCCGCAGAGGTCGTGGATGAGCGCCTCGAGGCCGACGGCGCTCAGCGAGTCGCCGCCGAGCTGCACGAAGCTACGTTCCGCCTGCGACGCGTCGATGTCCGGGACGCCGACGATCGCGGCCATCGCCTTCCTCACCTTCTCGTCGATCGAGCGCGCGCGATCGCCCGCGAGACCGTGGAGCTCCTCGACCTGCACGCGCTCGATCGCCTCGTACAGCGCCTCGAGCCGCTCGCCGTACCGAGCACGGAGCTTCGCGCGCGCCGGCTTCTTGCTCTCGGTGAGGAGGCCATTTTCGGCCGTGAACGGCTCGCGCTCGATCACGAAATCGCGCGGCACCTCGTACCCGTGGAGGCGCTCCTCCCGACCGATGCGGAGGAGCTCGCTTCGCACGAGCTGCTTCAGCGACGCGTCGTCGACGTCTCCGAGGTGGGCGCGCGCCGCGTCGAGGTCGGGCACGACGACCGCGAGGAGGTAGGACCGAACGCCGCTCCCGTAGAGGTACACCTGGCGGATGAAGGGGCTGCGCGACGCGAAGAGCCCCTCGAGCCGCGACGTCGCGACGAACTCACCCTGCGCGAGCTTGAGGACGTTCTTCGCGCGGTCGATCCAGACGATGCGATCGGGCCCGCGTTGCTCGACGATGTCTCCCGTGTGGAGGAACCCCTCCTCGTCGATGACGGCCTTCGTCGCCTCGTCGTTCGCGTAATAGCCGGGCGTGAGCGACGGCGACTTCACGAGGAGCTCTCCCCGCGGATACGGCGCGTCCGTCGTGCGATAGCCGAGCTCCGGAACGTCGATGATGCGCCACTCGACGTCCGGGTGGATGTGTCCGTTGCACGCGATCGAGCCGACCTCCGTCGACCCGTATGCGTCGAGGACCGGCACCTCGAAGCACCGCTTCAAGAAGGAGATCACCTCCGGCGGCGTCGGTGCCGTGCCGACCGTGAGGCGGAGCAGCCGATCGCCGAGGAACGATCCCCGCATCCATTCCATGACCTGCTCGCCGACGCGCTCCCGGTCGGCCTCGTCGTGCACGTCGCGCGAGCGGCGGAGGACCTCGCTCTGGAAGCGGTGGTAGATGGTCTCGGAGACGCGCGGCGCGAGGAAGAGCGCGGTCGGACGCGCGAGCTGGATGTCTTCGAAGAGCGTCGACATGTCGCTCTTCGCGACGAAGCAGGTCAGGCCTCCGCGCAGGATCGACTGCATCACGCCGAAGCGCCCCGCGCCGTGGTTGAGCGGCATGTAGCCGACGGTGACGAGCGGAACGCCCCGTAGATCGCCGGCGAGCCGACTCCGCGATCCCATGTGGAGCTGCCGGAGGAGCAGCCTCTCGGGCACCATGACGCCCTTCGGCGTGCCGGTGGAGCCCGACGTGTAATAGAGCGTCATCAGCGGGTCCGGCTCCCCGCGCGACGCGGGAAGGACCTTCGGCAGGATGCCTTCGCGTCCGACGGCTTCCACGTCGCGCATGCGATGGACGGCCAGCGCGGGTTCGTGAGACGCCGTCTTCGGCCCCGCGCCGTCGGGCAGGTCCATCACGACGATGCCCCGCACGGACGGGCACCGCGGAACGACTTGCGCGATCGCGTCGAGCACCTCGACGCTGCAGACCACGCAAGAGGGCCGCGTCTCGCGGAGGATCTGCTCGAGGTCGCCGGGGCTCATTCCCGTCTGGAGCGGCACGGACACGGCCGCGAGGTACGTGCAGGCGAGATCCGCGACGACCCAATCGACGCTCCCGAAACCGCAGATGCCGACGAAGTCTCCCGTGCGCACGAGGCCGGCGCGCACGAGGCCGCTCGCGAACGCACACGTCCGGCTCCACACCTCGCGATACGTCACCGTCTGGAAGCCCGGCGAAAGGTGCCGGTCGGCGCCGGCGATCGCGACCGCTCGCTCGCCGAAGCATGCGCGATCGGCGTAGAGGTCGAAGGCCGTCTCGAGCGTCTCGATCGCCGTCGTGCGACTTCGAACGACCTCGAGCGCCTCGTCGGACGGCATGGCGCCCTGGAGCTCGCGATCGCCCGCCAGCATTCGGCGCAGGCGCTCGGACGAACGGAGGAGCAGCTCGTCCGTGCGAGGCTCCTCCGCTCGGGATCCGGTGCTCGCTCCGATCGCCGCCATCGCCGGATCCCTAGGCCGGAGCGCACCACGATCAAGCTGACGTGGAGCGTGTCGTCAGAACCTCCCTTCGAGCGAAAGGCTCGCGCCTCGAGGAGTCACGACCGGAACTGCGGCGACGCGGTGCGATCGGTGCGCATCCTCGCGAGGCGTGCCCGTGACGAGCACGACGAGGCCGGCCACGAGCGTCGTCGCGCCCACGGCAGAGGCGATCATCGAGGCGGCGGCGGTCGTCCGCTCTCGCTCCGCAGCGTCGAGCGCTCGAGCGTCGCACGTCATGCCGGAACAGTGCGCGCGCACGTCCGCCTTCGCGTCGAGGTGCATCAGTCCGGCGACCGCACCGGTCGTGAGCCCGGCGATGCCCGTGCCGACGAGCACCCAACCGAGCGTCGAAGAGCCGCGCTGTTCGCTCGTCGGCGTGGGCGCGACGGCCGGGGTTCCGGCGTCGCTCGGCGGCGGAGCGACCGACGCGGGAGCAGCGGCCGGCTCGGGCGACGCCGGAGCCGCGGGGGCCGACGCGGGAGCGACACGCGCAGCCGGAGCGACGGGCGACGCCGGAGCCGTGGACGGAGCAGGCGGAGACGGAGGCGTGGAGACGGGTCGAGACGATGCCGTGTTCGCGAGCGGCGGCGTGCACGAGGTCATGCCCGCGCACGCCACGACCTCGGCGGGCGCCGGGCTCCATGCGCCCCTCCAGAACGGGGGCCTCTCGGAGCATCGAAACTCCTTCGCCACGGGCTTCTCGTCCACGACGCGCACGAGCACGAACACCGCTCCGGGCGCGACCAGGTGCGGGCCCCCTTCGCGCAGCCCGAGGTAGGCGCAGCGATCGTGGAGGAACGCGTCGCCGGCGTCGTCGACCACGTGCAGCTTCGCGTCGTCGGCCGCCGCGCCGTCGGCGAGCGCATCGCGCCCGAAGAAGAGGCCCGCGAGCGCGAGCGACAGAGAGACGAGGAACGCTCCGCGCTTCATCGAACCGCCTCCAGGTTGTCCATGCGAACGCCCCAGTACGACGCGAGCCGCGCGCCGCGCGCGGATGCGACAGGGCGCACCTTCACGATGTCGCCCTCGACGACGATCTCCATGCACCCGGGCCAGAACGGGATGGCCGTGAAGAGCGCCATCCAGTCGGCCCCGCAGTGGCGGGTCATGACGCGGAGGTTGACGACGGCGTCGCCGCCCGCGGCCGCCGTCTGTCGGTTGACGGCATCGGAGATCTCGGTGCGAGGCGTGAGCTCGACGGCCGAGTAGAGCATCCCCCAAGCGGTCGCCTCGTGCTTCAGGGTCCCGACCTTCGCCATGCGCTCGTGCGGGACGAGGCTCCCGTCGGCGTCGCGCACCGCGCGCGAGAGCGAGATCGGGTACGCCGCTCGATCGGCGACGAGCTGCGTGCGCGCGCCGGCGCAGCCGGTCGCCCCGAGCGCGAGGACGACGGTGCTCACCGTCGAGAGGAAGCGCGTGATGCGACGCCCGAGCGAAAAGGAGCGATCAGCGCGCATGGGCCACCTCCACCACGCGGCCGTCGACCGCGATCGTCCGATCGGCCGACGCGACGCCCGAACCGATGAGCACCCACCCGCTGACGCGAAGCTCGTCGATGCGCACGTCGCGATCGGCGCGGCCCTCGGTGGCCCGCAGCACGCGCTCGGAGAGCTCGTTGCTGCCGGTGGTGAGCACAAACGTCCGGGTGGTCGTCACCTCGATGTCGCCGATCTGCTCCGTCTCCCGAGAGACGCTCGCGTAGTCGATCGCGACAGCGCTGACCTTCCCGACCACGACCTCCCCGCCGGCCCGATGACCGCCCACGCGGTCGATCGGCCCGAGGGTCACCGGGTTCGGCAGGTTCGGAGCCTCGAGGGTCGTGTAGCTGCACCCTACCGACAGGAGCGGCAGGAACGTGAGCACCGTCGTCCAACGCATGCCCACTCGTTCGGCCGCGGAGCCGACCGGTTGCGTACATTCGTACGGGCGACTCTTTTTTTCCGCCCCGGGCGCCGGCTAGACGATCTGCTTGGCGATCTGCTTCGCCTCGTCGCGCTCCTTGAGCGACTCGAGGATGATCACGGCGGTCTCCTCGATGGCGCGGCCGGTGACGTCGATGACGGGCCAGCTCGGGTGCTGCGCGAAGATCTGGTTCGCGTACTCGAGCTCCGCCTTGACCTGGTCCTTCAGGCCGTAGCTCGCGTCGACGCTCATGCCGAGCTGCTTGAGGCGCGCCTTGCGGATCTCGACGAGAGGCTCGAGGCCGATCGTCAGGCCGACGATGCGGTCCTGGTTGGCCTCCTCGAGCTCCGGCGGCACCGGGACTCCGAGGACGAGCGGGAGGTTCGCGACCTTGAGGCCGCGCTGTGCGAGCAACGTCGACAGCGGCGTCTTCGACGTGCGGCTGACGCCGACGAGGACGAGGTCGGCCTTCTTGAAGTTGCGCGGCTCCTTGCCGTCGTCGCTCTTGACCGTGAACTCGACGGCTTCGATGCGGCGGAAGTACTCGTCGGAGAGCGGGAGCATCCCGCTCGGCATGTTGATGGGCTGCCGATCGAGGTAGACGGAGAGCTTGCCGATCAGCGAGCCGATGAGATCGAGCGCCTCGACGCGGAGCTCGTAGCTCGACGCGTGGATGAACTCCCGGAGCTCAGGGCTCACGACGGTGAACACGACGAGCGCCCCCTCCCGCGCCGCACGCTCGAGGATCGGCCGAGCGGCCTCCTTCGTGCGCACCCGCGTATGGAGGCGGATCTGCGCTCCC
This sequence comes from uncultured Myxococcales bacterium, assembly GCA_937949945.1. Lineage (GTDB taxonomy): Bacteria > Myxococcota_A > Polyangia > Polyangiales > Polyangiaceae > Labilithrix. The sequence continues at coordinate 93,787 of CALFEQ010000180.1, forward strand.
GAGTGCGGGAACTGCAGCATCGCCGCCCGCACGACCTTCTCTGCGGTCTCTCCAGTGGAGTCGGAGAGGACGTCGATCCGCTTGGCGTCCACGAAGTGTGTTTTCTACCACGCCAAGACCCCACAAGGGAGGACGGCAGCGCCAGAAAACCGCGCTGGAGCAGAAAATCGGCGACGCGCCCGTCTCCAAGGCGTCACCTAGGTCACCTTTTCAGCCCGTGAGCTAGGTCATGATGGACCCAGGGGTGGATCGCCCGTGCACCGGCGGCGCTCGAAACCGCCTGGGTTCCATGAGGGTTGTTGGCCTCGGCCCTCCGATCTCGTGAGCACGAAAGATGCATCACCGCTGTTCGCTGACGCCCGGGATGCGGGTGGACGGCAAACCGACATGGCGAACCGCGGAATGCTTCCGAAGTTTCGACCGGCGGCCCCGGGTGGGAGGGAGGCCCCCGTGCGCCCGACGATCCGGCCGGTGAAGCCGACCGCGCCGCCGCCGCCGCCGTCCCCGCCCCGCCGGTTCTCGTCCGGCATCCGCCGCCCGATCGAGAACGATGCCGAGATCCCCACGACGGCGTTCAACGAGCCGCCGACGATGGCGGCCGGACGCCTTCGCGCCGTCTCCCGCGAGCAGCGCTTCGACGACGAGACGCAGGCTCGCCCGGCGGACGATCCGCTCGTCGCCGCCCCGCACTGGTCGACGGCACGTCGCGCGAACCTCGACGTTCCCTACGAGGCGCTGCCTTCCCTCGAGGTGCGCGAGGCTTCGTACGACTCGCACTTCGATCGCGACGCGGAGACGAAGCTCCGTCCCGAGAGCGACGATTACCGCAACGAGTCGGAGCCGCCGCCCGCTCGGAGGTTCGGCAGCTCCGGCGCCTACGCCGCGCGCACCGAGGACTCCGGACCGCGCCAGCGCCCGCGCAAGGACGCGGGGCGCGTTCCGCAGTACGACCTCTCCGCGTACGAGGCGAACTACCCGGGCGTGCAGCGCGAAGAGGCGCGACGCGAGGGGAGCCACTCCGCGCGCGGCTCGAGCTACCAGCCTCCGCAGTCGTCGAGCCGGAGCCGCGAGCGTAGCTTCCCCGCGCAGCAGCACGCCGACGACGGCTTCAGGGATCGCAAAGACAGCTGGTCGGCTTCGCACCCGCAGATTCCCCCGGCACCTCCCGTCCCGCGCGAGATGAGCGTTCCGTCTGGATTCGTCATGGGCGTCCAGCCGCTTCGCACACCGGCGGCCTCCCCGGCGTACGTCCCGTCGCAGCCGCAGGTCATCGTGGCGCCGACGCGCACGCCGAGGATGGGCGTTCCCTACGCCTCGGCGAACGCCCCGATGGGCACGCCGGCTCGTTCGTTCCCGACGCCCGCTCCGGCGCCCGTGCACGTTCGCCAGCCGAGCAACCGCTCCGTCTACTCGCAGCATCCCATCGGCCACCAGCTCCAGATGACGGAGCTCGAAGAGGCGCAGCAGGGATCGAAGGTCGGCCGGTTCGCGTGGTTCGTCTTCGGCGCCGCGTTCGGGATCTTCTTCGCGTTCTTCGCGACCGGGTTCGTTCCCCGCCTCAGCAAGAAGGAAGAGGCGCAGTTCCCGCCGCCGCCGGTCGTGCAGCCGCAGGCCGTCGCGACGACGGCGCCTGCGCAGCCTACGGCGGTCACGCCGGCTCAGCCCACGACTCCGACCGTGCAGGCTCCGGCCGCGCAGGCACCTGTCGCGCAGCCGTCGGCAGCGCAGCCCGCTCCGGTCGCGCAGCCGCAGGCCGTCGCTTCTGCTCCCGTCACGACTCCGCCCGTCGCGGCTCCGCAGCCGGCGGCTCCGCCTCCGGCCGTCGCGGCTCCGCAGCCCGCTGCCGCTGCGCCCGTCGCGGCTGCGCCGCAGGCCGCTGCTCCGGCTCCGCAGCCCGTCGCGGCTGCGCCGGCTCCCGCGCCGAAGCCGAACGTCGATCGCTCGCCGCGTCCGGCTCCGCGTGGTCAGCGCGCCGCGACGATCGCGCGTCGCTCGCCGCCGCCGCCGGCGCCGGCCGGTCCGAAGCCGCTGCCGAACAGCGGCAGCACCGACGCGGACGACATGCCCGCGCCGAAGACTTCGTCGAAGAGCAAGGGCGACGATCTCGGGAGCATCACCAACCTGCTCAGCGCCGGGCTCGGCGACTGATCGGCGGCGTCAGTCCGGGATGAAGTCGCGGCGTGTGTAGATGGCGCTGAGGCGCAAGCCTTCGGCCTCGATCGCTTCGCGGCCGCCCTCGAGGCGATCGACGAGCGTGACGACGTGGTTGACCACGTAACCGGCGGCGCGCAGCTTCGCGACCGCCGCGAGCGTCGAGCCGCCCGTGGTCGTCACGTCCTCGAGGATGACGATGGTGGCGCCCGCCGGAAGGCGCGTGTTGCCCTCGAGCAGCCGCTTGCTGCCGTGGTCCTTCGCGTCCTTGCGGACGTAGACCGCGTCCTTCGGCGTGCCGCGCGTCCAGCTCGTGAGCGAAGCGGCGCTCGCGAGCGGGCAGCCGCCGAGCTCGACGCCGGCGATGGCGTCGAAGGGCCCGGCGGCGAGCGCGGCGTCGAGCATGAGCTGCCCGGCGAGGAAGTGCCCCTCGGCGGTGAGGACCGTCTGTTTGCAGTCGATGAAGAAGTCGCTCTCGCGCCCGGACGCGAGGATGACCTTCTTGCGTTCGAAGGAGCGATCGCGAAGGAGCTCGAGCAGTCGCTCTCGCGGGCTCATCGCTTCTTCTGGACGGCCTTCGTCCCCTTCTTCAAGACCGGAACGACGGGCGGCGGCGGGCCGACGCGCGCGCCCGCGGCCGCAGCTCCACGCGGAGCGGGCTTGTGGTTCGTCTCGGCCTTCTGCGCCGGAGGCGGAGCCTTTTGCACCGGCGCCGGAGGCGCCGGCGGCGCGGCCTTCACCGCACGCTGCGGCTGCGGCGGCGGAGCGGCCGGCCGAGCCTTCGCCTCGGGGACGGTCGTACGCGCAGCCGCCGCGGCGGCGCGCGGACGAGGAGCCGCCGCCATGCCGCCGGTCCGCACGTAGCCACGGACGAGCCCGCCCTGGGCGATCGCGATGCGCGGTGCCTTGAGGTCGCCGACGATGCGCGCGCCGGACTCGACGACGAGCGCCTCCTCGGCCGTGAGGTCGCCGCGGACGGCGCCGCGGACGACGATGCGCGTCGCCGACACGTTCGCGCCGACCATGCCGGTCGAGTCGATGACCACTTCACCGGAGACCGCGACGTCACCTTCGACGCGCCCGGCGATCTCGAGGTCGCCCGTGCCGGTGATGCGCCCGGTGACGACCGAGGTCCGGCCGATGACGGTGGAGTCCTTCATGTCACACGTCCATGTCGACGTTGCCCTTGAACTGGGCACCGTCCGCGATCGTGATGCGTGCCGCCTTCACGTTACCGATGACCTTGGCACCGTTCTGGAGATCGACGCGGTCGCTCGAGGTGATGTTGCCGGTCACCGTGCCCGCCACGGAGACCGGGCCGCCGGTGATGTCGGCCTCGACCGAGCCGCCCTGCTCGACGCTCACCGCGTCCTTCGCGATGAGCTTGCCACGGAGCGTGCCCTGGACGACGACGTCCTCGTCGCTCGTGACCTCGCCCTCGATGGTGATGCCTGCGCCGATGACCGTGCTCGCCATGGGAATCCTCTCTGTCGCGTTCTCGTCTTCGCGCCGCGTGGCTCTCAGGACCGGCGCCGGGCCCCGCCGCCGAGCTCGGGCGGGAGCTCGAAGTCGGGGCCGCTCAAGCGGCCGTCGAACTCCGCGCCTTCGTCGATGGCGACGCTCTCGCTGTGGATGTCTCCGCGGACGCGCGCGCCCGCCTCGAGGTGGACGAGGCCTTGGGCGCGGATGTCACCCTCGAGCTCGCCACCGACCGTGACGGCCCGAGCTTCCACGTTCGAGATCGCGCGTGCGCCCTCGGCGATGACGAGCTCGCCGCTCAGCGCGACGTCACCCTCGAGCGACCCCTCGAGGCGGAGGTCGCCGTCGCCGGAGACTCGACCACGAATCCGCGTGGACCGGCCGATCACGGCCTCGCCGCCACCACCCGTTCTCGTCCTGGCCATCGACGTGCGTACCTAGTACAGGCCGTGTTTGCTGTCACCCCTGACTGCATCCAGCCTCTGAGCTAAGCTGCCCCCGCCTTGAGCGAAGCGCCGGATCCCAAAGCGCCCTCGGACGACGGCTCGCGTCCCCGCTGGCGCCGAGCCCTCGCATCCGCCGGCTGGCTCCTTTGTGCCGTGCCGCTCGTCTCGATCGTCGAGCTGGCGCTGCATGCGAAGCAGACGAACGACATCGTCCCCGAGGCCGACTGGGCCGCCGCGCGCAACATCGTCAAAGCCGACCTCCGGCCCGACGACCTCGTGGTGTTCGCGCCCTTCTGGGCCGATCCGCTCGGGCGCCGCACCTTCGGCGACTCCATCGCGACGCCGAAGCGCGCGGGCCGCTCGGACGAGCGGCGCTTCGCCCGCGCGTGGGAGGTCTCGATCCGCGGCGCGCACGATGAGGCGCTCGCCGGCTGGAAGAAGGTCGACGAGCGCAAGGCCGGAGCGGTGACCGTCACGCTCTGGGAGAACCCCGATCACACGAAGGTGATCGACGACCTCGTCGATCTCGTCACGCCCGAGCGCCTCTCCGTCAGCCGCGTCGACGACCACGGCGAGCAGCCTTGCCCGTTCCAGCGCGGGAGGACCGCCGGCGGCACCACCGTGGTCCCGCAGGGGCTGCTCACGCCCGCGGACAAGTTCGTCTGCAACGGCGGCCACGTCGGGGTCGCGGTGCTCCACGCGCTCGACCACCGCCCGCACCTCTGCATCTACGCGACGCCCATCCAAGGAGCGACGCTGCGCCTGCGCTTCTCCGACGTGACCTTCGGCGCGAGCCTGCACGGGCACTCGGGCATCCAGTGGCTCGTCGAGCGCAAGCCCACCCCGGAGAAGGTGAGCGTCTCCTTCTCGGCGTTCGGTCACACGCTCGGAACGCACTTCCACAAGGTCGGCGTGGGCTGGGTCGGCTTCGAGCTGCCGACGAACGACATCGAAGGGAAGAAGGGCGAGCTGACGGTCGACATCGCGCCGTCGTCGCAGCGGCAGTTCTGCTTCGAGGCGACCACGCGGCACGCATCTTCGAGCGCGACAGGGGGCGGCCGGTGAGCGACAAGGACGAGGTCAACGAGGAGACGCAGCGCCTCAACCCCCTGATGGTGGCGGCGAGGGCCAAGGCCGAGGACGCGAAGGCCAAGGCCAGAGAGGCGATCCCCCCGGAGCTCCGGGAGACGCCGCGCGCGCCCGAGGTCGTCGAGGCGAAGGCGAAGGAGATCCGGCCCGAGCCGGAGACAGCCGAGGAAGAGAAGCCGGCGGAGCCCGACGCGGAGGCGAGCGAAGCGGACGGCTCGCGCTCGAAGAGCGAGCGCGAGAAGGACGCCACGGAAGAGAAGGAGGCGGACGGGCGCCCCGCCGAGCGCGAGGAGGAGCGCCCGCTCGGCGAGCGCGTCGTCGCGTGGGCGAAGCGCAACGTCGATCACCTGATCGGCTCCGGCCTGGGCGCGCTCTACGTCGGCTGGCTCCTCGCGACCGCGCGCACGCTCGGCTTCTCGCGCGACGAGGGGTTCTACTTCTCCGCCTCGTCCCAATACGAGAAGTGGTTCCAGCTCCTGTTCTCGACGCCGGGCAAGGCGCTCGAGCGGGCTGCGATCGATCCCATCTGGACGGCGAACCACGAGCACCCGTCCCTCATGAAGAGCCTGTTCGCGCTCTCCCACATGTTCCTCTGGAACAAGTGGAAGCTCGTCCAGGACCAGAGCACCGCGTTCCGGCTTCCCGGGATGCTCATGATGGGGCTCGCGATCTGGATCACGTACCTGTTCGCCGCGCGGGTCTACTCGCGGCGCGCGGGCATCGCCGCCGCCATCGCCCTCGGCCTGATGCCGCGGGTCTTCTACCACGCGCATCTCGCGTGCTTCGACGTGCCGATCATGGCGATGTGGATCGCCTGCGTGTACGCCTACTGGCGCGCGGAGAAGATCGGCGGGCTCGGCCCGGCGCTGCTCGCCGGCGTCGTGTTCGGGCTCACGCTCGAGACGAAGCACAACGCGTGGATGCTGCCCGGCGTGTTCGTGCCGCACGCCATCCTCGTGCACGGGCGCTCGATGATGAGCGACGCCGCCAAGACGGCGCGCCTACCGATCCCCGCCTCGCTCGTCGCGATGGCCACGATCGGGCCGGCCGTCTTCCTCCTGCTCTGGCCGTGGCTGTGGAACGACACGCTCCCGCGGATCCAGGAGTACGTGAACTTCCACCTCCACCACGAGTACTACAACATCGAGTTCCTCGGCCGGACGTACTTCGGGCCGCCCTCACCGAAGAGCTACATGCCGGTGATGATCGCGGCGACCGTGCCGACGACGACGCTCCTGCTCTTCGCGATCGGAGCGTTCGATCGCCTCCGCGTCGTCGGCGCCCGCGCGATCGGGTGGCTCGGCGAGACGCTCGGCCGCGCGTGGCCGAAGCCCTCGGGACAGGACCCGCTGCACACCGACGCGCTCCTCCTCCTCGCGCTCGCCGTCCCGCTCGCGGTGTTCCTCCTCCCGCGGACGCCGATCTTCGGCGGGACGAAGCACTGGATCACGGCGTACCCCGCGCTCGCGATCTTCGCGGGTCGCGGCTTCGACCTCGTGGCCGATCGCATCGAGGCCCTCTTGAAGTCACGCACGAGCCTCGACGAGACGAAGCGGCGCTGGGCGCTCGCCATCGCCGGAGCGATCACGTTCGTCGCGCCGTTCGCGGTGACGCGGCACTCGCACCCGTTCGGGCTCTCGGCCTACGTCCCGTTCTTCGGAGGCACCGCCGGGGGCGCGGACCTCGGGCTCAACCGCCAGTTCTGGGGCTTCACGACGCAAAGCCTGAACGACTGGTTCTCGAAGAACACGAAGCCGGGCGACACGGTCTACATCATGGATACGGCCTGGCCGTCGTGGCACCGCATGGTCGACGAGAAGCGGATCCCGCAGTGGCTCCGCGGCGTCGGCAGCCCGGCGGAGGCGACGATCTCGCTCGTGCACCACGAGCAGCACATGAACGAGGTCGACTACAACATCTGGACCGAGTACGGCACGACCGCGCCCGAGTTCGTGCTCACGCACGACGGCGTCCCGATCATCTCGGTCTATCGCCGCCCCCAAGACGGACGCCGCGGCCCGCGCTAGTCAGTCCTCGGTCCTCGGTCCTCAGCATCGGCGTCCCAGGCTCGACGCACGAGCTGCGTCGGCCTCGTCGTGCCCTCGCACCCGGCGAGGCTTCGATCGAACGTCTCCTTCTGCTCTTCCTCGCTTCCTTCGAATCCCCCGAGATCTCCGCGCTCGAAGGCCTGAGGTCTCAGCTCTCTCCAAGCGACGACGGAGGACTGAGCTGAGGCCTGAGGACTCCTTCGAGGCCGAAGGCCTCAAAGGTTCCCACGCCACGTCACGATCGTGACGTCGCCGTCCTGGAACGGCACCGCGGTCGGCGGGCGCGCCTTCACCGCAGCCTCCGCGCTCGTGCCGGGCGGGACGCCTTGGGTGCGATCGAGCAACATCACGTCGATCGGGGCGGGACCGGACGCGTCGATCTCGACCGCGACGCCTTCGGCGGGCGCCGCGGGGAAGCCGAGGAACCATCCGCCCGGCAAGGGACGCAAGCTCGCGTACGTGCCCTCCACCTTCACCTCGACGCGACGGCTGCCCGGGAAGAAGAGGGCGACGATCGGCGCGCCGCGCTGCGAGCGGACGCGACCGACGACGCGTCGCCGTCCGTCGGTGTCGCTCTTCGAGCTCACGTCGATGACGGGCGGCTTCGCGTCGATCGGAGGCACGGAGCCGAACGGGGTGGGCAGCGTCCAGGGCGTGGCAGGCTCGCGTCCGACGGCGCCGCCGATCGCGGCGAGCATCTCGGCGGGAGGCGTTCCCCACGTCGAGGGTCCCCAGGTGTTGTCGACGAACACCTTCGCGACGGGCGCGTCGCCGCCGGCGTCCTGCCGGAAGACCACGTTCACGCGCTGCGGGCGCTCCGCGCTGAACTTCGGCACCGCCACGGCGACGATCGCGCCCACGAGGCTCACGGCGCCCAGCATCGCCGGCGCAAGCCGCGACGTCGGGCGGACGATGCCGACGAGCATCGGCGCGAGCGTCGAGCACGTGAGGATCGTCGGCAGCGCGACGAGCGGCGGGACGACGAAGCCGACGGCCTCGTAGAGGCCGGGCGCGAGCGCGAGGACGAGGACGGCCGCGACGGCGGCCGGCACGATGCACGCGACCTCGAGCCCGATGAAGCCGGCGACGGCGGCCGCCATGGTCGGGACGACGAACAGGTAGCTCGTGCCGGCCGCGAAATGCGCCGCGCCCACGCCGAGCAGGCCCCAGCCGATCCACGTCCCGGCCCAGAGCGCGCGCGGTGAGGAGCGCGAAGCGAGCGCGAACGCGACCCCGAGGACCGCCGCGGCGGCGGCCGCGTGGATGGCCAGGAGCGCCGGGGTCGGGTGCGCGATCCAGAACGCGGGCAGCGCCCCGAGCCCGCGCAAGAAGCGCCCCACGACGAAGGCGGCGAGCCCTCCGGCGACGATCGAGAGGGACACGAAGAGCCCACGGTCGAACGCGCGCGCACGCACCGCTCGTCCGGCCACGAGCGCGAGCGCGAGGAACGCGAAGAGCTTCGTCCACCGCTCGGGCCAGCGGACGACGCCGAACGCGAAGACGTCGAACCAGACCGCGTCCGTGTTCGTGACGGGCGTGGCGCTCGCGTCCGACTCGGCGAACGCGCGCGTCATCGCGAGGACGTTGTCGCCGTGGTGCTGGAGCGTGCCGAGATCGGCGACGGCGAGCGTGTCGAGCGGCGTGTGGTAGTTCTCGATCGCCGCCGTGTTCGCGAAGTTGACCCCCGCCGCGATCGTCCTCGTCACCGTGAAGTCGGTGTCGTTCGGCATCCGCTTGTAGACCTCGTAGTAGAGCGAGGACGTCACGGGCCGCTCGAGGGTTCTCGCCATGAGCGAGACGAGCCACGCGTTGCCGCGGCTCGTCTCGAACATCTGCGACGGACCGCGGCTCCCGCGGGAGTCGACGTTGACCGTCATGCGCACGCTCTTCGCGAGAGGGTGCTCGCGCACGAACGCTTCGGCGCCGAGGAGCCCGGCCTCCTCGGCGTCGGTGAGGACCGCCACGACCGTGCGGAGCGGACGCGGGCCTTCGGCGAGCGCGCGGGCCGTCTCGACGATGGCGGCCGTCCCGGCGCCGTCGTCGCTCGCGCCGGGATTGACGGGCACCGAGTCGTGATGCGCCGTGAGGAGCACGCCGGGCAGCGACGGGTCTCGACCGGGCAGATGCGCGACGACGTTCGTGACGGCCGCGCACATGCCGTATCGCGTGCACGCCCGCGCGCGCTGCTCTTCGACGGTCCAGCCGATCCGCTCGAGCTCGGCGGCGATGACCTTGCGCCCGCGTTCGTTGCCCTCGGTGCCGATCCACCGCGTGGCTCCGTCGCCGACGAGCCGCTCCTGGAAGGCGCGCGCGCGCTCGGCGGAGAATCGCTCCTTCGGTGCGTCCTTCGGCGCCGGCGCGGGCGGCGCGTAGCGCACGACGACCCCGATCCAGATCAGCGCGATGAGGGCGATCGTGATCGCGAGAGCGCGTCGCACCGTCAGGCTCTCGTCCGAGGTCTCGCGTCGGCGCCGATGCGGCTCGGCGCCGTCGTCTCGCATCGAATCGTCGGGCGCGAAGAATGCCTCGGCACGCGCCGAGTCTACCTGCGGTCGCCGCGGCCCGGCCAGCGGTTCGTCGCCGCGGCCCCTCGTCGCGAGATACGACCCGCCGAGGACACATCGCGCGCCGTCTCACGACGATCGTTCGTGAACCGAGCCTCTCAGTCCGCGCTGATCGTCAACCGGTAGGGCGCGCACTCCGGCGAAGGCGTCAGGCGGCGGACGACCACGGACAGGCGGATGTCGTCGCTCGACGTCCCGGCGCACTCGACCTCGAGCTGCGCGATGGCGGCGAGATCGGGGTCCGGCGGCCGGTCGCTCGTGCACGAGGCGACGTTCTTGGATGGGCTCGCATCGATGCCTCGCAGACACCGGAGGCTCTCGAACCTGCCCGAGGTGCACTGCGCCGTGACGGTCGCCTCGAAACCGCTCGGCGTGAGGACCTCCACCTTGGGGTTTCCACCGATGCCGGTGTCCTTCACGTCGATCGTGAAGTAATCGACGTCGTCCTCCCCGTGGATGGTGCGCACGACGGACACGCTCTGCGGTCGCGTGTTCGAGCCAAAGGGATCGTCCTCGATCGTCTCGAGCCGCAGCGGCGCCCCCTCGTCGTCCGGCTCGAACGGATCCGGGCCGCAACGCGGCTCCTCACGCGCATCTTCCTTGCCGCACGCCACGACACACGCGAGCGCCGCCATCACGAGCCAGGTTCGCATCAGCCTATCCTACAACGGATAGCCTGACGGCACCGCGTACGGCCCCGGAGAGATCGATGCGCCTACATCCGTACGGAAAGAGACGAGGCCCGCTACTCTCGCGAGGCGCGCCCGAAACGAGCAGTAGCGGCCATCCTCGTGGCCATGACCGGCGCGTGCAGCCTCTTCGTGTCCGTCGCGGACGACGAATTCACGGGCGGGGCGGCGAACGACGCGGCGCCGGGAACGCCCGAGAGGAGCGTGGCCCCCGGAGCCGAAGGCGGGCCCGTGAGCGACGGCGGCGGCGATCCGAACGACGGCGGCTCCACCACGCCGGACGGATGCGACGCCACGTTCTGCGACTCGTTCGACGACGGCCCGCTCGGCGCGCGCTGGGGCCAGATGCAGACGTACGGCGGAGGTGAGCTGTCGCTCGCCGCGAGCACGATCGGGCCGCCGTACGCGCTTCGCGTGCGCCTGACGTCATCCGGTACGGCCGCCGAGCGCGCGGCGTTCCTCGGCAAGACCTTCCCGCTCCCGCAGCGGGCTCGATGCTCGCTCGACGTGTTCGCAGGTCCAGGCCTGAACTCGGACGAAGACATCGATACACGAGCGGAGGGAAGCTCTTGGCGCTTGCCTTGAAGCTCGGAAACGACGAGCTCCGACTTCGCGAGACGCTCACCGGCGAGCCGGCGACGACAGGCGAGCTCGTCGGCCATCCGTGGACCAACGAGTGGATCCACGTCGTTCTCGACGTCGAGCTCGGCGTACGCGCGACCCTGTCGGCCCTCGGACAGAGGCAGGAGATCCGCTGCGTTCTTTGCCGACGCCGACGCTGACGATCACGATCGGCGAGCCGAGCGACGACGACCCGTGGACCTACGAGGTCCTCATCGACAACGTCGCCTGCACGCTCACGCCGTGACTCGGCGCTCCGTCGCCTGAAAGACGCACGCGCCGGCTCAGAGCGGCTGGAGAGCGTCGCAATCGACGGAGCCGGTCACGACGCGCATCTTGCCCTTGTACTTCGACCCCTTCGCGAACGAGGTCCAGCGCTCCTGCGGCAGGTCGCACGAAGCCGTGGCCTTCGTCTTCTGGTCGACGAACTCGACGGTGTAGCGCTCCGACCGAGCGCCCTCGCGCTCGCATCCGACGCACGTCCCGCCCTTCACGCCCGTCACGGGCCAGCGCGGCGTCTCGGCGAGGCTGCTCCCTTTCTCGGTGGCCCTGCGTGCGACCCGCCACTCCCGGAGCTCGATCTCGCACCGGTCTTCCATGACCGGCACTTCCTTGTACGTGGGCTGGCACTCCTTCACTTCCTTGAAGGCGCCGTTGCCGAGGTCCTGCTTGCGCGTACCGCAGACCTCGCCGTCCTGCTCCTTCTTCGTGCCCCGCTGCTCCTTCGTTCGCGAGAGCACGCGAGCGTCGGCCGGCGCATCGTCGCACCAGACCTTCTTCCTCACGGCCTCGTAGCGCTCGATCAGGATCGTGCGCTCCCACGAGTGTCCCGTCACCTCGAAGACGCCTTCGCGCTTCCAGAGCGCAGCGACGAGAATCGAGCCGACGAAGAGGAGGAGCAAGCCGCCGATCAGGGCGAACAGCCACGTCGCCGACTTCTTCGGTGCGACTGCGTGTGCGGGCCCGCCGTGCACAGGCACGGGCTGACCAGGCGCGTGAGGGGACTGCCCGAGCCCCGGCGGCGGCACGACGACGTCCGGACGGCGTGCGACCTCCGTGCCCTTGTCGAGGGGGCTGCCGCAGTTCGTGCAGCACTTCGCCGCACGCGACATCGGATGCCGGCAGGCCGGGCACATCACGTCCGCGCCGACGTACGGGTGATCCTTCGCAGGGACCTTCTCGTCGTCCGGCGGGAAGTAGCGCGTGGCGGGGTCCTGGGGTGCTCCGCAGTTCGCGCAGAAGCGATGGGTGATACCGAGCAGCTTCTTCTGACCGCAGTACTTGCAGTCCCAGAACATCTCGTAGACGGCTTCACCTGCGCTCATCGCGGCCATCGTCGCAGAGAGCGACCGGACAGCGCTAGAGCATCGCGACTCGACGGTGCAGCCGGTGCTCGAGGCCCTCATGCCCGCGACACGACGAGCAGCGGACGACGCGCCCGCGGCGTTCTCAGGCCGAAGCGCGGCTGCTATCGTCGATCCGCGCGCCACGCCCCATGTCACGCTCTCCGAAGACCTCCTTCTGTTTCGTCGTCATCGCGCTCTCCGGTGCGTGCATGACGGGCTCCGCCTGCACCGACTTCGGGACGAGCCCGGTCCCGACGCCGGACGGCACCGTCGATGCCGGAGACGGCGCGACGACGGACGAAGACGCCGCGTCGTCGCCCGACGGCAGCGGAGGAGGATCCGACGCCACCAGCGAGCCGCGGAGCACCGCGTGCACGGGCGACGACGAGTGCAACCCCGGGGCCTGTGTTCAGGGCGTCTGCATCTGCAACGCCCCGCACTGGGTGCAGCCCGACGGGAAGTGCGGGTCGACGGAGCCGCCCGACTGCGAACCTCAGGGTGGCACGTGCAGGCAGCAGGAAGCATGCGAGGCCGGAGAGACCGAAGGCAGCGGCCCCGCGAACATGTCGTGCGGAGATCTCCGCCCGGCCGTCTGCTGCTTCGCCGAATGCAAGGGCCCGGCGGACTTGATTTGTTGCTTGGGCGACGTGCCGTCTTCCCCCGTCTGCGTGAACGGCTGGAAGACCTGTGTGGAGGGTAACCGCGCCGCGAAGGCCGACGAGGGCTGCATACAGTGAGCGCGTGGCGACGAGCCCGGTGAGCGCCGCCGCGCGCAGGGCTCGACTACCTCGCCGGCGGCTGCGGCACGTCCCGGTCGTCGATCACGCAGGCGGAGAGATCGAAGAAGAGGAACTCGAGCAGCTTCTGCTGCGGGGTCAGGCGGCCGCGAGAGACCTCGCACCTCTCGATCGAGAGCGGGCCCGCTTGATCCGTGATGTGGAGATCCGTGTAGACGGCGCGACCGCACTGCTTCTTTGGCGCCGCGGAGATCGGCGTGTTGAACGAGAAGTAGTTCGTCGGTGCGGCGTTCGGATCGCCCCGCTTCTGGATCCAGCTCACGCCAGGCTCGGCGAGCGTTTGGACGGAGTTTCGGACCATTTCGAGCGGGATCTTCCCGTACGTCGTCGATGCTCCCGTGGCCAGGAGCCACTCCGCGAGTATCTCCCCCTTCGGGAACGGGCTCCCGTCCGGCAGCGTCGTGTTGACGTCGAAGTCGCCGCTGGACGGCCCGTTTCCGAAACCACGGAAAGTGGCAATGTCCCTGATCTGCTGTTCGGGGGACGACTGGAACCAGACGTAGTGGTAGTGCGTGGCGAAGACCCTCCCGCCCGCGTTCAAGTACTCGACCATCGAGCTGCGCGCGCCAGGCTCGTCTTTGCCCTTGTTCTCGAGAGTCTCCACGCCTTCGCACGACAGCAAGAGGAGGTCGTATTTGCGAAGCTGCGAGGCGTCCTTCCAGAAGCTCTCGGCCGGCGTCCCCATCCTCCCGCCAATGCCCTTGAAGAGGTGAACGTGACCGGAGCCGTCGTGCCCGTCGACGAACTCGCTGTCGTCGATCCCGATCCCCCGGAGCAGACACTCGAGCGAGTCCGCACCGCCGGTCGTGACCGCGATCTGCGGCATGTCCCCTTCGGCACCGTTCCTCGGGAGACGCAGCACGCGGTCGGCGACGTGATTGTCGCCGCACTGACTCGTCACCTGGACCTTCACGAGCCGGCGCCACTTGCCCACCTGGACGACGATCGGGACTTCCCCGACGGGCACGTCCTCGAGGACGAACTCACCCTTCGCGTCCGTGAGCGCGCTGCGCAGGGGATTCACGATCACGCTCGCGCACGTCTCGCAAGCGATTCCGCTCTGCGTCGAGTCCTTGATCGGAGGGAGGACCTCGGGCGTCGGGCCTCCCGGTATGTAGACCACCACGTTGGAGAGCGGATTCGCTCCCGCCGGGTCGAAGACCCTGCCGCGAAGGGTCGTCTTCCGTGGCCCGCGGCAGTCGACAATCGCACACTCGAGCCCCTCGCAGTCGCTCAGGTTGGCCAGCGAGACCGTGAACGTCGCCGGCTCGCGATCGCGCTCGCGGAAGACGACGTAATACTGCCCCGTCGCAGGCAACGTAGCCACGAGGCGCGCATCTTGGGTCCCCTCGTGGGCGTCGTCGTTCGTCACGATTGTCTTGAACTGCGCGTTCGCAAGAAAAGCGATCGCGTCCCCGTCCGTGCTACGCACCCACGCCTCGACTCGCTCACCGGCGTTACCGTGGAACGAGAGAGCGCGGTACTCGGGGCTTCCGGTGTGCCGGATCGGCGCGCTCGTGTCTCCGTACGCGATCGAGCCGACGATCTCCTCCGCCCGCAGCGGGCGGAGCTCGGAGGACTCGGCAACGGCGAGCTCGTCGACGTCGGCCGTCGTACAGCCTTGAAGGACGAGGACCGCACCGAAGGAGGCGACGAGGAAAGAAGAGGCAAGCTTGCAGAAGCGCATGGCTGACCCGCGTAGCTCCATACGCTGACCAGGCCAGACGTCTCGCCACATTCTGAGATTTTCGACCGTCAGTCCTTCGAGCTCGTGGCGAGGCCTGCGGGCGCCGGTCGTATCGTGCTCGGAGACGGCGCGGACGACGAGGATGGAGCAGGCCCGGAGAGCGCCCGGACCTGCGCCGCCGTCGAGGAAACCGCGACACGCGCCGGCACGGCTACGCGGCTCGCCCGTGGAGTGCTCGCCGGGCGAGGAGGGCTGGACCTCGCGCCGCGAGCGGTGGCGCTCTCCTCAGGCGCGGCCGCGGTAGCGAGAGCGGTGACGGAGACCGAGGCCGCCCCGGTCGTCGCCGTCGCCATCGACGACGCCGCGGGGCGGTCTCCGCGCTCACTTGCACTGGTAGTACGACTTGGTCGCCTCGAAGGACTTCTTCATGCTCTCGGCGCAGCCGCTCGTCTCGACGGTCTTGCACTCTTTCAAGAGGACCGCGAGCGCATCGGAGCACTTTCCGGTCGCTGCGGCCACGCAGCGGGCGGCGAGGAGAAAGCCGTTCGAGGCGAGGTTCGAGGCCTGTTCGCTCTTCATCCGCTCGGCGACCGGCATGCCCGGCATCTCCGCGAGCATCGCCTTCTTGTGCTCGGCGAGGCCGTCGGCGAGGCGCTCGCAGCCCCGCCGATCCTTCACCTTCTCCATCGCCTTCAGCTCACGGTAGGCGCGCACGATGAAGTCGGCGTGGTTCGTCGTCCCTGCCGACGGGCACCAGCGGTTCGACTCCTCGCGAGCCGCGTTGTCGAGCTGCCAGTCTTCGAGCTCGCGCTTCGTGTCCGAGGCGGCGAGCGCGGCGCGGTAGTCGCGCGTGCCGTCGGCGCACTTCCCGGACGCCATGACGCACCGGGCGCGGAGCTTCTTGGTTTCGTGGTCGTTGACGAGACGCGCGTCGAAGCCGACCGCCTTCGCGAGGAGGTCGACGCAGCTCGCGCCGTCGCCGGCCTCGAGCTTCTCCTTCGCGCGTGCGACGAGCGAGGCGGCGTTGCTGGCGGCCGACTCGCCCGTGACCGTCGTCGCCTCGTCGCCCTTCCCCGCCCCGCCCTGCGCGACCGCAGGCGAAGCCTCGACCGGGTTCTGCCCGGCGGTGATCGGACGGAGCGCGAGACGGATCGGGACGCGGCAGCCACGCTGGTCCTGCGACTCGCACGACGAGAGCTTCCCGCCCGAGCTGACGGACCGGCGCTGGCTCGATCGCTTGCCGCCGGCCGAGCCCATGCCGGCGCTGACGTCGGCCTCGCCCGAGACGTTCTCGGAGCTCGTCAGCTCGAACGCGCCGAGGTTGTAGGCCCACACGAAGTGCGTCGCGCCCTCGCATCCCGGTTTGCCGGCGAGGTCGCTCTCGTAGATCGCGTCGCGCGTGTTCTGCGCCACGCCGGAGACGTAGTACTGCAGGTGGAGCGACTCGCCCGCCTGCACGCGGCCCGAGAGGTTCGCCGCGCCGAGCGGGAGCTTCGCGTAGAGCTCGCCCTCGTTCGTGATGTCGAACCCCTGGATCGTGCCGCTCGTGAACGTCGGCGTCCCGTAGGCGCCGAGCTTGCCCGGCGCGTTGGCGTCCGAGCAGCGATCGAGCACTTGGAGGGAGCACCCCTCGTAGCGAACGAAGACGGTGTCGCGCGACGCCTTCGCCTCGAAGCTCGCGAGATCGGTCGCGTCCCACTCGACGACGAACGGCCTCTCGTGCCCCTTCTTCGCCTCGTCGCATTTTTGCGCGACGGCCGTCTGCGAGAGCATCCCCGCCCTGCCCTGCATCGTGGGCGCCGCGACGTTGCCGCCGCACGCCGCGAGCGCGAGGGCGCAGCCGGAGAGGACCGAGCCCGAGCGGAGGAAGAGGCCCATGCCCGCACATTCTACGTGGTCCGAGGCGAGACCTTCCTCCGCATCCAGGACCGGAGCGGGCGCTACTCCACCCTCTGGATCACGCCGCAGCCGGGCCTGCCGCCCGCGTTGCCGACGGGCTGCGAGACGCCGTCGTCGCGTTGCTCGTGATAGACGATCGCGTGACCGACGACGGAGAGCGGCCCGTCGTGCACGTAGAACTTCGTCGCGGGGAACGTGAGCTTGACCGATCCGGTGCCGGCGTCGTCGATCACGATGTTGCCGAGATCACCGACGTGGTGCGGCTCTTGGCTCGGGTGGCCGTGGGGCACACCCGCCGGGTTCCAGTGACCGCCGGCGCCGAGGCCGGGGCCTCCGTCGACCGGGTCGCAGCTCGGGTTCTCGTGGATGTGGATGCCGTGCTCGCCGGGCGTCCCGCCGCTGCTCGTGATGTCGATGTTCACGAACACCACCGAGCCCTGCTCGATGAACTCCGCCGTGCCCTGCACGGTGCTCGCTTCGCTCGTGGGCCGTATCTCCGCCCTCGCCGTGAGCGCGGCCGGCGGCGTCCCGGACGTCCCCGAGCTCCCGGACGAAGAGCCCTCGCCGGAGCTCCCGCTCGGGGCCGCGTCGTCGGTCCCGGCGTCTTCGGCAGGCGGGTTGCTCGACGACTCGGAGCAAGCCCACACGCAAAGGCCGCACGTCGTCGAGACGGCGAGCGCGATCGCACGAAGGTCGAGCCTCATTCGCTCATCGTACGACGCCTCGGCACGGGCGCGCCAACGCTCCGTGAGGGCGTCACGCCTTGTTTCGTGCGCGACGCCCGTCCTCGCGGGCCGCGCGACGGAGCAGCGGCGCGAGGAAGCGGCCCGTGTGCGACGCCTGGACCTTCGCCACCTCCTCGGGCGTGCCCGCGCACACGACGGTGCCGCCGCCGGCTCCGCCCTCGGGCCCGAGATCGATGATCCAGTCGGCGCATTTGACGACGTCGAGGTTGTGCTCGATGACGACGACCGTGTTCCCTGCGTCGACGAGGCGCTGGAGCACGGACAAGAGGCGCTCGATGTCCTCGAAGTGCAGGCCCGTCGTCGGCTCGTCGAGGACGTAGAGCGTGCGGCCCGTCTGGACCTTGCCGAGCTCGCGCGACAGCTTCACGCGCTGCGCCTCGCCGCCGGAGAGCGTCGGCGCAGGCTGTCCGATCTTCATGTAGCCGAGGCCGACGGCGACGAGCGTCTCGAGGATGCGCCGGAGCTGCGGGAACGCGCTGAACAGCTCGAGGCACTCGTCGACGCTCGTGTCGAGGATCTCGGCGATGTTCTTCCCTTTGAAGCGGATCTCGAGCGTCGCGTCGTCGTAGCGCTTGCCGCCGCAGACCTCGCACGGGACGCGGACGTCGGCGAGGAAGTGCATCTCCACCTTCACCTCGCCGTCGCCGCCGCACGCCTCGCAGCGGCCGCCCTTCACGTTGAAGGAGAAGCGGCCGGCGTCGTAGCCGCGCGCACGCGCCTCGGGGAGCTGCGCGAAGACCTCGCGGATGCAGTCGAACGCCTTCGTGTACGTGCCAGGGTTCGACCGCGGCGTGCGGCCGATCGGCTTCTGATCGATCGCGATGACCTTGTCGAGCGCCTCGATGCCCTTGATGGCCTTGTGGGCGCCGATCGGATCGGTGCTGCCGTGCAGACGCGCCGCGAGCGCCGGCAGGAGGATGCCGTTGACGAGCGAGCTCTTGCCCGCGCCGCTCACGCCCGTCACGCACACGAGGACACCGAGCGGAATCGTGACGTCGATGTTCCGGAGGTTGTGCTCGCGGGCGCCGAGGATCTGGATCTTCCCCTTCGGGGTGCGCCGCTCCTTCGGCACCGCGATGCTGCGGCGGCCCGAGAGGAACGCGCCGGTGAGGCTCTTCGGATCGGCCTCGATGACGTGCGGCGGTCCCTCGGCGACGACCTTGCCGCCGAGGTGGCCGGCGCCGGGCCCGAAGTCGACGACGTGATCGGCCGCGCGGATCGTCTCCTCGTCGTGCTCGACGACGAGCACCGTGTTGCCGAGATCGCGCAGGTGCCGGAGCGTGGCGATGAGCCGCTCGTTGTCGCGGGCGTGGAGCCCGATCGACGGCTCGTCGAGCACGTACATGACGCCGGACAGCTCGCTGCCGAGCTGGCTCGCGAGGCGGATGCGCTGCGCCTCACCGCCGGAGAGCGACGGGCCGGGGCGATCGAGCGTGAGGTACTCGAGGCCGACGTCGAGGAGGAACTTGAGGCGGCTCTCGATCTCGACGAGCGCGCCCTCGGCGATCTTCCGCTGCGACGGCGTGAGCGAGAGCGATCGCACGTGCTCGTAGGCGTCGGCCACCGTCATCGACGTGAGCTCGGCGAGGTTCCGCTTCCCCACGTACACCGCGAGGCTCTCGGGGCGGAGGCGCGTGCCCTTGCAGGAGGTGCACGGGCGGTCGCGGAAGAACTTCCGGTAGTGCTCGCGCATCGCCTCGCTGTTCGTCTCGCGGTAGAGCCGCTCGAGGTTCGGGATGACGCCCTCGAAGCGCACGGCGAACGTGCCGTGGCTGTTCGTGCGGTCGTTGCTCCACGCGACGTTCAGGCGCTCGCCCCGGATGCCGTAGAGCAGCTTGTTCCGGCGATCCTTCGGGATGTCCTTCCACGGCGTGTCGAGCCGGATCTTGCACGCCTTCGCCGCCGCCTGCGCGATGCGGAACACCCACCCGTCGCCGCGCGCCATCGCGCTCGCCCAGGGCACGATCGCGCCCTGCTCGATCGAGAGCCGCGGGTCCGGGACGACGAGGTCGGGATCGACCTCCGCGCGCGTGCCGAGGCCGTGGCAGTCGGGGCAGCTCCCGAGCGGGCTGTTGAACGAAAAGCTCTGCGGGCTCAGCTCCGGATAGCTCCTGCCGCAGCAGGCGCGGTTCGCGCTGAACGGGATGCGCTGCTCCTTGCCGCTGCCGTCGTCGACGGCGGCGACGAGCTCGCCCTTGCCCTCGCGCAGCGCAGCCTCGACGGCCTCCGTCAGGCGCGCCGGCGCGACGTTCCCGATGACGATGCGATCGACGACGAGGTCGATCGTGTGCTTGACGTGCTTCTGGAGCGACGGCGGATCGTCGAGCGAGTACTGGTTCCCGTCGACGTCGACGCGCAGGAAGCCACGCGCCTTGAGATCGGTGAAGAGCTCCTTGTGCTCGCCCTTGCGGTGCGTGACGAGGCGCGCGAGCACGCGGACCTTCGCGCCCTTCGGCAGCGCCGCCATCTCGCGCGCGATCTCGCCGGCGCTCCGCGCCTTCACGGGCTTGCCACACGCGACGCAGCGCTGCTCGCCGACGCGCGCGTAGAGCACGCGGAGGTAGTCGTAGACCTCGGTGATCGTCCCGACGGTGGACCGCGGGTTCGACGCGGCGCTCTTCTGCTCGATCGCGATCGTCGGCGAGAGACCGCGGATGCGCTCGACGTGCGGCCGCTCGAGCTGCCCGAGGAACTGGCGCGCGTACGCCGAGAGCGTCTCGAGGTAGCGGCGCTGCCCCTCGGCGTAGAGCGTGTCGAACGCGAGGCTCGACTTGCCCGAGCCGCTCGGCCCCGTGAAGACGACGAGCGCTCGCTTCGGGATCGAGAGGTACGGGACGTCGAGGTTGTGCTCCCGTGCGCCGCGCACCTCGATCGCGTCGGGCTCGCGCCCGCGCGACGCATGGCCGTTCAGGTGCTTGGCGCCCGGCGCTCTCTCGCGGGCATGCGGGGCGGAAGAAGGACCCTGGGCAAGAGGCGCGCGACCCATGTGCGCCAGCGATTAGCACATGGCCGAGGGCGTGGTCCGCCGAGCCGCACCCGGGCGACGGCTATCCTGACGGCCCGCTGTCAGTTGTCACTTTGGCAGGCGGACGGGGATCGAGCGCGGCCGCATGCCAGCTTGGCGGACATGGGCGGCGGAGCGGGTCACGCGATCGGCCGAAAGCCGTGCATCTTTGCGCGTGCGGGTTTGGGGGCGGGCGTGGCACGCGCTATGCTGCCGCCCGGTCAGCCCATGCTCGCTCGCCGGCCCGCACGTGGCGGGCTTCCCGTCGCCATGCCGAAGGCGCTCGTCCTTCCCCGACTCACCTGGCTCCGCGTGCTCGTCGCGGTCCTCCTCGCCGTCGCGGCGCTGTCCTTCGCCGACATCGCGTCGGCGCAGTCGATCAGCATCGTCAACGAGCAGTCGCTGCCCCGGCTCGACAAGGATGGGCGCATCATCCAGAAGCGCCCGCTGAACTTGTCGCCGGAGGCGGTGAACCTCCAGGACTGCTACGACGACCAGCTCATCCGCTTCACGCTGCAGATGTCCGGGTTCCAGGCCAACGCCTCGGTTCAGGTGTGGGCCTCGAACGCCGGCGCGGACTGCAAGCAGCAGACGGTCCGCACGGGCCTCACCCCGCAGTGCTGGAAGGTGCTCGACACGGACATCCCGCTCCAGACGGTGGTGGACGTCGACATCCCGGTGCGCCACATCATGGCGGGCGCGCCGCCGAACCAGCCGCACGACCCGAAGCGTGACGAGGAATCGCTGTGCGGGAAGGTCGACCTCGCGACGATCACCGTCCACTTCCTCTATTTCGCGCCGGGCCAGCAGGCGACCGCCGCCTTCGAGAAGACGGTCGCCATCACCGTCGACACCGTCGGCCCGAAGCCGCCGTCGGGCCTCCGCGCGCTGCCGGGCAACGGCCGCATCCAGGTGAGCTGGGTCAACATCAGCGGCGGAACGGGCGACGCCGCGGCGACGGGCGGTCTCACCGAGCTCACCGGCGTGAAGGTCTACTGCGACGTCGCGGGCTCCGCGCCGTCGACGCCGACCGCGCCCACGCCGGAATGCCACGAGGAGGAGCGCGAGGTCGGGGTCGACGACGCCGGCAACCCGATCACCGAGATCGTCGAGGTGTGCGAAGACGCGGGAACGACGACGCCGGACCAGCCCGCGTCGGGCTGCTCGAGCGCCAACTTCCGGAACGCCGACGGGAGCCCGATCTATCCGTCGGCGGAGTTCAATCAGAAATTCGAGTGCGGGAGCATGACCGGAAACACCGGCACGACCGTCGTGGCGAGCTCGCTCGGCGGCAACCCGCTCCAGAACGGCACGACGTACGCGGTCGCCGTCGCGGCCACCGACAAGTTCGGAAACGTCGGACAGCTCTCGGACGTCATCTGCGAGACGCCGGAGGAGACGACCGACTTCTGGCAGGACTATCGGAACGCGGGCGGCTCCGCCGGCGGCGGCTGCTCGGCCGCCGGCGCTTCGCCGCTCGGCAGCATCACCGTGCTGCTCCTCGCGATCGCGACCGCCGGATCGACGCTCCGGCGGAGGAACACGTCGAAGTCCCGCCGTATCGCATCGGAGAGAGAAGACCGTCGATGAAGACGATTGCACGTCATCTTGCCGGCGCGATCGCGCTCGCAGGCGTCCTCTTCGCGACACGCGACGCCGGCGCTTTCGAGTTCGGCACCCCCGAACAGAAGCGCCCGTATCGCTCGCCGCAGCACTTCGCGCTCGAGATCCGCCTCTCCCCTTACTACCCGGCGATCGACGAGGAGCCCGGCCTCACGGGGACGCCGTTCAAGGACCGGTTCGGCGACAAGCCGCGCCTCTACTTCGGCCTCGAGCTCGACTGGCAGACGTTCCGCATCCCCTACATCGGCACGATCGGCCCCGGCATCGGCGCCGGCCTCGTCGGAATGAGCCGCCCCGCGGTGACCACGAGCGGCCGCCCCTCCGGCGACGAGTACAGCCTCGACATCTACCCGTTCTACCTCTCCGGCGTCCTTCGCGTGGACGCGTTCTGGCGCGAAGCCGGCATCCCGCTCGTCCCGTACGGGAAGCTCGGTCTCGCGTGGGCGCCCTGGCGTGCGTCGTCGTCGGGCGGCACGTCGCGCTCGGCGGACGGCGTCTCGGGCAAGGGGCACACGTTCGGGACGCACATGGCGATCGGCATCGGCTTCGCCCTCGACGCGCTCGACTCGGGCGCGTCGCGCGACATGGACAACGCGATCGGCATCAACAACACCTACGTCTACGCCGAGTACTACTGGCTGAACCTCAACGGCCTCTTCCAGGACAACGCGCTCTACGTGGGCACGAACACCTGGGCGGCGGGCCTCGCGTTCGAGTTCTGAACGGGAGCGAGCGTGGAGCGAGTCCTCCTCGTGGGCCTCGCCGGAGGCATCGGCGCGATCCTGCGCTACGCCGTCGTGACGTGGACGGAGCGCGCGTTCGGCACGTCCTTCCCGTGGGGCGTCCTCGGCGTGAACGTCGTCGGGTCGTTCCTCATCGCGCTCGTCATGGTCCTCGCCGTGACGAAGGCCGATCTCTCGCCCACCCTCCGCGTCACGATCACCGCCGGCTTCCTCGGCGGGCTCACGACCTACTCGTCCTTCAACCAGGACACGTTGTCGATGCTCGATCGCAAGCTCTACGGGACGGCCGCGCTCTACGTGGGCGTCACGCTGGTCGCGTGCCTCTCGGCCGGCGTCCTGGGGACGGCGATCGGAAGGAAGCTCTGACGCGCGTCACTCCGCGTAGAACTCGATGTTGTCGTAGAGCACGCGCGTGCGCGGCGTCGACGGCGCGTACGTCGTCACGCCGATCTCGAGGCGGCGCCTGTTCGACTCGGCTTGGCGCCCGGGGATCATCGCCGTCACGACGTCGTCGACTTGGCACCACGCCTGGACGTACGTGTCGTCGACCTTCATGGTCAGCTTGACGTGGTGCCACTCGCCCACCGTGAAGGTCCGGTTGCCGAGGGCCTGCGTCGAGTAGCCGATGCAGCGCCACTTGCCGTCGGGAAGGACGTCGAGCGTCAGGCCGGTGTGCTCCTGCGGCGTCGGCGCGAGATCGAAGCGCAGCACGCGATACGCGCCGGACGTCCACTCGGCGACGAAGACGTCCGCCTCGAGCGTCGTCGTCTTCTTCGTCACGGCGACGTCGTCGGTGATGACGGAGCGAGGCAAGCCCGCGTCGGTCGGCTCGGCCACGGCCTCGAGCAGGTGCGGCGGCGTGGGCGCGTCGACGTCGGGGACGCCGGCGTCCGCCACGATGCGCGGCGGCTGGAACGAGCCGCCGTCCTCGAGGGTCCAGCCGCGCTTCTCGAGATCGAGGTCGCCGTCGTCGAAGTCGTCGCAGCGCAGATCCGTCTCGTCGCGCAGACCCCTGCACGGAGATCGGCTCGCGTCGGAGCCGGCGTCGACGGGATCCGGCGTGTCGACGTCGCCCGGAGTCCAGCTCGTGTCGCTCGCCGAAGCGTCCTCGGTCCCCACCGAGGAGTCGTCGTCACCGCCGCATGCGGCCATCCACGCCGCGACGAGCGAGAGCGCTCCGATGCTGCAAGCCAAGCCACGTCGCATTCGCGACATCGTGTCTCCGACCTCCGTGTCGCGCAAGTCGCCGCGCCGCCTCGGCCCTCTGGTAAAATCCTCGCCGATGTCCTCTCCGGACGGCCGATCGGCCGCGTGGGCCGCACGTCTCGGCGTCGAGGCTCGGCGGTACGTCGGTAGCCTCATCGTGGACGGCTTCTTCAACGGCGCTTCGCGCATCGCGAGGCTCCACCCGAAGGCGAAGCCAGAGCGGCATGCGGTCGAGCACATCGTCGACCTCCGCTACCGCGAAGGCACGACCACGCGCGATCACCTGCTCGACGTCTGGCGCCCGTCACGAGGGCAGAGCCCTGCATCGGTGCGGCGGTACGAGGGACCGCCCTGGCCGATCGTGTTCTACGTGCACGGCGGAGGCTTCCGCATCCTCTCGAAGGACACGCACTGGGTGATGGCCCTCGGCTATGCGAGGCGCGGCTTCATCGTCTTCAACGTGAGCTATCGCCTCGCGCCGAAGCATCGCTTCCCGGCCGCGATCGAGGACGTGTGCCATGCGTTCGCGTGGGTCGTGGAGAACGCGGCCCGGTTCGGCGGCGACACGAGCCGGATCGTCCTCGCGGGCGAGTCCGCCGGCGCGAATCTGGTGGCGAGCCTCGCGATCGCGCTCGCGTACGAGCGGCCGGAGCCGTTCGCTCGCCTCGCGTTCGAGACCGGAGTCGTGCCGCGCGCGGTCGTGCCCGCGTGCGGCGTCTTCCAGGTGAGCGACCTCGCGCGGCTCGCGCGGCGCAAGCCGAAGATGTCCTCGTTCATCGCCGATCGCCTCGTCGAAGTCGAAGAGGCGTACCTCGGCAAGGGGCCGTGGCCGTGCTCGCTCGATCTCGCCGATCCCGTGTGCGTGCTCGAGCGCGGGCACAAGCCGGACCGGCCGCTGCCGCCGTTCTTCCTTCCCGTCGGCACGAAGGATCCGCTGTTGCCCGACACGCGGCGCATGGCGGCGGCGCTCCGCGCGCTCGGCGTCGAGGCGGTGGACGCTTACTATCCCGGCGAGCTGCACGCGTTCCACGCGGCGGTGATCCGCGCGCCCGCGCGCAAGTGCTGGGCGGACACGTTCGCGTTTCTCGATCGCCACGTCCCCGCCGAGCGCGTGGTCGCCTCGACGAGCGAAGCTGCGCTCAGCTCGTGACCTTGCCCCAGGGCAGCGAGCCCGACCGCGACTCGCGCAGGCGGAAACGCGCGACGC
The DNA here is from genome assembly GCA_937949945.1 of uncultured Myxococcales bacterium. GTDB lineage: Bacteria > Myxococcota_A > Polyangia > Polyangiales > Polyangiaceae > Labilithrix. The sequence continues at coordinate 119,132 of CALFEQ010000180.1, forward strand.
TCATCGCGTCGAGGCGATCGCGCAGGCACGCCGCGCACGCCAGCACGCCCTCGACGATCGACGCGGACGCCTCGACCTCGCGGGCGCAGAGCGTGCAGCGCGCCACCGTCGACGGCTCCACGCGAAGCTCACCGTTCGAGATCGTGCCTCCCCCCGTCACGTGCACGTCGATGCTCATGCTTCCCTCCGGCCGACGAGCATCGCTCCCGCGCGCGGCGGTGACAAGTGGCGAGGCTCCTCTTTCCGTCAGCCCGCCGAGAGGCTGCCGCCCGCGCGCCGTTGCTCGCGGATCGCCGCGCCGATGCAGGCGCCGAAGAAGAACACCTGCGCGGAGTAGTAAACCCAGAAGACCGTGAGAACCAGGGCGCTCGCGCCCGCATAGAGATCGCCGAGCTGCCGGTGCCGCACCCAGAAGGTGACGAGGCTGGATCCGATCGCGAACAGGATCGTGCTGACGAGCGCGCTCAGCATCGCTTCCTCCATCGTCACGTCGGTCTCGGGGAGGAACCGGAAGAGGACCGTGAAGAGGACGAAGGCGAGCGCGACGGAGGTCGAGAGGTCCACGGCCCAGACGACCACCGATGGGATCCGAGCGCCGACGGACGCGAGGAGCGCGAACGCCGATTTCTCGACGATCAGGAGCGCCACGAGCACCGCGACGAACAACGCGAGCGCGAGCGCACCGCCGTAGCGGAGCCCGTAGCGCACCGCGGTGGGACGCGCGCGCTCGACGGCTTCGAGGTCGATGCCCCAGAGTTGGTTCAGCGCCCGGCGGAGCGCGCGGAACAGGCGCGTGCTGCCGTAGACGACGAGCAGGATGCCGAGGGTGCTCGACGACTCGAGCCGATCGAGCCGTTCGGTGAGCTCGCGCACCGTCTCGATTCCCTCCGGTGCGACCCATTCGCGCAAGCCGCCCCAGAGGGCGTCCTCGGCGCGCGAACGTCCGAACACGGCGCCGACGACGCGGAGGACGAGCACGAAGAGCGGCGCGGCGGACAGGAGCGTGTAGAAGGCGACCGCCGCACCGAGAAACCGCGCGCCCTTCCCGGAGAAGAGGCGGAACGCACGACGGACGACCTCGAGGTGCCGGGACACGACGCGGAGACTACTGCATCTCCCCGCGCCCGGGCTCCGGCGTAAGATGATCCGTCGCCATGCCCACGCATCTCCTCGTCGGCAATCCGACCGCCCAGAGTGGGAAGAACAAAGAGCGCATCGATCGGGCCCTCTCCCTCCTCCGTGCGGCGAAGCTCGACGCGGAGCTCCTGCCGACGTTGCCGAACGGCGGCACGATCGGCGCCGTCCGTGGCGCGCTCGAGGCCGATCCCTCGATCCGTGTCGTCATCGCCATGGGCGGAGACGGCACGTTCCGCGAGGTCGCCGCGGGCCTCTTCACGAGCAACGCGCGCGAGCGGGTCTCGCTCGGCATGCTCCCCACCGGGACCGCGAACGATCAGGGCAAGAGCTTCGGCCTCGAGGCGTCGCCGGCGGCGCTGCCGCGGAACGTCGACGTCATTCGCGCGGGTCACGAGACGAGGCTCGACGTCGGCGTCTACCGCGCCGGCGGCAAGACCGACTACTTCTTCGACTCCGCGGGGTGGGGCCTCTCGGCACGCGTGCTCGCCCAGCGGAACAAGGATCGCGCGCTCGTCGAGAAGCTCGGCCCGCTGAAGGAGATCTATCGCGATCACGCCGTCTACGCGGGCGCGCTCCTGAAGACGTTCCTCGAGTCGTACGTCATCGACGACAAGCTGCGCGTGGAGGCCGTCCTCGACGGCAAAGCGGTCGAGCTCGATGGACTGACGGATCTCGTCGTCAAGAACACGCGCATCTACGCCGGCGCGTGGGTCCTCGACAAGACGAGCCGACACGACGACGGAGCGTTCGAGCTCGTCCCTTTCCGCGGCAAGCGAGACTGGACCTCGAAGGCGATCGTGGATCTCGACGGCAACCCGATCACCGAGGAGATGCTGAACGAAATCGGCATCGAGCACTCGAAGCCGATCCGTGCCTCTCGGATGGAGCTGACGATTTTTCCACCGCCGGGCGGCGCGCCGCTCGCGGCACAGCTCGACGGCGAGGAGTGGCCGGCGACCCCCAACGTCACGATCGAGGTCGTCGCGCGCGGCCTTCGGCTGATCGTCCCGGCCTGAGGTATTTATCTCCGCGATGGGCGGGCATCGACTCCACCTCCGGCTCGTGGCGGGCGCCATCGTCGCGGCGTGCATCACGCTCGCGGCGAAGGACGCATCCGCCTTCTGCCGAACGACGACGGAGAAGGCGCCACCCGACTACGACGCGACCATCTCGGGCTGCTGGGCGAAGGGCGTCCCCTTGTTCTGGCGCAACGCGTGCCTCGGCTACAGCATGCACCGGAGCGCGAGCCGCAAGATCTCGTACCAGGACGCGGCGGACGCGCTCTCGACCGCCTTCACGCGATGGACGGGCGCCACGTGCCCCACGGACGGCTCGGGCCGCTCGCGCACGAGCATCGACGTGCGCGACCTCGGCCCCGCGGACTGCGCGAAGGTCGAGTACAAGTCGGGCGTCCCCAACCAGAACCTCATCATCTTCCGCGACGAGACCTGGCCGTACGGCAAGACCGTCCTCGGGCTCACCACGGTCGTCTACAACCCGGAGACGGGCGAGATCTACAACGCGGACATGGAGATCAACACGCTCGACATGGAGCCGCTCGCGATCCGCGATCCCGTCGCACCCGACGCGTACGACTTCTTGAGCGTGGTCACGCACGAGGCGGGGCACTTCCTCGGCATCGCGCACTCCGACGTGCGCGAGTCGACGATGTACGCCCGCTACGACCAAGGCCAGACGAGCATGCGCTACCTCTCGCCGGACGACGTCGCGGCGATCTGCACGATCTACAGGCCCGACGGCGATCGCGCGGTGCTCGACGGCAAGGTCACGCAGGCCCCGCAGTGCGACCCGACCCCGCGCGGAGGCTACAGCCCGGAGTGCCAGGAGCCGGACAAGGGCTGCGTGTCGAGCGTCGCACCGGCGCCAGCATCGAGGACGGGCATCGGCGTCGCCGCCTGCGCGCTCCTCGCGAGCGCGGCGCTCCTCGGGCGACGGCTCCTCGCGCGGCGGCCCCGAGCCTGATCGCCGGCGCACGCCTGTTATCCTCCCGACCATGCGCATCACTCGGGTCGGCCTCGCGTGCCTGACGCTCTCGCTCGTGCTCGGAGGCGGCTGCGGCAGCGACGAGGAGCACGGTGGCAGCGATCCCGACGGCGGCGCCGACGGCTCGTCCGCGCCGCCCCTGCCGGTCTGCACCGACTGCACGCCGGCCGGGCCGATGACCTTCAAGCTCCCCTCGCCCGCGGGCGCGACGCTGTGGACGACGCCGACGATGGAGAAGGTCGTGCGCGAAGCCGCGCCGCCGGAGACGACGGGCGACGCCATCCAGATGTACGCGGCGAAGAACGAGTTCGAGCCGTTCCAGATCGTCGTCCGCGCCGACGCGGACGCGAACGTGACGCTCGAGATGCCGGCGTTCTCGGGCCCCGGCTCGATCCCGCGGATCGAGATCCGTCGCGTCGGCTACGTGAGGATCACGGAGCCCTCGGACGCGATCTCCATCAAGAGCGGCTGGGTCCCCGACCCGCTCGAGCCGACGACGTTCGGCGCGACCGAGCCCGTGAAGGGCGGCGAAAACCAGCCCTTCTGGATCACGGTCTACGTCCCGCCGGACGCGCCGGCCGGCGACTACGAGTCGACGCTCACCGTCACGGTGAACGGCGCCGCGCAGGCCGTCCCGGTGAGGCTCCACGTCTTCGACTTCGCGATCCCGAAGAAGCTCGGCTTCGACGGCAACTGGAACCTGAGCTTCCAGGCGCTCGGCGGCTCGGAGAGCCTCGAGGCGGTCGAGAAACTGAAGACGTGGCTGTACGAGCACCGCATCGTGCCGACCTCCGTCGCGTGGCCCGCCGGGCTCAACTACAACGGCGGCATCGAGTACGACTGCGCCACCGGCACGTTCAAGGAGGAGGCGAACGACTACGATTTCTCGCGCCTCGGCCCGAAGTACATCGACGGCGCGAGCTGGAACGGCGAGGGCTTCCCCTCGTTCCAGATCATGCAGTTCGTGAACAACTCGACGCCGCGCCCGCAGACCTTCTGCGGCGTCGATCGCGGCCCCGATCACTTCGGCACGCCGCAGTACAACGCCGAGTGGTCGAAGCTCCTCGCGGCGATCGACGAGTATCTCGTCGCGCGAGGCTGGCAGGGCAAGGGCTACTACTACGTCCAGAACGAGCCGCAGAACCAGGCAGACTACGACGTCGCCGCGCACCTCGCGTCGCTCGCGAAGACCGCCGCGCCGAACCTCCGCATCGCGATCAGCGAGGAGCCGAAGCGCGAGATCGTCGAGAACCCGCGCGCGAACGGGAAGAGCTACGACCTCTGGTGGGCCAACCTCTCGCACTTCGAGCCGAGCTACGCGAAGGAGCGTCAGGCCAAGGGCGAGGGCGTGTGGTGGTACTTCCTCTACGGAGACCGCCCGCCGTACTTCAACCCGATCGCGATCGATCACTCCGGCATCGAGTCGCGCGTCGCCTTCTTTGCAGCCTACAAGTATCGCATCAAGGGCTTCGCCTACTACTCGGTCACGGGCTGGGGCTCGAACCCGTACGAGAACCCGCGCCCCGAAGGCACGAGCCTCAACGGCGACGGCTTCCTCCTCTACCCGCCGAAGAACGGCGAGCTCGTGAGCAGCATCCGCTGGGAGCTCCTCCGCGAGGGCGCCGAGGACTTCGAGTACCTCCTCCTGCTCGCGGGCGGCACGCTCCCGCGCACGCCCGACGAAGCCGCCGGCTGCGACGTGAGCGCGTCGAGCGTCGCCTCGTCGCTCACGTCCTGGACGCGCGACACGTCGGCGCTCCAGCACCTCCGCAACCAGCTCGGCCTGCGCCTCGAGGGCAAGGTCAACGGCTGCCCGGTGCTCGAGTCGACCGGGCCGGGCGCCCGCAAGCGAGGCGAGTACTACGTCAATTTCCAGGATCCGGCCGGCGAGCCGAAGGCCGATCCGCTCGTCGTGAACGGCCACACGTGGATGAAGGTCGGCTGGGCGCCCTACGACCCGGCCGCGGGCCTCGGCTGGTCGGGCCCGAACATCGGCAAGCCCGACATCATGCTCTACCGCTACCTCGCCGACGCGCCCGTCGACGAGCTGCAGAAGAGCGTCATCTACGACGACTGGGGCCGCACGAACACGTTCACGTTCGACATCGAGAACGGCACGTACACCGTGACGGTCTCCATCGGCTGGCACGGCCGGACGTACTCGAAGCAGCGCGTGGTCGTCGAAGGCCAGGTGCTGTTCGACGACGCGGAGACGAACCCGTCGACGCCCTATCTCGTCGAATCGGTCGACGTCGACGTCACCGACGGGAACATCACGCTCGAGGCGGGACAGACCGACGAATACACGATGCTCAATTGGATGAGCATCGTGCCGAAGTGAGGCTCACGCGCCGCGACGGAGGCGGGCGATTTCGGCTTCGAGCTCCGCGACGCGCGCCTCGGCGGTTCGCCGGGCGTCTTCGCTGGCGCCGAGCGCTTCGTCCCTCGTGACCAAGCGCTCGCGACCTTCGGGATCCCGTGAGAGGCGGATGCACGCCGGATAATCGGTTTCGTCGATGCGAACCGGTCCGACGAAGACGAACAGGCCGAGCACCGCCGAGGGTGTCCGCTCGTCGTCGACGATGCGTTCGAGGAAGTCGTTCTCGATGCGATCCCACACGCGGAGCCGGCTTCCCGGCGCCGCGTCGACGTCGAACACGAAGAGCTCGCGGACGCCGAGCTGGTGATAACGACGAAGCTTCTCGTGGAGCGTCCACCTCTCGGGCGTGTCGCGGCAGAGAACCTCGAAGGCGACGTCGGGCGAGCCTTCTTCCCAGGTGGGCCAGGAGTCGAACTCCTCACGATCGGGACGCCCGATCTTCACGAACGCGTCGGGTGCGAGGCACACCTGCGGGTTCGCCGCGTCGAAGTACACGAATTGATCCGCGGCCAGCGTGTGCTCGCGCCCGATGGCCGCGCGCAGGATCTCGATGAGCGCCATGCAGAGGTTCCGGTGGCGTCGGCTCTGCGCCAGGTGCTCGTCGTCCGGCTCTGCGCCCGGGAACTTCAGCGGCCGTACGGGACGTACGTGGCGGAGCAACGCACGGAGGGCGTCGGCAGACGGCGACGCGCGGAGCGTGGACATCGACACGAGTCTAGCCTCGTGGCTTCGTGCGGCCATGCTCGCGCTCCAGCACGCAGCATGCCGCAGCCGAGCGGCGTGATCACGACCGGTTACGGCGCGCCTCGGGTGGCACGGGCCAGAATCGCCTGGCCGGAGGCCGGCTCACGCCCGCGCGCGCTTCTTCACCACGACGCACCCCGCCGAGTACCCCGCGCCGAACGAGCAGATGACGCCGAGGTCCCCGTCGGCGAGGCCTGCGCGGTGCTTGTGGAACGTGATGATCGAGCCGCACGAGCTCGTGTTCGCGTACTCGTCGAGGACCGACGGCGCCTCCTCCGGCGTCGCGTCGCGGCCGAGGACCTTGCGGGCGATCCACTCGTTCATGTTGATGTTCGCCTGGTGGAGCCACATGCGGCGGATCGCGGACGGCGCGATGCCGAGGGTGTCGAGGTGGCCGGAGATCAGGTCCGCCACCATCGGCGAGACCTCCTTGAAGACCTTGCGGCCCTGCTGGACGAACAGCTTGTCGGGGTCGTCGCGGTGCTCGGGGGCGGCGCGGTTCAAGAAGCCCGCGTTGTTGCGGATGTTGTTCGAGAACTTCGTCACGAGGCGCGTGCCGACGATCTCCCACGCCTCGGTGGCGTTCGAGGTCTCGAGGTCCTCCACGAGGACGGCGGTGCACGCGTCGCCGAAGATGAAGTGGCTCTCGCGATCGCGGAAGTTGAGGTGGCCGGTGCAGATCTCGGGCGAGATGACGAGCGCGGCCTTCACGGTGCCGGCCGCGACGAGATCGTGCGCGACGTTGATGCCGAACGTCGCGCTCGAGCAGGCGACGTTCATGTCGAAGGCGAAGCCCTTGGTCCCGAGGGCGTTCTGCACCTCGATGCTCACGGCGGGATAAGGGCGCTGCAGGTTCGAGCAGGCGACGATGACCGCGCCGATCCGATCGGGCGAAACGCCGGCCTGCGCCATCGCCTCGCGGGCCGCCGCGACGGACATCTCGCACTGGATCGACGGCTCGTCGTTGGGGCGCTCCGGGATGCGCGGCGCCATGATCTCCGGGTCGAGGATCCCGACGCGGTCCATCACGTAGCGGCGGCGGATGCCCGACGCGCTCGCGATGAACTCGGCCGACGACGGCTCGAGCGCCTTCTTCTCGCCACGCGCGATCGCGTCCGCGTTGCGCGCGTTCTCGGCCTGCACCCAGGCGTTGAACGCGGCGACGAGCTCTTCGTTCGAGATCGAGTGAGGGGGCGTGAAGAGCCCGGTTCCGGTGATCGCGACGGTCATGGCTGAGAGAGCCTGCTAGTCGCTTCGGCTACGAGGCGCAACCGCTCGCACGGAACGGATGACCGAGGAAGCGGTGCGTCACGCCTTCGGATCGCCGGACAGCGCGCCGGGCTCGCGGAGATCTCGCCCGAGGAGCAGCGCGGAGACGGCGGCGACGCCGAGGAGCGCCGCGCCGAGGAGCGTCTCGCCGAGGATCCACTTTCCGACGCCGAACAGCGACGCGTAGACGAGCACGCAGCCGAGGATCCAGTCGCGCGCGCGGACGGGCATCGGCGGGCCGAGCGGAGCTCGCCCGCATTTGTCGGCGATCGCTCGCCAGCCGGGGCCCGACGGGCGGACGCGCTCGTAGAAGGCCACGAGCGTCTCCTCCGGCTCGGGCTTCGTGACGAAGGTCGCGACGAGCCAGGCGGCGGTGGTGCACGCGAGCGTGCCGAGCATGAGCCACGCGAACTCGAGCGGCTCGTCCGGATTCAGGCCCACGACGTAGAGGAGCACCATCGACGTCGCGAACGAGCCGGCCATCGCCGCGATCTCGCTCCACGCGTTGATGCGCCACCAGTACCAGCGGAGGATGAGGACGAGGCCCGTCCCCGATCCGAACGCGAGCAAAATGCGCCACGCGCCGGCCACCGAGTCGAGCACGAGGGTGAGCAGCCCCGCGACGACCATCGTGAGCAGCGTCGCGGCGCGCGAGGCGCGGACGTAGTGCTGGTCGCTCGCGTCCTTTCGGACGAATCGCTTGTAGATGTCCGCGACGAGGTACGACGCGCCCCAGTTGAGGTGCGTCGCGACCGTGGACATGTACGCGGCGAGGAAGCCCGCCATCATCAGCCCACGGAGCGACGGCGGCAGGTGGTCGATCATCACGCGGACGTAGCCCGCCTCCGGGTCGTCCATCGGGCCGTAGAGGACGGAGGCCGCGAGCGCGGTGAGGATCCACGGCCACGAGCGGACGGTGTAGTGCGCGACGTTGAACCAGAGCGTCGCGAGCACGCCGTCGCGCTCGCTCTTGGCGGAGAAGATGCGCTGCGCGACGTATCCGCCGCCGCCGGGCTCCGCGCCGGGATACCACGCGGCCCACCACTGGACGCCGACGTAGACGGCGAACGTGAGCGCGGGCATCCACGCCGAGTCGAGGTCGGGGACGAACGCGAGCTTTTCGGGCGGCAGCGCGGCCTTCATGCGATCGATGCCCCCGGCCGCGCGGACCGCGACGACGGCGAGCACGATCGTCATGCCGAGCTTCACGACGAACTGCAGGACGTCCGTGACGAGCACGCCCCAGAGGCCGGACACCGAGACGTAGAGCGCCGTCAGGAGCAGGCATGCGGCGACGGCCGGTCCCTTCGGGATCCCGAGCGTGAGCCCGAGGATCTTCGCCATCGCGAGGTTGACCCAGCCGATGATCATGCAGTTGACCGGAAGCGCGAGGTACAGGGCGCGGAACGCGCGCAGGCCCGAGGCCGATCGGCCGGCGTAGCGGATCTCGATGAGCTCGACGTCGGTCATCACGCCCGCGCGGCGCCAGAGAGCGGCGAAGAAGAAGACCGTGAGGATGCCGCTCGCGACCGAGCTCCACCAGAGCCAGTTCCCGGCGATGCCGCTGCGCGCGACCATGCCCGTCACGGCGAGCGGCGTGTCGGCGCCGAACGTCGTCGCGACCATCGACGTGCCGGCGAGCCACCACGGCACGTTGCGTCCGGAGAGGAAGAACTCGCTCGTGCTGCCGCCGGCGCGCCGCGCATAGGCGAGGCCGATGACGACGTTGAGCGCGAAGAACCCGAGGACGATCGCCCAGTCGAGCCCCGAGAGCGTCATGGGAGCGGCCCTCGCAGGATGCCGGCATCGTGCCGTGCGCGCGCGAGGACGGCGACCTCGACGGGCTGCGACGCGACGGGAGGTGTCTCGATGGAGGGCGACTCAGAGGTCACGGACGCAGCGGCCGCCGAGCGACCGGTACGTGCGGCCGACCGGGTAGTTCGTGTACTCCGTGATCTCGAGCTCCGACTGCCAGTTCGACATCCCGAGGACGTTGTCCCACGCACCGCCGCGCACGACGCGCGCGCCGCCCTTGTACCAGCGGTTGTTGGGCTTGCCGTCGATCTCCTTGAAGTCCGGGATCTGGCTCTCGAGCGCCTCCGGATCGTGCTCGTCCGGCGCGGGCCATGCGACGTCCGCGCAGTCGTTGCACGTGCCCTGCCGGACGGGGCCGCGGTCGAGCGTCCACTCGTAGACGCTGCCCGCGAGATCGGCGTGCCCCCACTTGCCGTTGCCCGCGGCCTTGCGGCCGACGGGCGCGATGTGCAGAGCGTTGTCGTAACGGCCCGCCTCCTTGCCGCCCCACGTGAACTTGTAGTTGAGGAGGTTGTTCTCGCCTTCGTCGTAGAGCGCGGAGGTCACGAGCCTCGCGCCGGCGCTGTACCTCGGCTCGAGCGAGAGGCGGTCGTCGTCGTTGATCCGCACGAGGTCCTGCGGCTGGAGGCGATCGCCCCAGGGGAACGGTCGATGCTCCGCCCCGCCCGACGCGGCGAAGCCCCACTCCGCGTCCGTCGGGAGGCGGCCGCCGTCCCAGATGCAGAACGCGAAGAGAACGTACCAAGGAACGCAGTTCAGCGGCTTCCGGTCGAGCGCCTCTTTCGTGTTCTCTTCGAGGGCGCGCGGGTTCCTCGCGTTGTTCCGCTTCACCTTCTCGTCGAGGCTCGGCGTCCACCACGTGAGCGCGCCGAAGTCGTCGAGGTTGCCGCCGACCTGACAGCCTTCGACGCCGTTCGTCGGACCGAGCATGCGATCGATCTCGGGGCGCGAGGTCGGCAGGAGGCTGTTCCACTCCGATCGCCAGCCGCTGTTCGGGATCTTCGGATGCGCCCCTGCCCCGGGCGGCGGCGCGTGCGCACGCAGGTTTCCGTTCGTCGCTTCGACCCACGCGCGGAAGCGCCCGGCGGTGACCTCGAAGACATCCATGATGAAGGGCGAGACCGTCGCCGGATATCGCGGATCGTTGAAGCGGTTGTACTTGCCGCCCGGGACGAGCCGCGCGGCGCAGCAGTCCTGGGTACCCGGCTTCGTCTCGTCGCCGGGCGTGCCTCCGCAGCTCGCGTCTGCGCCCGGCTTGCCGTTGCAGCTCCTGTGATAGAGGCAGACGCGCTTGCCGCCGACGTCCTTGCACTTGCCGCCGCTCTCGCAGTCGTCGTCGTCCGAGCACTCCGTGGCGGGCGGCGCGCTCCTGCCCCCCGGAGCCATCTCTTCGTCCCCTCCACAAGCAGATGCCAACGCCACCGCGACGCCGGTGGCGACCAAGACGGCCGCCGCTGCGGGCCGAGCAAGCCAGCTCATGAGCTGATCAAGTAGCACGTCGCGCAAAAGCTTGCCCCATGTGCGCAGCGGTACGGAAGCCCGCGTTCGGGCGAGGCGCACGGCATGCTCTCGCTTCGCCTCGATATCTCGCTCAATCCGCGAGCACGGCCCGTGAGAGCGCCGTGTAGACGGGTCCGGTCGGGAGGGTCTTGCTCTCGTAGAGCACGATGGACGTGATGCGCCCCGCGAGGGAGACGGCTCGATCGCCCACGACCGAGCGCAGGTCCGTCGGCTCGCGCAGGCGCGCGAGGGTCAGGTGTGGGCGATAGACGTCGTGCGGGTCCGGCTCGACGCCCATCTCTCGGACCGCGCGCTCCGTCTCCGAGAAGATCGTCTGGAGCGTGCCGTCGTCCGAGATGTCGAGCCCGAGCACGCGTGCGCGCCGCACGTTCCCGAACGCCACGAAGGACGTCGAGCGGACATGGATGATCCGCCGGCCGCTGCCGAGCTTCTCCACCAGAGCGCCGAGCGCCTCGGCGAGCGAGGCGTCCCCCTCACCGATGAAGCGCAGCGTGACGTGCATCGCCGACGGCGCCACCCACTTGGCGCGCGACAAGGCGCGCTCTTTGCGGAGCTCACGCGACAGCCGATCCGCTTCGCGGATGAGCCCATCGTCGAGATCGAACGCGAGAAACAAGCGCACGGGTGCTCCTCAGAGTAGCCATCGCGCCGGGAGACGTCTCGCCCTTGCCGCGCACGGGCGGACCGCCGCGGAGCGCCGGCGGCTCGATACGCGTCGTTCCTCGCGCAAGTCGCGCAACGCCGTTGCATGCGCGCGTTCTTGCGCATGAGATGAATGGACCCATGGTGCGCGCGCGAACCATGCGCACACGTCGCGCAAGCGCGATGCGATGACGTCCGTCGCTCCGCGAGCGACCGCGAAGGCTCGCGGACGTTCGCGACCGATGGAGCGGCACACCACCTCGACGCACCGACCACCTCGCGAGCGCTCGCGACTGGTTCGTCGATGCACCACACCAAGGCGCCGAGCATCGCGCAACGCGCGGTGGTGGAACGCTCGCTGCACATCCCCTCCACCATGAGTATGCAGCATACACGCATCATGATGTTTGCCGTCCTCGGCCTGTTGGCAGCATGCGCGACGGCAGACAGCGGTGATGCGGGCGAGCCTCGGTCGGATGTGCCCAGCGTCCTTCATGCGAGCACGAGCGGCCCGCTCTCCAGCGCGTTCGCGACGAGCGCCGAGAAGGCGGGCGCGCCACGCGATCTGCTCGTCGCGATCGCGAAGGTGGAGGACGGCCTCGGCATGCCGGCAGAGCGAGAGGTCGACGAGCACAACGAGATTCCTGCCGCCGGCCCGCTGCAGCTCCGTAGAGGAAAGCTCGATACGCTCCGCCGTGGCGCGGAGCTCGTGGGAGTGAGCGAGGTCGAGCTGCGGAAGAAGAGCGACCTCGCGCTCGAGGCCGGCGCGCTCGTCCTCGCCGAGCTCGGCACGCGCACCGGCGCCCGCGCCGACGATCTCGCGTCGTGGGCGGAGGCCGTCGCGGAGATGAGCGGCTTCGCCGACGATCTCCACCGCGAGCGCTACGTGCACGAGGTGTTCGCGCTGCTCGCGCGCGGCGGAAGCTTCGAGGGGCGCGACGGCGAGATCGTCCACCTACCCCCGCACCCCGAGATCCCGCCGTCACTGACGATCGAGGTCGACACGCGGGTCCACACGCTCGCGACGGCACAGTTCCCGGGCGCGGAGTGGATCCCGACGAGCTGCAACAACAAGTGCACGCCGACGCGCGACGGCAACAAGGTCGAGTACATCGTCATCCACGACACCGAAGGCAACTGGAACGCGAGCGTCGCGACGCTGCAGAACGATCCCGGCAAGAGCGCGCACTACATCATCGGCGAAGACGGACGCATCGCGCAGTTCGTCACCGAGGAGACGACCGCCTGGCACGCCGGCAACTTCCACTTCAACCAGCGCAGCATCGGCATCGAGCACGTCGGCTACTCGACCAAGCCGTTCCCCGAGCCGCTGTACGCGAAGAGCGCGAAGCTCGTCGAGCACCTGACGAAGAAGTACAAGATCCCTCGCGACCGGGCGCACATCATCGGTCACGATCAGATCCCGAACGGGAACAAGATCGCGGCGTCGTCGGCGCCGTGCATGCTCTCCCCGAAGGAGTGCCGCAACAGCCCGAACTACGGCGGCGCGTCGGGGCACACCGATCCCGGCATCTGGGAGTGGGCGACGTACATGGTTCGCTTCGGCGGCACGGCGAAGTGCAACGACGTGACGAACCTGTGGAACTGCTCGCACGACAAGAAGAAGGCGTTCCGCTGCGCGGACGGCAAGGTCGAGGTCGCGACCTGTGACGGAGTCGGCGGCTGCGAGGTCCAGCCGCTCGGCACGGACGACAAGTGCAACGTCGCCCCGCAGACCTCCTCCATGCCGGCGGAGGGCACGACGACGGAGGTCGACGCGACCGAGCCGGAGCCGCCGTCGGCGAGTGGGCAGCCGGGCACGTCCGGCTTCCTTCCTCCGAGCGACACGCGCTTGCAGAAGGACGTCGACGCCGGATGCAGCGTCGGCTCGCGCTCGCACGGAGGCGCGGGGTGGATGGCGCTCCTCGCGCTCGCACTCCTCGCCGGCGGACGGGCGCGCAGGCGCTCGCCTGCTTCCTGAGAGACGACTCGACGAACGAGCGACGAACGAGGGTCCAGCGTGTATCCTCCTCGGGCCGTGGCGGACGACCCGCAGCCCGATGCTCGGCCTCGTACGCAGCCGACCGTCATCCGTTACAGGGCGTACAGGCTCTCCTGGAATGCCTGCGTCGCCGCGGCGCTCAGCCTCGCCATCGCCCTCTTCGTGTTCTCGCGAGTGAACGTGACACACCTCGTGTGCGCGCGAACCGGCGAGGGCCGAGGGGAGTGCGTCGTGACCTCGTACGCGATCTTCGTCGACGAGCGGAGGCGCGTCGTCCCTCTCGAGGAGATCGTCGAGATGGACCTGACGAACGTGCGTCAGCTCAAGGGCACGACGTACGCGAACGTGGAGCTTCGCACGTCGTCGGGGACGATCGACGTCTCGGGCGGGCACATCCTGCACGAGCGGGCGCTCGACGCGAAAGCGCGCTTCACGCAGTTCCACTCGACCCCCACGTCGCCGAAGCTCGATCTCTGGGTGCACGATGGGCCGCTCTCGCACGCCATCATGGGCGTCATCGGGCTCGTCATGCTCGTGCTCGGGACCGCGCTCGCGACCGAGCAGCTCCGGCAGCTCCGGTGGATTCGGATCGTGGTCGACCACGCTCGGGGCGTCCTCGAGATCGGAGGGCGCAAAGTCGCGATCGACGACGTCAGGGACGTGAAGCTGGAGGCCGGTGAGGCGCTGCCACTGTCGAGCGGGAGAGGAGCGCACGTCGTCGGGCATCGACTCGTGGTCGAGACCCGCCACGGGCCCATCCCCGCGACGAAGGACCATCGCGTCGGAGACATCGAGGAGCACCGCCGCGCGCGAGACGCGCTCCTCGCGGCGCTCGGCGGCCGGGTCGAGGAGGCCGCGCGGCAGCGAGCCATCGCCAAGGAGATGAAGAAGAAGCGAAGAAGGAAGAAGTAGGCGCGGCTGCGCGTCGGGCGAGAGGAGCCGGCTCTCGGCGCCCCTCACGTGTGCTACGAGTAGTGAGGATGCGCTGGGAGGGGGTGCGCGTGCTCGCCGTCGCGGCTGGAGCGATCGTCGGGGGCTGCCAGCTCGCGGTCGAAACGACGGGCCTGAGCTCCGGCGGGACGGGCATCGACGCCGGCGCGAACATCGACGCCGGCGAGAGCAGCGGCGGCACTTGCCTCACCATCTCCGTCGACCCGTCGAGCGGTGGTGGCCCCGTCACTCCGCTCGATTCTCGATGGATCGTTCAAGGGAGCGCGACCATCGACGGCCCGGCGTTGAGGCTGACGAACGACCAGCAACAGTTCGGAGCGATCTGGTGGGACGAACGGGTCACGTTCGGCGACTTCCACGTCACCGCGACCTTTCGCATGCAGGCGCCGGACGCGCAGAACATCGCCGACGGGTTCACGTTCGTGTGGGTCCGCGGCGCGGTGCCGGCGCCGGGGGAGCCCGGCGGGGGCCTCGGCGTGGAAGGGCTCGACGGCTGGGCCGTCGCGATCGATTTGTTCGCGAACCACGACCATCCGTTCATGGCCGCGGCGCCGTACGTGGCCGTCCTCGACACCAAGAAGTCGGTCGCCGAACGGACGCTCGTCGCGCGCACGGTTCCCTTCCCCATCACCGACGGCGAGGATCACGTCCTCGCCGTCACGATGCAGAGCGGCGAGGTTTCGGTTTCGGTCGATCAGAGTCGGCTCATCGAGCGTTTCGTCGTTCCGGGATACGCGCCGTTCACCGGACACTTCGGTTTCACGGCCACGACGGGAGCCGGAGTCACCATACAGAGGCTCGTCCGCGCGGCGATGACGGCAGGGGATTGCCCCTGAGCCACGAGGCGCCTTCAGAGCGACCCGGCGAAGTCACGGAGCGCCTCGAGGACGTGCTCCGTCGCCAGCCGGCGCTCGGGGCTCGAGCTCCGGCAGCCGGCTCGGACCTCCGTGACGATCGGGAGGAGCGTCTCGGTCCACACCACGCGGACGTTCAGGTGCGTCCGGTTCACCTTGTTGCGGATCTCCTCCGCCAGGCGCTCGATCTCCGCTTCGAGCTCGGCGTCGTCGGAGACATGGACGGCCCCCCTGTTCGTTTCGATGGCGACGGCCATGGTCTCGATCCTCCGTTGGCTCTTCTCCGAGCAGGTCACGTGCCAGCGGCTTTTCCAGCGTGATCGTCGACCTTCTCCGAGCGACGAGGCCATGCGGACGCACGCGTTGCGCGCGGCCGTGCAGCACCTGCGAGAGGAGATGCGGTCGTCCCGCCCATGGGGGTGCCAGGCGCGGCGCTAGAATCGCTGGCGCATGAAGAAGCTCGCGACGTGCACGATCTGCGAGGCGGCCTGCGGGATCGTCGTCGAGGTGGAAGGCGACCGAGTGACGGACGTCCGCGGGGATCCGGACGATCCGACGAGCCGGGGCTACGTGTGCCCGAAGGTCGTCGCGATGCGCGATCTGCACGAGGATCCCGATCGACTGCGACGCCCGCTCGTGCGCGACGGCTCCGGCTTCCGCGAGACGTCCTGGGAGGAGGCGCTCGCGCACGCCGCGAGCGGCATCCGGCGCGTCCTTCGCGAGCACGGCAGAGACGCGCTCGCCATCTACCAAGGCAATCCGACGGCGCACAACCTCGGCCTCCTGACGGTGGGGCAGGTCCTCTTGCGCACGCTCGGGACGAAGAACCTCTACTCGGCGTCGACGGCCGATCAGATCCCGCACATGCGTGCCGCGCACGAGATGTTCGGACACCTGATCCTCATGCCCGTCCCGGACGTCGACCGCACCGACTTCTGGCTCGTCGTCGGCGCCAATCCCGTCGTCAGCAACGGGAGCATCATGACGGCGCCGGACGTCCGCCGACGCATCCAAGAGCTCCGGGCTCGTGGCGGCAAGCTCGTCGTCGTCGATCCACGTCGCACGGAGACCGCGGCCCTCGCCGATCGGCACGTCTTCCTGCGCCCAGGCACCGACGCCCTCTTCTTCTTCGCCCTCTTGCACGTCGTCTTCGCGGAGGGCCTCGCCTCGCCGGGCCCACGCCTCGCGCCGCTCCTCACCGGGCTCGGCGAGCTCCGCGCGCTCGCGGAGCGGTTCTCTCCCGAGCGGGTGAGTCCTGCGATCGGGGTGGCCCCCGACGTCGTGCGCGAGCTCGCGCGCGCCTTCGCGACGGCGCCACGCGCGGCCTGCTACGTGCGCGTGGGGACGTGCCATCAAGAGCACGGGACGCTGGCCTCGTGGCTCGCGTGGTCGCTCGCCGCCGTCACCGGCAACCTCGATCGCGAAGGCGGGCTCATGTGGACGACGCCGGCCGTCGACGTCCTGCGCATCGCCGATCTCGCGGGGCTCGCCGGCATCGGACGCTTCCGGAGCCGCGTGCGAGGCATGCCGGAGATCGGAGGCGAGCTGCCCATCGCGACGCTCGCCGACGAGATCGAGACGCCGGGCGAAGGCCGCGTGCGCGCGCTCCTGACGAGCGCAGGGAACCCCGTGCTCTCCGCCCCGAACGGCACCCGCCTCGAGCGCGCCTTGGCGACGCTCGACTTCATGGTCTCGATCGACCCGTACCTGAACGAGACCACGCGCCACGCGCACGTGATCCTCCCGCCCTGCTCTCCCCTGCAGCGCCCGCATTACGACGTCGCGCTCAACGCCTTCGCCGTCGAGAACGTCGCGAAGTGGGTCGATCCGCCGCTCCCGCTCGGTCCGGACGACAAGGACGACGCGGAGATCGTCCGCGAGCTCGTCGTTCGGATCCGGCTCGGCAACGGACCGGCAGCGACCGTCGCGCGAACGGCGCTCGCGCCCCTGCTCGACCCGGAGCGCATGATCGATCTCGCGCTCCGCACTGGTCCGTACGGCGCGCTTCGCGGTGGACTGTCCGTCGATGCGCTGCGCCGCGCTCCGCACGGCGTCCGCCTCGGCCCGCTCACGCCGCGCCTCCCCGAGCTGCTCCGCACGCCGAGCAAGAAGGTCGAGCTCGCGCCGCGGGCGTTCGTCGCCGAAGTCCCCGCGCTCGAGGAGACGCTGACGCGCGAGACGCCGCCGCTCGTGCTCGTCGGTCGACGACATCTCCGCAGCAACAACTCGTGGCTGCACAACAGCCGTCACCTCGTGAAGGGCCCTCCACGATGCACGCTGCTCGTGCATCCGACCGACGCCGAGAAGTACGGGCTACGCGACGGCGGCCGCGCCCGCGTCTCGAGCGCACGCGGCGCCGTCGAGGCGACCGTCACGGTGACGGACGAGATCATGCCGGGCGTCGTCAGCTTGCCTCACGGCTGGGGGCACCACCGCGAGGGCATCCGCGCTTCCGTCGCACGCGAGCACGCGGGTGTGAGCGTCAACGATCTGACCGACGACCGCCGCGTCGATCGCCTCACCGGCAACGCGGCGTTCAGCGCGGTGCCGGTCGAGGTGACGGCTCGTTCGTGATGCCGAGAGCTACTGCGCGTACATCCGGATCTGCGTCGCCGCGGCCTGGCACATGCGCAGGGTCTCCTCGAAGTCCGGGTGGCGGACCATGACATGGCCGTCGGACGTCTGCGTCTGCCGCCAGTCGCGGCGGTGCATGCCGGGGCGGAGGAGCTTGTCTTCGACGACGCACGAGCCGCACATGCGCAGCCAGTCGACGAGGCCTTCGATGCGCGTGATGTGGCCGAAGCCTTGGGCGCGCTTGAAGACGATGCCGACGTTGTACTTGCGCTCGCGCGGCGCCTCGAAGTGGCCCCAGCAGACGACGCGCGCCCACTCGCGGAAGAGATCCGCGTCGTAGGTGTAGTTCATCTGATCGACGAGGCCCGCGCCGCCGGGTCGGCATGCGATCTCGCCGAAGACGGCCTCACCGTTCTTCGTGAGGTACCACTCCATGTGGGTGAAGCCGTCGTCCATGTTCAGCGCCTTGAGGACGGCGCGGCCGAGCGCGATGCCGCCCGCGAGCTTCGGCTGGGACATGTCGCGGATGCTGATCGCGATGGGGCTGATCCACTCGTTCGTCCGCGCCTCGAGCGGCTTCGGGAGATACTGCGTGATGTTCTCCATCACGGGCTCTCCGCGGATGCAGACCGTGTCGTACGTGAGCTCGTCGCCCTCGATGTACTCCTCGCAGCTCGCCTCGGGCACTCCGCGCAGGCGCGGCAGGACCTTCTCGAGCTCCTGCTGGGACGTCACGTGGTACGTGTCGGCGCAGCCGGCGCCGGCGATCGGCTTGAGGATGAGCGGGTAACCGATCTCCTCCGCCGTCGCGCGGACCTCGGCTGCCGTACGGACGCGACGCGATCGCGGCACACGCAAGCCCGCCGCGCGGACGCGCTGCTTCATGACCTCCTTGTCGCGGAAGCCGCGCGCCGTTTCGACGTTCATACCGGGTACCCCCCAACGCTCGCGCAGGCGCGCCGCGAGCATGACGAGGGGCTCCCAGACGGTGAGCACGCGATCGATGTACCGGCCTCGGAGCCAGTCCGAGACGCGGTTCATCACGTCGACCTCGTCGAGGATGCGCGGGACCGTCAGGTAATCGGCCAGATACCGTTTGACGTTCGGCGGGAGTTGGTCGCGAGGGGTATCGCCGACGCCGTAGACGGTCGCTCCAACTTCCGCAAGGCCGCGCGAGAAGTTGATCATCTCGGCGGGGTACGCTGGTGACAGGAGGACGACTCGCATCCCTCGGAGTTCTAGCACGGAGGGCTCCGTTCACGCTGGATGGAAAATTCCTCACCACCGCGAGAGCAAAAGCGTCTCCGGCCTGAAAAGGCCGCCTCTTCGCCTTGCAGAGCTGACGGTTCGGCTTCATACGCTCCGCGTGGACCTCGCCTACGTCGCCCACTCGAGCCGTTGCGCCCTCCTCCTCGACAGCGAAGGGATCTGCCGCTGGGTCGTGCCGAAGGTCGCCCCGGACGACCCCAAGGGGAGCGAGGTGGTGAGCGCGGCGCGGCGCTGCATCGGAGCGCAGTACGTGGCGACGCTCGACCCCGAAGCCGAAGGGTTGCTCCGCCACGAGCCGCACGTCGGCAAGACCCTGCTCTTCGCGAAGGTCTCCAACGGACGCGTCGCGCTCGTCCGTTTCGGACCGCTCGTCCAGTTCGAGTCGCTCGACGAGGACGCTCGCACCTCGGCCGCACCCGAGCGCGCCGTGACCGAGACGAGCTCTTCCGACCGATCCTCCGAGGGGTCCTCCGAGCAGAAGTCCGCCGAGCAGGAGTCCTCGGAGCACCTCGAGGAGCTCTCGGCCAAGGACGTCGAGCCGGTCGAGGCTGCCGACGCCGGCGAGAGCGTGACCGCCGAAGGTTCGAGCGCGGACGAGAAGAAGGAAGAGAAGAACGAGGACGCGAAGGATCGGCAGGAGATCGTCGAGCTCACCGGGCTCTCGAGCCCCGCGCTCGCCTCCTTCCTGGACGACGTCGAAGAGATCGCCAAGGCCTCGTACTCGCAGACGGGCGCACGCGGCGTGAGCGCCGCTGCGGGCGACGAGAGCGAGATCGAGCTCACGACCGGCTCGTTCGGGCCCGTGTCGGCGCCGATCGGCGGCGTCCTCGGCGCGAGCTGGGATCTCGCCGAGACGCGGGTGGTCGATCCGAAGGACGTCGTCCAAGACGAAGACTCCGCCGAGGAGATCGACATCACGGACGCGGTCGTCGAGGCCGAGGATGCCGCGCCGACCGCGGTGGCCACGCAGGCGGACCTCGAAGAGCAACGACCGCGGCGGCCCTCCGGATTCGTCATCCGCGCGCCCATCGTCGGCGCGCCCGCTCCGGACCGCGAGACGATGCGCGCGCTCGACTCCACGGACGACGACGAGGGTGAGACGACCTCTCGCTTCGCCCGCGCCGCCGGTGCCACGAACACGCCGTCCGAGCCGTCCGAGAAGGACGTCGCGACGATCCGCGCGCCGGCGCGTCGCCTCCCGCCGCCTCGCATCGCGCCCTGACCACTCGATCGGCCCCGCCGCGCTGCGCGGCCCACGCCGACGGGCGCCGCTGCGCCGCGCGCCGGCACGCCGA
>CALFEQ010000181.1 GCA_937949945.1 uncultured Myxococcales bacterium
TCGACGACGGGCTCTCTCTCCCATCGCTCGCTTGCCGGTGCGTCGGAGGTCTGAGTCGAAGGTCCGACGCCCATCGGGGCCTGCGGTCGCTCGGTGTGCGCCATGTTCGACGTAACGTCGCTCGGATCCGAGAGCGAGGACATCGACCGAACTAACCGAACGGACGCCGAGAAGCCATCGCCGAGCAGCCTGAAAGATCGCGCGTCGGCTGGCGGCTCGCTATCCACGGATCGAGACGGATCCCGACCGGATTACCCGGGCGACCGATGTAACCGAAGGATATTGCACGAC
This sequence comes from uncultured Myxococcales bacterium, assembly GCA_937949945.1. Lineage (GTDB taxonomy): Bacteria > Myxococcota_A > Polyangia > Polyangiales > Polyangiaceae > Labilithrix. The sequence goes on from CALFEQ010000181.1 coordinate 292, forward strand.
AATCTGTGTGTATGTGATAGTGTGATGTTGTGGCATCGCCGATGCTAGGCGGCCAGGCATGGCTCTCCGTTTCGCGTACGCCGCTCGGCTCGCCCTCGCGCTCGTCCTCGCTCCGCTCGCCGGCTGCTCCGCTCCCGAGGAGGAGGTCGCCTCCACGTCGGAGGCGCCGCTCACCGAGGGAGAAGCCGTCGTCAACGTCGGCGCGCTCAACCTCCGCGCCGGTCCGGGCACGAGCTACGCGATCCTCGCCGTCATGTACCAGGGCGAACGCGTCCGCGTTCGTCCGGGCGGGAGTCAGAACGGCTTCGCGCCGGTGACCTATGCCGGCCAGGACGGGTGGGCCTACGAGGAGTACCTCACGCCGGTCGCGCCGCTTCCGCCGCCGCCGCCCCCGGGCTCGCTCGCGGAGACGGTGACCGCGCTCGCCGCGGAGGCTCCGTCGCGCTCGCCCGGTACCGAGCTCGGCATCGCCGTCATGAACCTCACGACGGGCGAGTACGCCGGCGCCGGCGACGAGGTCCGTCACGTGTCCGCGAGCTCGGCCAAGGTGATGTGGGTCGCGGCCGCGATGTACGCCGGCGCGGGCGTCGGCGACATCGCAGGGCCGATCTTCCAGAGCTCGGACAACTTCCTCGCCGGCACGGCGATCGATCGCGCCGGAGGGATCGACGCCGTCAACGGGTTCTACTGGGACGTCGTCGGGATGAACAAGAGCATCACCGCGAACTGGAGCTTCGGCCGCGTGCGCCGTGCGACCGAGCAGGGCCTGCTCGGTGGCGACAACTACTTCACGCCGCGCGACGTGATCACCTTCCTCGTGAAGCTCGACCGCGGCGAGCTGCTGGGGGAGCGCACGAGCGAGCTGCTCGGCTACATGAGGCTCTCTCCACGGAGCGGCTGGGGCGGATGGATGGGGACGCTCCTGCCTCCGGCCGCTCGCGACGGGATGATGCACAAGGCCGGATGGCTACCGCCGCCGGACTATGCGAGCTACAGCACGCTGAACGACGTCGGCATCGTCCAAGTGCCCGACGGACCGCGCTACGCGATCGCGCTCCTCGCGCGTCACGGCTGGAACTACGCGGCGCAGGCGAGCTTCGTCGAGCGCGCGTCGTGCGTGGTGTACCGTTCGATCGCGCAGGACGCCTCGCTCCACTGTCGCGATTGAGCCCGCGAAATCGAGCATCGGCCCCGTGGCCGACCTCACGGGGTATCGTGTCCGCGTGATGGACCTCCTCCTCAGGAAGGGCGGGCCGCAGGCGCCGGCGCCGGGCGGGTACGAGGAGCCCGGCGCGGGGGCGGAGGCCACTGCCGAGCAGGAGCGCTGGCTTCGCTGCGTCACCTGTCGGGCGCCCATCGCTCGCGAGAGCGCTCGGATGGTGGTGTGCGGCAAGCACGAGCACGAGTTCATGAACCCGTCCGGCATTCGCTACGTCGTGCGCTGCTTCTCGTCGGCGCCGGGCTGCATGCCCGTCGGCGAGCGCTCGACGGTGTGGACGTGGTTTCCCGGGCATGCCTGGCAGATCGAGATCTGTCGCTCGTGCCTCGACCACCTCGGCTGGTCGTTCCACGGGGCGGGGTCGTTCTACGGCCTCGTCCGCGAGCGGCTCGCCTGAGCGCGGCGTGCGCGGTCCCACGAAGAGGAGAGCCGGCGCGTCCGAGAACGCGCCGGCTCCGGGGGGCTCGCCGTCGACGGGCGCGAGCCGCGAGAGGGGATCAGAACTGGGCCTGCTCCGTCGAGCCTTCGAGCGCGAGCGTCGAGGCCTTGCCGCCCGAGATGACCTCGGCGATCTGGTCGAAGTACCCGGTGCCGACCTCGCGCTGGTGGCGCGTCGCGGAGTAGCCGGTCTTCTCTGCGGCGAACTCGGCCTGCTGGAGCTCGGAGTACGCGGCCATGCCGTGCTCGCGGTACTTCCGCGCGAGCTCGTACATGCCGTAGTTCAGCGCGTGGAAGCCGGCGAGCGTGACGAACTGGAACTTGTAGCCCATCGCGCCGAGCTCGCGCTGGAACTTGGCGATCGTCGCGTCGTCGAGGTGCTTCTTCCAGTTGAACGACGGTGAGCAGTTGTAGGCGAGGAGCTTGTTCGGGAACTCCTTGCGGATGCCCTCGGCGAACTTCTTGGCCTGCTCGAGATCGGGCGTCGACGTCTCGCACCAGATCATGTCCGCGTAAGGCGCGTACGCGAGGCCGCGCGCGATGGCCATGTCGAGGCCACCCTTGATGCGGTAGAAGCCCTCGGCGGTGCGCTCGCCCTTGATGATGAAGGGGTGGTCGCGCTCGTCGATGTCGCTCGTGAGGAGCTTCGCGCTGTCCGCGTCGGTGCGCGCCACGAGGATCGTGGGCACGTCGCAGACGTCGGCGGCGAGGCGCGCCGCGGTGAGGGTGCGGATGAACTGCGACGTCGGGACGAGGACCTTGCCGCCCATGTGCCCGCACTTCTTCTCGCTCGCGAGCTGGTCCTCGAAGTGGACGCCCGCCGCGCCCGCGTCGATCATCGCCTTCATGAGCTCGTAGGCGTTGAGCGGTCCGCCGAACCCGGCCTCGGCGTCCGCCATGATCGGCGCGAGCCAGTAGCGCTCCTTCTTGCCCTCCGCGTGCTCGATCTGGTCCGCGCGCAAGAGCGCCGCGTTGATCTTCCTCACGACCGTCGGGACGCTGTCGACCGGGTAGAGGCTCTGGTCGGGGTACATCTGGCCGGCCGTGTTGGCGTCGGCGGCGACCTGCCATCCCGAGAGGTAGATCGCCTTGAGGCCCGCCCGGACCTGCTGCACCGCCATGTTGCCCGTGAGCGCGCCGAGGGCCGCGACGTACGGCTCGGTGTGGAGGAGCTCCCAGAGCCGCTTCGCGCCGAGCGTCGCGAGCGTGTACTCGATCTTGAACGACCCGCGGAGGCGTTCGACGTCCGCCTTCGAGTAGGTGCGGACGATGCCGTCGAAGCGCTTGGCGTGGAGCGAGTCGCGGTCTTGACGCGAGACGACCTCGCGGAGGTCGGCCAGCGGCGTATCGGCTGCGGGGATGCGGGCGGCGCTCATGGGTCTTCTCCGGTGTTCGTGGGTCAACGGGCGGTGTCGCTCGCGATCGAGTCGCGGATGACGAGCTCGTACGCGGGTAGAGTGAGGAACTCCTCGAAGCGAGGAGCGAGGGAGAGGCGCACGAAGAGATCGCGAGCCTCCTCGAACTTTCCGCGGCCGAAGCGATCGGCTCCGATCTCGTCGCGGATGCGGTTCATCTCCTCCGCGACCGTGCGCTCGAAGCGCTCCTTCGTGACGGGCGAGCCGTCATCGAGCGTGGCCTGGTGGCGGATCCACTGCCAGACCTGCGCGCGCGAGATTTCGGCGGTCGCCGCGTCCTCCATGAGGTTGTAGATCGGCACGCAGCCCTGCCCGCGCAGCCACGCCTCGAGGTACTGCACGCCGACGCGGATGTTGTGGCGAAGCCCCGCGTCGGTGCGCGTGCCTTCGTGCGGCCGGAGCAGGTCCTCGCGCGTCACCTTCACGGGCTCGGCCTTCCTGTCGATCTGGTTCTTGCCGGGCATGTGCGCGTCGAAGACCTCGCGCGCGACGGCGACGAGGCCGGGGTGGGCGACCCACGTCCCGTCGTGGCCCTTCGTGACCTCGCGGAGCTTGTCGGCCCGCACCTTCGCGAGGGCCTCTTCGTTCCGCTTCGGATCGTCCTTGATCGGGATCTGCGCCGCCATCCCGCCCATCGCGTGGACGCCGCGGCGGTGGCACGTCTGGATGAGGAGCGTGACGTAGGCGTCGAGGAACGCCTTGTCCATCGTGACCTGACCGCGGTCGGGCAGGAGCGCCGCGGGGTCGTTCGCGCGCTTCTTGATGAAGCTGAAGATGTAGTCCCAGCGACCGCAGTTGAGGCCTGCGGAGTGCTCGCGGAGCTCGTGGAGGATCTCGTCCATCTCGAACGCCGCGGGCAGCGTCTCGATGAGGCAGGTCGCCTTGATCGTCCCGCGCGGGATGCCGAGCCGCTCCTGGGCGAAGACGAAGACGTCGTTCCAGAGCCGCGCCTCGAGGTGGCTCTCCATCTTCGGCAGGTAGAAGAAGGGGCCGGCGCCGCGCGCGATCTGCTCCTTCGCGTTGTGGAAGAAGAACAGACCGAAGTCGAACAGCGCGCCCGTCGCAGGCTCACCGTCGACGAGGAGGTGCTTCTCCGGCAGGTGCCAGCCGCGCGGGCGGACGAAGAGGACCGCGGTCTCGTCCTTCAGGGCGTACTTCTTCTCTCCCTGCTCGAAGGTGATCGTCCGCCGGACCGCGTCGTAGAGGTTCTTCTGCCCGTCGATCAGGTTCTGCCAGGTCGGCGTCGTGGCGTCCTCGAAGTCCGCCATGAAGACGTTCGCGCCCGAGTTGAGCGCGTTGATGATCATCTTCCGGTCGACCGGGCCGGTGATCTCGACGCGGCGGTCCTGAATCAGCTCCGGCACCGGCGCGCAGCGCCAATCGCCGCTGCGGACGTCCGCCGTCTCCGGCAGAAAGTCGGGGAGCGCGCCGCCGTCGAACGCCTTCTGCCGCTCGGCTCGCTTCGCGAGCAGCTCGCCGACGCGCGGACGGAACTTCCGGACCAGGTCGGCGACGAAGGCGACGGCGTCCTCCGTGAGGACGGCGTCCTGTGCGGGGACAGGCTTGGCGACCAGCGATACGTGGGGAGGAAGTCGGGTGGCCATGGCGTGCGGCGTGGGCAGCGGAGGACGCGGGATTGATGCAGCGTGTTAGGAGCTTGTGGTGTAAGCTGTTTGCAGTCAAGATTCGATGTGTAGGGCGGACGAAACACGTGTTTTTCGTTGTCAATGACAGACTGTATGTGTGTAAAAGCTGTCAATGACAGGTCCGCCACGGAGGTGAGAAATGCCCCTGCGTCAAACCGCCGAATCCCCTCGATTTGGCGCGAAAGTTCGAGCGCTTCGACGGCGTGAGGGCCTCAGCCAGGTGCAGCTCGCGAACAAGCTCGAGATCTCACCGAGCTACCTGAATCTGATCGAGAACAACCGGCGGCCGCTTCCCGCGAACCTGCTCATCAAGCTCGCGCAGCTCTTCAACGTCGACGTCCACTCCTTCGCGACGGACGAGGACGCGCGGCTCGTCGCCGATCTCACCGAAGCATTCGCCGACCCGCTCTTCGAGGATCACGACCTCACGTCCGTCGACGTCCGCGAGATGGCGGCCGCGAGCCCCAGCGCCGCACGCGCCGTCTTGTCGCTGTATCGGGCGTATCAGGCCGCACGTGCCTCGGCGGACGATCTGTCGTCGCGCCTCTCGGACGGCGAGGAGCTCGCATCGCCGGCCGCGCACCTGCCGAGCGAGGAGGTCACGGATCTCATCCAGCGGCACTTGAACCACTTCCCCGAGCTCGAGGCGGCGGCGGAGGAACTGATCGCCCGAGCGAAGCTCTCGACCGAGGACCTCTACCCGGGGCTGATCCGCTACCTCGAGAAGGAGCTCGGCACGCAGGTGCAGATCGCCCGCTGGGGCTCGGAGCGGGGCGTCTTGCGCCGGTTCGATCCACACCGCAAGCTCCTCGTCCTCTCGGAGCTGTTGCCGACGCGCAGCCGCACCTTCCAGCTCGCCCATCAGATCGCCGTCCTCACGCAAGGGCCGCTGATGGATCGCATCACCGCCGACGCGCGGCTCACGAGCGACGAGTCGCGAGGCCTCGCGCGCGTCGCGCTCGCGAACTACTTCGCCGGGGCGGTGCTCATGCCGTACGCGCCCTTCCTCGAGGCCGCGAAGCAGGAGCGCTACGACATCGACGTGCTCGGCCGTCGCTTCCGCGTCGGCTTCGAGCAGGTCTGCCATCGGCTGACGACGCTCCGCCGCCCCGGCGCCGAGGGCGTGCCGTTCCACATGATCCGCATCGACCTCGCGGGGAACATCTCGAAGCGCTTCAGCGCGTCGGGGATCCGTTTCGCGCGCTTCTCGGGCGCGTGCCCTCGCTGGAACGTGTTCAGCGCCTTCCTCACGCCCGGCATGATCCGCATCCAGGTCTCGCGCATGCCCGACGGCGTCGGGTACTTCTGCATCGCGCGCACGATTCAGAAGGACTCGGGCGGCTACCACGCGCAGCACCCCGTCCAGGCCATCGCGCTCGGCTGCCGTGTCGAGTACGCCCGTGAGCTCGTCTATTCGGACGGCATCGACGTCTCGAACCCGGACACGTGCGTCCCCGTCGGGGTCACCTGCCGCCTCTGCGAGCGCACCGACTGCGAGCAGCGCGCACTGCCGTCGCTCAAGGTGCCGCTGCGCGTCGACGAGAACGTCCGGGGCGTCTCGCTCTACGCGGCAATCCATCGCTGACGCCGGCCCGAGGCGGCCCGGGAGGCGGGCCGGACTCGGGCGAGGAGGCCGGCTCGGGCGAGGAGGCCGGCAAAAGGCGAGCGCTCGGCCCGCTCTCCGACCGGGGGGGACGAGCCGGGAGTCCGGCCGGGCCGGGGTGCCGGACCGCCTGCTCGGCGCAGGGCGTCGAGCTTCGGAGACGCCCGGCGCGGTGCTGGATGGGCGCAGGCTCGGCAGTGGCAGGAGGGGAGACGCCCGGGGGACCGGCGGTCGTGCGCCAGTCCCCCTCAGAAGGCACTTGCACCGGCGGTGCCAGGCATCGATTATGGCCGCTGAATATGTCTCGAAGTGCGGCGGCGAGGGTCGCTCGATGGCTGGTTGGGAAGGAGAGACGCGATGATGCGGTCGCGCTTCTCTGCTCCTGGGCCGCCAACGGCCCGAACGACAAGGAGGGGCAGGAGCTCCTCGCCGAGGCCTTCCGTCTCGACCCGGGCTCGCACCTCGCGCAGCTCGCTTTCGAGCGGATGGAGGGGATCGCCGCGAAGGATCACGGCCCCCTCGACGAGGCGATCAAGAAGTGGAACGCCGAGGAGCTCGGCAAGCTCGAGAAGCAGATGGCGCGCCCGAACTTCATGCGGGCGCAGGTCGGCTTCAACAACAACGTCAAGTACAACGGCCTCGTCTTCCACATCCAGACCGAGGACTCCGGCCTCGATCGGCCTCACATCATCACGCACCTGTTCGCGGACGGCGGGCGCATCATCAAGAGCCACAAGCGCATCTACGCGAGCGAGGTGAAGCGTGACGACATCGCCAAGTACGTGCGCGCCCTGATGAAGGGGCAGCACATGGAGATGGCGATCATGCTCCGCGAGGGCCGCTTCGACGAGATCATCGCGGGGCGCGCCATCGGCGGCATGGAGGTCCTCGAGCACCCGCCGCGCCTCGAGATCCAGAAGCTCGCGACGAAGAAGGAGGAGCGCGTCGAGGCGCCGCCGGCGTCGCGTTCGGTGCCGCCGCCCGCGGCCGCCGCGGAGCCGGAGCCGTCCCAGCCGGCCTCGTCGTCGCCGGTCTCGAGCAGGGCGGTTGCGCGCGTGCAGAAGCCGCGCTTCCGCCTGAACGTCATCCGCAGCCTGACGGGCGGGCCGGCGTACTACGAGCCGATCGGCGACGCGGCGATCATCGGCCGCGACGGCGCGATCTCGCTCGAGAAAGAGAAGTTCTGCCACCCGCGCGAGGCGCAGATCCGGTGGCACAAGGGCCGGATTTGGCTGCACGACCTCGAGGCCGGCAACGGCGTCTTCCTCCGCATCCGCCAGCCCGTCGAGCTCGAGATCGGCGACGAGTTCATGGTCGGCGATCAGGTGCTCCTCATCGAGCGCAACCCCGACCCGAACGACGGCCCGGGCCCCGGCCCGACGTACTTCTACTCGTCGCCGAAGTGGCCTTCGTCGTTCCGTGTCGTGCAGATCTTCGAGGGCGGCGCGAAGGGCGCGTGCGTCGTCGCGCGCGGCACGACGATGCAGATCGGGTCGGCGATCGGCGACTTCGTGTTCACGGCCGATCCGCTCGTCGAGGATCAGCACTGCCTCGTCGAGGAGCAGGCCGGGTCGATCATCCTGTCGGACCTCGGCTCGCGCACCGGCGTGTTCGTCCGCATCAAGGGCGAGCAGGAGCTCGTCGCGGGCGACGAGATCATCGTCGGCCGCACGCGCCTCGCGCTCGAGATCCTCTGAGGCCTCGGCCGCGGGCTACTTCTTCGCGAGGCGGTGCATGACGAGGCGCCCGACCTCGGGCAGAAGGCCGCCGATGCGGCTCATCACCGCGAGGTCACGCTGCGGGACGTAGTGCAGCGCGCGCCCGTGGACGGCCTTCCAGACGACCTCCGCGACGTCGTCGGCCGTGAGCTTGATCCCGAGGCGATCGAGCGATTTTGCGACGTGCCGCTGGGAGTGGACCATCGGCGTGTCGACGTAGCCCGGCATGATGTCGCAAACGCGGATGCCGCGCGGGCGGAGCTCGATGTCGAGCGCCTCGGTGAGCGCGCGGACCGCGAACTTCGAGGCCGAGTACACGGCGAGCTCCGGCTGGCCGTAGATGGCGGACGCGCTCGACATGTTGACGATGACGGCGTTCCCGGTCCGCTCGAGGAGCGGCAGGCACGTCCGGATCCCGAGGATCGTGCCCATGACGTTCACGTCGAGCTGCTTTCGGCAATCCTCGACGGACACGTCTTCGAAGCGTCCCATCCGGAGAATCCCCGCGCAGTTGAAGAGGACGTCGAGCCGGCCCGCGGACGACTCGAAGTCGGCGACGGCGGCCTCCCAGGACTCCGCGTTGGTCACGTCGATGCGGCCGTAGGAGCTGCCGCTGCCGATCTCGCGGGCGACGGCGTGAGCGCCTTCGACGTCGACGTCGTAGCAGCCGACCTTGAAGCCTCGCCGTCCGAAGAGGAGGGCCGTCGCGCGGCCGATGCCGGAGGCCGCACCCGTGACGAAGATCGCTCTCATCGGCGCGGAACTCTAGTTCGCCGGCGCGCCGGTGCGTACGAAATCGTGTCCGTGAGTCTGCGCGTCCCGGTCCTTCGTGCTCGGTCGGACACCTTCCGTTGAGGCACGGCTGTCGTTCCGCTACGGTCGCGCGTCATGGCCGGTCGCTACGGGATGTCGTTCGCGAAGAAGCTCATCGAGCAGGGCGATTACGAGGAGGCGGTCGCGTCGGCGACGGAGGAGATCGCATCGGGCAACACGGGCCCGGAGCCGCTCTTCGATCGAGCGACCGCCTACGAGCTGCTCGAGCGCTACGCCGAAGCGGTGGCGGACTTCGAGAAGGCCATCGAGGCGAACCGAACGGAGAAGGTGCTCGACCCGTTCGTCCTCGACGACGCGTACTTCAGCGCGACCCTCGCCGCCGCCCGCCAGGAAGCGAGCACGAACCTGCGCGGCGCGCTCGCCCGCCTCGACCGCTACCGAGAGCTCTTGCCGGACGGAGCGCACGTCGCGGAGAGCTTCGACTGGCAGAAGCGCCTCCGTGGCGAGCTACCGAGCTTGCTCGACAAGACGAAGGACTACGTCTGAAACGCGAGCTGGAGAGAAAGGGGCAACAGGGAGACGGGGAGACAGGGAGAGCGGTCGAAACGCTTCGCGCCTCGCCCGCGAAAGGGAGCCTCTCTCCCACTGCGACCGAGAGAAGGTGGTGAGTGGGAAGGCGGGACGCAGTTGCGCGAGGCGCTGCAGGTCGGGACGGAGACGCCAGGAGCTACCCGGTCGACAGCGCCCGGCACGTGTCCCCATCTCCCTGTCCACGCCTAGTGCGTCACCCGCTCCAACGCCTCGGGCCCTTCGCCGACCGGAACGAAGCGCTTCGCCGCGTCCGTCCACTCCTCGATTTCGCCGCGCGCGACGTCGAAGAACCACGCGGCGATCGACAGCCTGCCGGCTTCGAGCATGCTCGCGACGACCGGATACGTTCGGACATGCTCCGCCTGACGGAGCACGTTCAGCCGCGCCACCTCGTCCGCATCGAGCGAGCGCGGTAGGTGTTCGAGCAGCGGCCTCACTTGCGTCGCGTCGAGCCAAGCGTCGAGCGTCGAGAGGACCGGAGGGACCCGCTCCGTCTCTCGGAGCACCTTGATCGCGCCGCAGCCGGAGTGGCCGCACACGACGATCTTCGAGACGCCGAGCACGCCGACGGCGAACTCGATCGCGGCGCCGACCGCGGAGGCCTGGCCGGCCGTCGCCGGCGGGACGAGGTTGCCGATGTCGCGGACCACGAAGAGCTCGCCCGGGTCGGCGGCGGTGATGAGGTTCGGGTCGACGCGGCTGTCCGAGCACGCGATGAAGAGCGTGTGCGGTGACTGGCCCCCCGCGAGCCGCTCGAACAGCGCCGCGTACCGCGGACGTACGGTCGCTCGGAAGCGCTCGATCCCGGCCCTCAGGCGCGTGTCGGCGCTCGTCGGGGTGGGGCCGAGGCGCTCGGCGAGGCAGCGCTCGTCCTCGACGATGCATTCCGGGGCGGCGTCCCCGACCGCGTGCGCGAGCTGATCGCGTGCGGTCGGCGGCACGCCGACGACGATCGGCTCGAGACCGCACGAACGCGCGTGCTGGACGAGGCCGGCGAGATGCTCCGTGCCGGAGGCATCGATCGTCTGGATGCCGCGGACGTCGAAGACGACGGCGCGCCCCGGGTCGAGCGAGCCGAGCTCCTCGCGCATGGAGTCCATGTCGAGCGAGGAGAGGAACGTCAGCGGTCCCTCGAGGACGAACACGTAGTTCTTCCCGAGGCGCGCGCCGCGGACGGTGAGGCGAGGCCGCCCGAGGCGGATCGCGGCGATCGTGAGCGCGGCGACGATGCCCCACTGGATGCCCTCGAGCAGGTCGACGAACACGATCGTCGCGAACGTGATCGTGAGCACGACCGCGTCGGATCGCGAGTACCGCCAGAGGCGGACGATCGCCGCGGGCTGGAGCATGTTGAAGGCGACCGAGAAGAGCACGGCCGCGAGCGCCGCGACGGGGATGCGCTCGATGAGCCCGGCGAGCGCGAAGATCATCGCGAGGAGCGTCAGCGAGTGGACGATCGACGAGAGCCGGGTGCGCGCGCCGGCCTGCACGTTCATCCCGGACCGGGCGATCACGCCGGTGACCGGGATGCCGCCGAAGAGCGCGCTCGCGACGTTCCCGAGACCCTGCCCGATGAGCTCCTGATCGGGATCGCTCCTCGACCGCGTGATCCTATCGACGACGGTGGACGAGAGCAGCGTCTCGAGCGACGCGAGCGCGAAGACGACGATCGTGGACCCCGCGAGGGCCACGAGCGACCATTCGCCCGAGAGCTCGGGCAGCCGCGGCGCCGGGAGCGAACGCGGGATCGTCCCGATCGTCTCGGTCTCGACACCGAAGATCGCGACGGCGGCGGTCGTGACGACCACCGCGACCAGGTGCGCGGGGATGCGGCGGGAGATCTTCCGCAGCGCGTAGTAGAGGGCGAGCGTCGCGCCGGCGATCGTGACCGCGGCGGGCTTCGTCTGCCCGAGGTAGTCGCCGAGGTGGGCGATGACCTCGAAGACGTGCGACTGCGGCGGCGCGGGAAGGCCGAGCGCGCGGGGGAGCTGCCCGATGAGGATGATGACGCCGATGCCGGCCGTGAAACCCTCGATCACCGGGAGCGGGACGAGCCGTATGAAGCGCCCGAGCCCCAGCGTCCCGGCGAGGAGCTGGAGCACCCCGCAGCCGATGCCGACGACGAGGATCGCCCCGAAGCCGTACGACTGGACGATGCTCGCGACGAGCACGGCCATCGCGGCCGCGGGCCCGCTGACCTGCAACGGCGTCCCGCCGAACAGGGCGCACACCACGCCCGCGACGATCGCGGTCACGAGGCCCACGGCGGCGGGGACGCCGGACGCGAGCGCGATCGCGAGCGACAGCGGGACGGCGACGCACGCGACGGTCAGGCCGGCGGCGACGTCGCTGGCGAGCGACCTTCGCGAGAACATCGCCTTCCACTCGGGAAGGAGGCTCCGGATGCCGAGGTCGAGCCTGGGCTGGAGGTGGGAAGTGGCGCGCACGTACCCGAGGCGCAGGCAAGCCCCGAGCCTCGAGCGCGTTCATGGCCGAGCACGGCCGCGCCACCGGCGTCGCCGGTGAAGCGCTTCCCGATCAGCCCGCGCGGTTGCGCCGGCTCTTGTAGAGCTCGATGAGCCCGTTCGTGGACGCGTCGTGCGTCGTGACCGGACCTTCGCTCCGGAGCTCGGGAAGGATCGCGTTCGCGAGCTGCTTGCCGAGCTCGACGCCCCACTGATCGAAGCTGTTGATGTTCCAGACGATCCCCTGGACGAAGATCTTGTGCTCGTAGAGCGCGATGAGCGATCCGAGCGTCCGAGGCGTGACCTTCTGGACGAGGATCGAGGTCGTGGGACGGTTGCCCGGGAAGACCTTGTGCGGGAGGAGCAGCTCGATGCGCTCCTTCGGCAGGCCTTGAGCCTCGAGCTCGGCACGGACCTCGGCCTCCGTCTTGCCGCGCATGAGCGCCTCGGTCTGCGCGAAGAAGTTCGCGAGCAGGATCTCGTGATGGTCCCCCATCGGGTTGTGCGACTCGATGGGCGCGATGAAGTCGCACGGGACGAGGCGCGTCCCCTGGTGGATGAGCTGGAAGAACGCGTGCTGTCCGTTCGTGCCGGGCTCGCCCCAGATGACGGGCCCGGTCGTGTAGTCGGTGATGGTCCGGCCTTCGCGATCCACACGCTTGCCGTTCGACTCCATGTCGCCCTGCTGGAAGTACGCGGCGAAGCGGTGGAGGTACTGGTCGTAGGGCAGGATCGCGTGCGTCTCGGCGCCGAGGAAGTTCGCGTTCCAGACGCCGAGCATCGCGAGGACGACCGGCAGGTTGCGCTCGAGCGGAGCGGTCCGGAAGTGCTCGTCCATCGCGTGGGCGCCGGCGAGCAGCTCCTCGAAGGCGTCCATGCCGATGAAGCACGCGATCGACAAGCCGATGGCGCTCCAGAGCGAGTAACGCCCGCCGACCCAGTCCCAGAACGGGAACATGTTCTCGGCGGCGATGCCGAACTCGACGACCTTCTTCTCGTTCGTCGAGAGCGCGACGAAGTGCTTCGCGATGGCGCTCTCGTCGAAGCCGGGGCGCGAGAGCAGCCATGCGCGTGCCGACTTCGCGTTGGCGAGCGTCTCCTGCGTCGTGAAGGTCTTCGACGCGACGACGAACAGCGTGCGCTCGGGATCGCAGACGCGGAGCGCCTCGGTGAGGTGCGTCCCGTCCACGTTCGACACGAAGTGCATGGACAGGTCGCGCTTGCCGTAAGGCTTCAAGGCCTCCGTCACCATCAGCGGCCCGAGATCGGATCCGCCGATGCCGATGTTCACGACGTGCGTGAACGACTTTCCGGTGTGGCCTTTGAGCTCGCCGCTGCGCAGGCGATCGGTGAAGATGCGCATCTTGGCGAGCACCGCACGGACGTCGGGCATGACGTCCTTGCCGTCGACGAAGATCGGCCGGTCGGAGAGGTTCCGGAGCGCGACGTGGAGGACGGCGCGGTTCTCGGTGAAGTTGATCTTCTCGCCGGCGAACATCTTGTCGCGCCAGCCCTCGACGTCCGCTTGCTTCGCGAGCGCGAAGAGGAGCCGCATCGTCTCGTCGGTCACGCGCTGCTTCGACCAGTCGACGAAGACGCCGCTCGCCTCGTGCGACATCCGGGAGAACCGGCCTGGGTCCTTCGCGAAGAGGTCGCGCAGATGCACGCGCGCTATCTCGTCGCGGTGGCTCTCCAAGGCCTTCCAAGCGGGGGAGGAGGTGAGGGGGCTCGCCATGGCGGCCAAAGATATGCGCGCCTCCGGCGGCGGCAAACCCTCGAGCTCCACCGTGGCCGGCTCGCGCGGCCGGTGGCGCACGCGGCGGCGACGGCGATGGTAGGCTGCGCGTCCGATGGCGCTCGAGCACGCGGCGACGGCTCCCGGACGCTCCGAGGCTCTGCGCGCGTCGCGCGGCGCGCCGGAGGTCTCCATCCGCTGCAAGGGGCTCCGAAAGACGTACGAGGACGGCGTCGTCGCGGTCGACGGGCTCGATCTCGAGGTGAGGCGCGGCGAGTGCTTCGGTCTGCTCGGCCCGAACGGCGCAGGAAAGACGACGACCGTCGAGATCCTCGAAGGGCTCCTCGAGCCGTCGGGCGGCGAGGTCGAGATCCTCGGCCGCCGCTGGGAGACGGACGAGCGCTGGCTCCGCGAGCGGATCGGCGTGTCGCTCCAAGAGACCCACCTGCCCGACAAGCTGACCGTCCGCGAGACCCTCGAGCTCTTCCGCTCCTTCTTCGTCGAGGGGCGCGACATCGACGCGACGATCGATCTCGTGGCGCTCCGCGAGAAGGAGCACGCCAAGTTCGACACGCTCTCGGGCGGCCAGCGGCAGCGCCTCGCCGTCGCGTGCGCGCTCGTCGGTGATCCGACGCTGCTCTTCCTCGACGAGCCGACGACGGGGCTCGATCCGCAGTCGCGCCGGATGCTCTGGGACGTCGTGCTCGCGTTCAAGGAGCAGGGCGGGAGCGTGCTCTTGACGACGCATTACATGGACGAAGCGGAGCGGCTCTGCGACCGCGTCGGCGTCATCGATCACGGAAAGACGATCGCCGTCGGCACGCCGAAGGAGCTCATCGACTCGCTCGGAGGCAGCCAGATCGTCGAGATCGAGGTCGCACGGCCGCCCGCGGAGGAGGCCGCGCGCGATGCCCTCGCGGCGTCGCTCGCACGGCTCCCGGGCGTCGTCTCGTCGCGCTTCCACGGCGGTCGCTTCGTGCTCACGGTCGATCAGCTCCACGTGGCGCTACCGGCCGTCCTCGAGGCGCTCCGGGCGCGGAATCTGGAGCTCGCGAATCTCTCGACGCACCGGGCGACGCTCGAGGACGTCTTCGTCACGCTGACGGGAAGGGCCCTCCGTGAGTGACGTCGAGCGCCGCGCCCGCATGCGAGCGATCGTGCAGCTCGCGCTCGCGCGATTCCGGATCTTCTACCGGGAGCCGGGGTCGATGTTCTGGACGTTCGGCTTCCCGCTCGTCCTCTCCATCGTCCTCGGCATCGCGTTCCGCGACCGCGATCCGGAGCCGGTCGTCGTCGCCGTGGAGGTCGCGGCCGAGGACGCGCGTGCTCGCGCAGAGCACGCGCGGGAGATCCTCGCGCGATCGGACGACGTGAAGGTGAAGGTGATGTCGCCCGAGGAGGCGAGCGCCGCGCTCCGCACGGGGAAGGTGAGCCTCGTCGTCACGCCCTCGACCGACGGGTATGCGTATCGATGGGATCCGACGCGCCCGGAGAGCCGCCTCGCGCGCTCGGTGACGGACGACGTCCTCCAGCGCGGGGAAGGGCGGCAGGACGCGTACGAGCCCACGTCGTCGATCGTCACCGAGCCGGGCTCTCGGTACATCGACTTCCTGGTCCCGGGCCTCGTCGGGCTCGGCCTCATGTCGACCGGCCTCTGGGGGATCGGCTTCGCGCTCGCCGAGATGCGCACGAAGAAGCTGATCAAGCGCCTCGTCGCCACGCCCATGAGGCGCAGCGACTTCTTGCTGTCCTTCTTGCTGGTGCGAGCGCTCCTCCTGCCGGTCGAGCTCGCGCCACTGCTCGCGTTCGCATGGCTCGTCTTCGACGTCGGTGTGCGTGGCAGCTTCCTGACGCTCGGCATCACGGCGCTGGTCGGCGCGCTCACGTTCGCGGTCATGGGCCTCTTTTTCGCGTGCCGGGCGGACAACCCGCACGTCGTGAGCGGCCTCATCAACATCGTCTCCTTCCCGATGTACCTCTGCTCGGGCGTCTTCTTCTCGTCGTCCCGTTTCCCCGACGCCGTGCAGCCGATCATCGGGCTCTTGCCGCTGACCGCGCTGAACGACGCGCTGCGCGCGACGATGATCGACGGAGCGGGCTTGGCCGACGTCGCGGGAAAGCTCGGCGTGTGCGCGACGTGGGGCATCGTTTGCTTCGTGCTCGCGATTCGGTTGTTCAAGTGGCGGTAGCTGGATCGCGAGACGCGCACGAGGCGAGAGAAGCGCGTGCCCTCGTCTCGGCCATGTCGATCGAGCGCGTGCCTTCAGTCGTCCTTCGTCGGGAGGCTGTCGGTCGGAACGGGCGTGGGCGGCGGCGAAGGAGGCGCGGGCTCGGTCGCCGGCGGTTCGGTCGGCGTCGCGGTGGCGGTCGCCGGAGGCGGAGCCGGCTTCTTCTGGGGCTTCGGGCGGGGGCGCGGCTTGGGAGGCGTGGAAGCGGACGCGCTCGAAGTCGGCGGCGCCGGAGGCAGCGAGCCGACGGGCGCGACGCTCGCGCTCTCTGCGGCGGAGGCGGACGCGGGAGGAGACGCGTCGGCCTCGGCGGTCGATGCGCTGGCGGCGTCGACCGCGGACGGACGGCTGGCGTTCGCGTCGGGTTGGTGGACGACGAGCGCCCACGTGGCGAGGCCCGCCGCGCCTCCGACGACGATGGGCAAGAGCACGCGCAGCGGACCGTTCTGGCGCTCGGGGACGATCGTGGAGAGGAGCGGGCCCGGCGCGGACGTGGCGAGCGCCGGCCGCGCCGGAGCCGGCGGGACCGACGCGATGCCGTGTGGTGGGGGCACCGAGGCGTGCGCTGCCTCCGGCATCGGGAAAGACCCGTGGAGCGCCGGAGGCGGCCCCGAGCGTGTCGCGACGCCCGGCATCGGCTCGCCGGCGCCGGGGCCGGGCGGCGGCGGCTGCGAGCCGTGGAGCGGCGGGTACGCTGGCGGCGGGGCGGAGTGCGGCGCCGCGGACGGCGGACCTCCGATGCCGACGACCGGCGCGGGAAAGACGGGGGCCGCGCCGATGCCCGGCGTGGTCGCGTTCGACGGGGCAATCGCCGGCGGCGGGTCGGGCGGCGCTCCCGCGGCCGGGCGCGGGGCGGGCGGTGGCGGCGTGCTCCTTCGGCCGAGGCGCGGGACGGTCGCGAGGTCGGTGCCGTCGGCGGCCTGAGCGAGCGCCTCTCGGAAGAGCTCTGCAGGGTCCTGCTCGACGTCGGGAGCGAGGATCACGCGTTCGACGGTCGCGACCTCGGTCTTGCGCGGCGTCTCGAACTCGTCGTGCCGCGGCATGCGCTCCGTCACCGGCGGCTCCGGAGCCGTGGACGGCGGCACCGAGATGCGGCGGCGCTGGAGCGCGTCGTCGCGCAGCGCGAACGTCGGATCGTCGTCGCTCGGCGTCACCGAGCGAGCAGGGGGCGGCTTGGACTCGCGCTCGCCGAGGGGCGCGCCGCGACGCTCGGTGGTCTCGTCGTCGAACACCTCTCCCGCCGGCCGTGCGAGCGTGGGCTCGTCCTCGTCGCCGCGTCGGGTCGGCACGAGCGAGTCGGCCCCTCGCCGGGTGGGCGCCATCGCGTCGAGCGTCGGCCGATCGAGCGTGGCGGTCTCCTCCGCATCGAGCGCCATGCGCGCACGGCGCAGCGCCTCGCGCATCGACTTCGCGTCGGGCCAGCGGTCGGCGCGGTCGAACGCCAGCGCGCGATCGATGACGGCCGCGACCGCGCGAGGGATCGTGGGCATCACGTCGCGCAGCGGCCGCGCCGGCATCCGCGCGGTCGCGATGAGCCTCGACTTCGCGTTGTTCCCCCGATGCACCGGTTCGCCGGTGAGCACGGTGAAGAGCGTCGCGCCCGCGCTCCAGATGTCGCTCCGCACGTCGACGTCCTCGCGCCTGCCGAGCGCTTGCTCCGGCGGCATGAAGGCGGGCGTGCCGAGGACCATGCCGATGCCGGTCATGTCGCTCGAGCTCTGGCCGTCGTTGAAGCGAGCGACGCCGAAGTCGAGCAGCTTGACCTGGTTCTTGCGCGTGAGAAAGACGTTCTCCGGCTTCAGATCCCGATGGAGGATCTGGTGATCGTGGGCCGCCGCGAGCACGTCGAGCATCCCATCGGCGATCTCGAGCACCTCTCCGAGAGGGATGCGCCCGCCGAGCCGGCGCCGGCGCTGCTCGAGGTTCTCTCCTTCGAGCAGCTCGAGGACCATGAACACGGAGCCGTCCTCGGCCACGTCGTCGTCGATGGCCCGGACGACCCCCGGGTGGTCGATCGCGTTGGCGAAGTACCCCTCCCGCCGGAAGCGCTCGACCATCGAGGGGTCGTCCGCGAGCTCGCGGTGGAGGATCTTGAGCGCGACGCGGCTGCCGTTGCGGTGGGTCGCCGCGTACACGTTCGCCATCGAACCGGTGGCGATGAACGCATCGATCCGGTACTTGTCCCGGACCATCGTTCCGACGCGGCGGCGTGCGCGTTGTCCCGGCCCCTCCGCCAAACCTGACCTGCCTCCTTCTCGGGCGACTCTCCCCGACGCTGCCCGGGGAGCGCAAGGACTCTACTTCTCGAAACGACGATTGATCGTACCATGCCCGGCACGCGGCATGCGGGTCCACCTCGTCGACGGGACGTTCGAGCTCTTCCGCGCGCACTTCGCGCCGCGGCCCGGCAAGGTCGTGCGCGGCGTCGACGTGAAGGCCACGGTCGGTTTCGTCGGCTCGATGCTCGCGTTGCTCGAGGAGCGCGCCGAGGAGGTGACCCACCTCGCGATCGCCTTCGACAACCCGATCGTCAGCTTCCGCAACGAGCTGTTCGAAGGGTACAAGACCGACGAGGGCGTCCCGCCCACGCTCCGCGCGCAGTTCGACCTCGCGGAAGAGGCCGCGCGCGCGCTCGGCATCGTGGTCTGGTCGATGGACCGCTACGAGGCCGACGACGCGCTCGCGACCGCCGCCACGCGCTTCGCCGGCCCCGACACGCAGGTTCGAATCCTCACGCCGGACAAGGACCTCGGCCAGGTGCTCGCCTCCGATCGCATCGTGCAGGTGGATCGCATCCGCCGGCGGGTCATCGACGAGGCGACCCTGCGCGAGCGCCGCGGCGTCGCTCCGTCGAGCATCCCCGATCTGCTCGCGCTGGTCGGCGACGACGCCGACGGCATCCCGGGCATCCCGGGGTTCGGCGAGAAGACGTCCGCCACGCTCCTCGCTCGTTACGGGACCATCGAGGCCATCCCCGACGATCCGGCGAAGTGGGACGTCAAGGTGACCGGCGCCCCTCGACTCGCGGCGACGCTCGCAGCACGCCGCGAAGACGCGCTCCTCTACAAGCGCCTCGCCACGCTCGTGCGCGACGTCCCGCTGCGCGAGTCGCTCGAGGACCTCGAGTACAAGGGCGCCCCGCGCGCAGCCTTCGAGGCGCTCTGCGAGAAGCTCGAGCTGCGGTTGCGGTGGACGAGATTTCGCGACTGACTTCGTCAGTCGCGAGTCCTCAGTCCTCAGACCTCGGTCCTCGGTTTGCGCCGCCTTCGGCGGCGGGATCGGG
>CALFEQ010000182.1 GCA_937949945.1 uncultured Myxococcales bacterium
GCCTCGCCGACGAGATAGAGCGATCCGCAAACCACGACCGCACGGTCGCCTGCCGTGCCCCGCGCCGCCGCGAGCGCATCGCCGAGCGATCCGGCCGGCGTTCCGGGCGCGACCTCCGCGAGCGCCCGCGGATCGGCCGGCTGCCTCCCCGACGGAGCGACATAGAAGCGCGGGGCCTCGATCTCCCTCAGCATCGCCAGCATCTCGCGCCACGGCTTGTCCGCGAGCGCGCCGAACACGACCGCAGCCGGCGGATCGGAGGCGAGCGCACCCACGAGCGCCGCCGCGCCGTCCGGGTTGTGCGCGCCGTCGAGGATCCACGGCCCGGCGAGCTCGCCGCTCTCTACCTCGATCCGCTCGAGGCGCCCCGGCCACCTCGCCTCGGCGATCCCTCGTCGTCGCGAGGCTTCGTCGATCCCGATCTCCCCCGCGACCGTCCACGCCACCTGCGCGTTCGCGCGCTGGTGCGCGCCGGCGAGGCCGACGACGACATCCGGCGGCAGCCCGCCCGCTTCGACGAGCCGCGCTCCCCTCGCCGTCGCCACCTCGATGGCGGCGCGCCGCGCCTCCTCCGGCATTCGGCCGAGAACCATCGGCACCCCCGCCCGCGCGATCGCCGCCTTCTCGCGCGCGATGGCGTCGAGCGTGTCGCCGAGCTTGTCCTGGTGATCGAGCGCGACGCCGGTGATCGCCGTGCAACGCGGCGGGGGGATCACGCTCGTCGCGTCGAGGCGTCCGCCGATCCCGACCTCGATCACCGCGAGGTCGACCTTCGCGGCTCGGAACGCGAGGAAGGCCGCGAGCGTCGCGGTCTCGAAGAACGACAGATCCTCGCCGATGCGGAGCGCGTCCTCGAGCACCCCGGTCAGCGTGGCATCGTCGATCGGCTCGCCGTCGACGCGGATGCGCTCCGCGAAGCGGACGAGGTGCGGCGACGTGTAGAGGCCGGTCCGGAGCCCGCTCGCGCGCGCGATCGACGCGAGCATGGCGCACGTCGAGCCCTTGCCGTTCGTGCCGCCCACGTGGACGGCCGCGAACGCCCGCTCCGGATGCCCCGCCCGCTCGCAGGCGGCGCGCATCGGCTCGAGGCCGAGGCGCATCCCGAGCGGGACCCGAGCGTAGAGGGCGGAGAGAGCCTCGCCGAGGGTCACGCCGTGGCGCGGGCCTTCTGCGGCTCGCGCTGCAGGTGGCTGACGAGCAGCGCGATCTCGCGGCGCATGTGGAGGCGGCTCGTGATGCGGTCGATCATCCCGTGCTCGAGGAGGAACTCGCTCCGCTGGAAGCCCTCGGGCAGCTTCTGGCGGATCGTCGTCTCGATCACGCGCGGCCCCGCGAAGCCGATGAGCGCGCCAGGCTCGGCGATGTTCACGTCGCCGAGGAACGAGAAGCTCGCGGCGACGCCGCCCGTCGTCGGGTGGAGCATCACGGAGATGAACGGGACGCCCGCGTCACGAAGGCGCTCGCGCGCGGCGACCGTCTTCGCCATCTGCATGAGGCTGAGGATCCCCTCCTGCATGCGGGCGCCGCCCGAGGCTTGGAGGAGCACGACCGGGAGCCGCAGCTCCGCGCCCCGCTCGAAGAGCCGCGTCACCTTCTCGCCGACGACCGAGCCCATCGAGCCGCCCATGAAGCGGAAGACGAACGCGCCGTAGGCGATGGGGATCCCCTCGATCCGCGCCTTGCCGATCTCGATCGCCTCGCGCGCGCCGGTCGACTTCTGCGCCGCAGCGACGCGATCCGGGTAGGGCTTTCCGTCCGTGAACGAGAGGGGGTCGGACGGCTCGAGGTGGCCGTCCCACTGCTCGAGCTTCCCGTCGTCGAGCAGGAGCTCCCGCCAGCGCTCTGCGACGAGCTTGTGATGGTGACCGCAGTGCGGACAGACCTCGAAGTTCCGCTCGAGCTCCTCGGTCGGCATCGTCTCGCCGCAGCCCTCGCACTTCCGGAAGACGCCCTTCCCGATGCTCGGTTTCTCGCTGGCATCGAGACCGCCGGGTTTCTTGTCGGGCCACTCACTGCTCATCGTCTGCCTCTCATTTCCGCCCGATATCGCGCCGGTACGCGTGCGGCCGGAGAGCCGGTCGCATAGCACACCAGGCCGACGGACGCCGCCCAAGTCGACCGTTCTGGTGTATCCTCCCGGCCCCTTTCATCCTTGGGAGATGACGGGGTAAAGCGAGGGTCATCATGCCGAGCTTCGACATCGTCTCGAAGGTCCCGTGGCACGAGGTCGACAACGCCGTCAATCAGGCGCAGAAGGAGATCTCCCAGCGCTTCGACTTCAAGGACACCGGCACCGAGATCGAGAAGACGAAGGAAGGGCTGGTCATCCGCTCCTCGAGCGAGGATCGCGCGAAGGCCGCCTTGACCGTCCTGCAGGAGAAGCTCGTCAAGCGCAAGGTGAGCCTCAAGTTCCTCGACGTGCAGGATCCCCAGCCGACCGGCAAGGGCGGGTCGCGCATCCTCGCCAAAGTGAAAGAGGGGATCGAGGGCGAGCCGGCGAAGAAGATCGTGGCCGCGATCAAGGAGAGCAAGCTGAAGGTGCAGTCCTCGATCCAGGACGCGCAGGTGCGCGTGTCAGGGAAGAGCAAGGACGAGCTCCAGAAGGCCATCGCGCTCGTGCGCGGCATGGACCTCCCCATCGAGGTCTCGTTCGTCAACTTCCGCGACTGAGGGGCGGAGCAGCACCATGGCACTCGACACACCGAAGACGACGCGCACGAAGAAGAGCGCGCGGCGGCAAGCGAACGGCGCGACGACGAACGGCCGCACGAACGGCCGCGGATCGAATGGCCGCTCGAGCACCGCCACGTCGAAGGCAACCGCGCCCTCGACGGCGACAGCGGCAGCGCCTGCGAAGACAGCCAACAAGCAGCCGGCGCCGCCGAAGCGCGAGCTCTTCGGGACCGACGGCATCCGTGGCACCGCGAACGAGTGGCCGATGACGCCCGAGGTCGCCCTCAGCCTCGGCAAGGCGATCGCCTTCGTCGCCGCGCGGAACCTCAAGACGAAGGCCCACGTCCCGCGCATCCTCATCGGCAAGGACACGCGTCTCTCCGGCTACATGATCGAGCAGGCGATCGCGGCGGGCATCACCTCGCGCGGCGCGCGGGTCATCCTCTGCGGCCCCATCCCGACGCCCGCGGTCGCCCAGCTCACGGTGAGCATGCGCGCCGACGCGGGCATCGTCATCAGCGCGAGCCACAACCCGTACCAGGACAACGGCATCAAGATCTTCGGCCCCGACGGCTTCAAGCTCGACGACGAGCTCGAGGCGGAGATCGAGCAGCTCATGGCGAACGACGCGCTGCTCGGCCCCCGCCCGACCGGCCCGGGGATCGGCAAGGCCTCGCGGCTCGACGACGCCGCCGGGCGCTACGTCGTCTTCGCGAAGGCGACGTTCCCGCGCGGGCTCACGCTCGACGGCATGCGCATCGTCGTCGATGCGGCGCACGGAGCCGCGTACAAGGTCGCGCCGCTCGTCTTCTCGGAGCTCGGCGCGACGGTGACGTCGATCGGCGTGAAGCCGAACGGCGTGAACATCAACAAGGAGTCCGGCGCGCTCCACCCCGACAACGTGCGCGCGGAGGTCGTGAAGCGCGGCGCCCACGTCGGCATCGCGCTCGACGGGGACGCCGATCGACTCATCGTCATCGACGAGAAAGGCCAGATCGTCGACGGCGACGTCGTCATGGCGATGTGCGCGGCGCGCATGATGGACGACGGCGAGCTCAAGAAGCGGACGCTCGTGGCGACCGTCATGTCGAACCTCGGCCTCGAGCGCGCGATGCACGCGCGCGGCGGGAACCTGGTCCGCACGCAGGTCGGCGACCGCTACGTCGTCGAGACGATGCGCAAGGGCGGCTACAACCTCGGCGGCGAGCAGTCGGGTCACCTCGTGTTCCTCGACCACGCGTCCACGGGCGACGGCATCGTCGCGGCGCTCCAGGTGCTCGCCATCATGGTGCGGACGGGTCGGCCGCTGTCCGAGCTCGCGCAGGAGGCGATGGAGCGCGTCCCGCAGGTCCTCGAGAACGTCACCCTTCGATCGCGGCAGCCGCTCGAGCAGATGCGCCACCTCTCGGCCGTCACCGCGAAGGTGAAGGAGGCCCTCGGCACCGATGGACGCGTGCTCGTCCGCTGGAGCGGGACGGAGCCGAAGCTCCGCATCATGCTCGAGGGCCCGGACGAGGACCGCCTGCGCAAGTGGGCGAAGGACCTCGCCGCGGCGGCGCAGAAGGACGTGCGGGGCTGAGCGCACGGCCCCTCGTCGCGCTGACGACAACCGCAGCTCAGTCCGCCGGCCGCCCCGCGCCGAACCGAGCGGCGCGGGGCCACTCGATCGCCCCCGTGTGCACCTGCGCGGCGAAGCACGCGTACGAGGACGGGTTGTGGACCGACTGGTCCGGTGTCTGCGCGGAGAACCTCGGCTCGTCCCACTCCGAGACGTGCACCTCCGACTCGCCGGAGCGCGGGTCTACGACGTGGACGCTCTCGTGGAGCACCATCGCGGCGCGGCAGAGCGGACCGAAGCCACGCCGGGTCGCCGGGTCCCATGGCGCGAACCGAGGCGTGAAATAGATCGCCTCGTCGTAGATCGCGTACGCCGGCGGAATGTCCGCGGCGCCGCCGAAGACGTTGCGCGCCGCCTGCTCGGTCACGCCGACGAACCAACGGTCGCTCCGAACGAGGATCTCGCGCGAGCGCGCGAACGTCTCGAGGATGTCCGCGACGTACTCGCGGAGCTCGCGAGGGTCGGCGTTCGGCGACAGTGAAAAGGCCGTCGCGAGCGCCGAAGCGACGAGGGCTCGCGTCGCCGGCTCGACGCCGCCCGCGAGCCACGTGTCGTAATCGCGCAGCGCACGCGTCGCGGCGTCGATCCACGCGATGGCGATCGGCTTCCCTTCCCGCTCGGCGAGCTCCTTCGGCGTCACGGCGAGATCCGAGCCTCCCGGACGGGATCGTAGCATCGGCGCGTCCTCGCCTTCCTGGACGCGCGTGCCGTCGAAAAGCGAACGGCGCCGCCCTCGGAGAGAGCGGCGCCGCGCGCTGCGACGAGCCCCGGCGTCGGGTGCCGGCCGGGGCTACGTGGCTCAGTAGCGGTAGTGCTCCGGCTTGAACGGACCGTCGACCGGGACGCCGAGGTAATCCGCCTGCTCCTTCGTGAGCTTCGTGAGCTTGACGCCGAGCTTGTCGAGGTGGAGCGCGGCGACCTTCTCGTCGAGCTTCTTCGGGAGCGTGTAGACCTTCTTCTCGTACTTCGAGTGGTTCTGCCAGAGCTCGATCTGGGCGAGCGTCTGGTTCGAGAACGACGAGCTCATGACGAACGACGGGTGGCCGTTCGCGCAGCCGAGGTTCACGAGGCGGCCGCGGGCGAGGAGCGTGATGCGCTTGCCGTCGGGGAAGACGAACTGATCGACCTGCGGCTTGATGTTGACCTCTTTGATCTCCGGGTTCTTCTCGAGCCAGGCGACGTCGATCTCGCAGTCGAAGTGGCCGATGTTGCAGAGGATCGCCTGGTCCTTCATCACCTTCATGTGCTCGGCGCGGACGACGCCCTTGCACCCGGTGGCGGTGACGATGATGTCGGCGAGCGGGGCCGCCTCCTCCATCGTCACGACCTGGTAGCCCTCCATCGCCGCCTGGAGCGCGCAGATGGGATCGATCTCCGTCACGAGGACGCGCGCGCCGAGGCCGCGGAGCGCCTGGCAGCAGCCCTTGCCCACGTCGCCGTAGCCCGCGACGACGGCCGTCTTGCCCGCGAACATGACGCCCGTGGCGCGCTTGAGGCCGTCACCGAGCGACTCGCGGCAGCCGTAGAGGTTGTCGAACTTCGACTTCGTGACCGAGTCGTTCACGTTGAAGGCCGGGACCTTCAGCGTACCCTTCTTCGCCATCTCGTAGAGGCGGTGGACGCCCGTCGTCGTCTCCTCCGACAGTCCACGGATCGGGTCCGAGCCCTCGAACAGCTCGGGGTGCTTCTCGTGCACGACCGCGGTGAGGTCGCCGCCGTCGTCGAGGATCATGTTCGGGCCCTTGCCGCCCGCGAAGGCCTTGAGCTGCCGCTCGATGCACTCGTAGTACTCGGCCTCCGTCTCGCCCTTCCAGGCGAAGACCGGCACGCCCGTCTTCGCGATCGCGGCGGCGGCGTGGTCCTGCGTCGAGAAGATGTTGCAGCTGGTCCACGTGACCTCGGCGCCGAGCTCGACCAGCGTCTCGATGAGGACGGCCGTCTGGATCGTCATGTGGAGGCAGCCCGCGATGCGCGCGCCCTTCAGCGGCTTCGACGGGCCGTACTCCTTGCGAATCGCCATGAGGCCGGGCATCTCGCTCTCGGCGATGGTGATCTCCTTGCGGCCCCACTCGGCGAGCGAGATGTCGGCGATCTTGTAGTTCGTGCTCATGGCTTCCTTCCCTTTCCTTCGTTCCTCTGCGTGCGTCCGCCGTTCTTTCGTGATGGCGAGCGGACGGTTGGGTTGTCGTCAGATGCGCGCCGGCCCTCTCCGGCGCCTCCATTCGATTCGCTCCTCGATTCGCTCCGGGCGTCGATCGGCTCCGACGCCGTCCGCGGCGTCCGGGCGACGAGCACCTGCCACGGCAGGTGCGCGTCCTTGCCTCGTCCGCAGAACGACGGCGGCAGCGGGATGACCTCGGCGCCCTCGAGGCCGGCCTCGCGCGCGAAGCGACGGAGCTCGGCAGGCTCGAACCCGAGCCAGAGATCGGCCTCGTCGCGCATCGACTCGTCGTCGTGGCGCGCGTAGTCGATGACAACGATCGCGCCGCCCGGACGGGCGAGCCGCGCGAGCTGCCGGACGAGATCCACCGGTCGCGGCGCGTGATGGAGAAGCCGCGACGCGAAGACGACGTCCGCGCCCGTCCCGACCCGAGAGCGGAGCTCGGGCGCGCCGAGCTCGGACTTCAGCAGCGTGACGTTGTCGTAGCCGCGACGCGCGACGCGGGCGCGCGCACGCTCGAGCTGGACCTCGGAGCGGTCGACCGCGATGACGCGCTCGAAGGCAGGCGCGAGCACGTCGAGCAGCGCGCCGTCGCCGGTGCCGGCGTCGATCGCGAGCGCCCGGTCCGGCAAGAGGCGCGCGAGGGCCGCGACGTAGGCTGCGGTCGCGTCGGACGTATCTCCGACGGCGGCGTCACGGGCAGGCGCCCGCGCGAAGAACTCGCGCGCGACGCGATCGCGCTCGCGGATGACGTCCGCGATGCGCGAGAGGCTCCCGTCCGCCTCGCAGAGCGCGCGACCGCTCTCGAGCGCGTCCGCGACGACGGGATCGGCCGAGGCCGCCTCCGCGATCCGCACGAGCGCACGCGTGCCCTGCTTCCGCGCGAGCACGAGCCCCGCCGCCTTCAGCGGCGCGATGTGGCGGGAAACGTTCGGCTGGCTCTCCGAGAGAAGGACCGCCAGCTCGCCGATCGCGAGCTCCTCTTCCGCGGCCAGCGCGAGCAGACGCAGGCGGACCGGCTCCGCGAGCACGCGGTAGAGCTCCCATCGCGCGGGGCCTCCGGCGGCCATGTCCACCACCATCTCGGAGCGATCTATTCCCTCATACGAATGGATGCAAGTAGCCTCGACCGTTGGAGCCGCCCTCACGCCGGGCGAGGGGCCGCCGACGGGCCGCCGACGACTGGAAAACCATGTAACCCAGTAGCCACGAGCGTGGCGGAGGGGCTGTTCGGCCCGGCGAGCCGGCGACGACACCGCGGGCGCGCGGGCGGTCAGCGCTTCGGCGGGAGGCTCGCGAGATCGAGCTCCGGCCAGATCCCCTCGAGCTCGACCACGACGCAGTCCTCGTCAGAGCCGTCCTCGTGCACGAAGACGGCGAAGTCGGTCTCGACGTCGAGCGTCAGCATCGGGTGATGCCAGACGCCCGGCGCATAGCTGATGCCCTGCGCGCCCTCGGCGACGAACGCGGCGAGCGTCGACGGATCGGGCCGGTCTTCGCCGAGCGCGACGAGCGCGACGTACCGCGACGCGTTCATCGGGATGAAGAGCTGCGTCGAGCACGGGTGCTTCTCGAGCACCCGGATGGCCCTCTTCTCGCGCGGGACCGGGCGCGACCGAAACACCTTCACCGCGAGCTTCGCGCTCGCTCCGCGTGTGTTGACGACGTCGACGACGTCGTCGAAGCGGAGCGCGGTGCCGAGATTGACGAGCACCCCGGGCTCGCCGCGCGGCGAGGCCTGGATCACGCGGCCGTACGGCGCGTACGCCTCGGGCGTGAGCGGGCGCGGAACGATGGGCGGCATCAGGACGCGAAGATAGCAGACGCCCGTAGGGGCCGACGGCGCCGCACACGCACGTGTGCCCGTCGTGCCGCTCGGCGAACGTCACGCGCGGAGCGACGCTCGCGCGCCGCCGATGCACGGCGATTTCGGCTACTCTGGGCCGTCCACCACATGGCCTCTCCGCTCGAAACGACCAGCGTCGACGCTCCGGCGTCCCATCGGAGTGGTTGGGGCGAGGCCGAGCGCTCGCACGACGGCGCCTCGACGTCCGCGGCGGCGACGTCTGAGGCGGCGACGTCGCAGACGACGGGTCCCGCAGCATCGACGACGGACGCCGAGCCCCTCGCTCGTGGCGAGGCCCGGAGCCGGAGCGCCGCCGCGTGGTGGAGGCGGCGCCGCGCGGTGAAGCTGCGGAGGTGGCTCGCGCGGGGCCTGCTCGTCGCCGCGCCGCTCGCGATCGTCTTGCTCGATCTGTCGCGCCGTGGCGCTCGCATCTTCTCCTTCGAGCCCGGAGACGCCGCGTTCTACGCCGCGAGCGCCGTCGTGGGCGTCGTGCTGTGGGTGTCTCTGCTCGGGGCGGCGACGCGGACGCGCGGCGTGGGTCGCTGGGTCGTCCGCGTCGTCGTCGCCGTCTGGGCGCTGCTCGCCGTCGGGGGGCAGCTCTACACGTTCGCCCGGTACGGCGCGTACATGAACCACCGCGCCGTGCTCGTCGGCACGTCGTTCCTCCCGAGCATCGGCCAGCAGCTCTGGTTCGACCGGTGGACGTTCGCGAAGGCCCTGCTGCCGTGCCTCGTCGCCGCGATCGCGGTTCCCCTCGTCGCGACGCGCCTCGCGCCGATGCGACGCCGGGCTCGCGGATGGCTCTGCCTCGACTTGGCGATCGTCGCCACGTTGACGGCGGCGTTCGTCTCGCCCGAGCGCGGCGCCGAGCAGGGACAGCCGCCGGACGTCATGTACGTCTCCGCGATGGGACAGCTCCTTCGCGCGCGGTGGGATCACAACGAGACCGTCGAGCGCGTGCACCCCGGTCCCCGGACGCCCGCGCCGGTCCCGCCGTTCACGCCGCGGCCAGCGCGACAACGGAACGTGGTGATGATCATCACGGAGTCGGTGCGCGCGCAGAGCGTGTGCGTCGAGTACACGCCCGACTGCAAGTACACGCCCTTCTCGAACGCGGCCGTCAAGGATCGCATCCCGCTCACGCAGATGCGCGCGCTCGATTCGACGACGGCCATCTCCCTCGCGGTGATGTGGAACGGCCTGCTCCCCACCGAGAGCCGCAAGGAGCTGCACACCGCGCCTCTGCTCTGGGAGTACGCCGCCGCGGCGGGGCTCGAGACGGCCTACTACACCTCTCAGCACCTCCTCTTCGGGAACTCGGGCCTCTGGCTCCAGGGCACGCCGTTCACGCGCCACATCAGCGCGACGCAGATCGAGCCGGACGCGACCTACGAGATCGGCGCCGACGACGGGAAGCTGGTCGACTACGTCATCGGCGACATCGGCGTGCTCAAGGAGCCGTACTTCGCCGTCGTCCACCTCTCGAACACGCACTTCCCCTACAAGGTCGATCCCGAGGACATGCCGTTCACTCCTCAGGAGCTGAACGCGGCGCCCGGGCACGAGACCGAGATCCTCAACCGCTACCAGGACTCGATCTACCTGCAGGACAAGGCCCTCGGCCGACTGCTCCGCGCGCTCACGTCGCGGCCGGAGGCGAGCCGGACGGTGATCGTCTACGTGTCCGATCACGGCGAGCAGATGCGCGAGAAGGGCGCCGTCGGTCACACGGGGACGCTCTTCGAGCCCGAGATCCGCATCCCGTTCTGGATCCGCGCTCCGGAGGGGACGCTCACCGACGAGGAGCGCGCGAGCCTGTTGTCCCTGCGCACGACGCCGGTCACGCACATCGACGTCTTTCCGACGATCATGGACCTGCTCGGCTTCTGGGACGCCCCGGAGCTCTCGGCGCTCCGCGCCCGCGTGGCCGGCGAGAGCCTCCTCCGCGGAGGCTCCCCCGTCGATCGCCCGCTCGCCATGACGAACTGCAGCGAGCTCTGGGCATGCGCGTTCCGGAACTGGGGCGCCATCAAAGGGACGAAGAAGCTCATCGCGCACCAAGGCGACCGCGCGTGGAACTGCTACGACGTCGCGGACGATCCCGAGGAGAAACGGCCGCTCGACATCTCCGAGTGCGCGGACCTCTTGCCGATCGCCGAGGGGACGAGCGCCGGCAAGCGGCCGTTCTGATGGGGAGAGGAGGCTCCGGGCTCCTGGCTCCAGGAAAGGACGCCGGGATACTCCCCGCGCGCGACTTCCTCTCGCCGACCCTCGACCCGCGATCGCGTGGCGCTAGACTTCCTTCGATGCACCTGGGGCGCCTCGTCGTGGCGTCGTTGTTCCTCGCCTGCGGAGGCGCGAAGAGCGCTCCCGACGACGCCCCGACCTCGGACCGAGGTCGCGAGCGGCCGCCGGCGTCGACGGACGGCGGCGCGGGCGACGGCGACGACGCGCCCGCGGAGGAGCCCGGGGCGGAGGTCCCGTACGACCGCGCCATCCAGAAATCCGTCCACAACGCGTACGAGCGCTACGAGCCGCTGATCGATCAGCTCGTCTACCATCGCGTGCGCAGCCTCGAGCTCGACATCCACGTGCGCCGCGAGGGGGCCACTGCACCTGCGGGCGACTGGTTCGTCTACCACGAGGACAAGCCGCTCCTGCGCAAGACGTCGTGCATGCGCCTGTCGGACTGCCTCGGTCAGCTCGCCGCGTTCCACGCGGCGATCCCTCGGCACGAGGTCGTCACCGTCTTCGTCGACTTGAAAGACGGCTTCGAGGACGGACACCAGCCGGCCAACCTCGACGCTGCGTTCACGAAGGCGCTCGGTCGCGAAGCGATCCTCGCTCCGGCCGATCTCCTCGAAGCCTGCCCCGGCGCCTCCACGCTGCGCGAGGCGGTGACCGGAGCGTGCCGCTTCCCGACGCTGCGCGCGCTCCGCGGCAAGTTCCTCTTCGTGACGACGGGAGGCAGCTCGTGCGACACGGCGAGCCCCGTGGCCCGGTACGGAGGCGACGATCCGAAGGCGCGCCTCGCCTTCGTCGCGCCCAACGTGAGCGGCTCGTGCACGGTCGCGTCGTACGACGCGCGGCCCGACGTCGTCTTCTTCAACATGCCGCTCGCGGAGAAGGCGCGCGCCACCGAGGTGGCGGAGCGCGGCCTCGTCGCGCGCATCTACGGCGGCGGAGCACAGGGCGGCCTCGACACGCCGGAGAGCTTCGCGGCGGCGCGCGAGGCCGGCGCCGTCCACCTCGCGACCGACAAGGTCAACATCGAGCGCGATCCCTGGGCGGCCACCCACGGGCCGAAAGGCTTCCCGTTCACGTGCGAAGGCTGCGGCGACGACCTCGTCGAGCCCGGCCCGATCCTCGGCGTGCGCGCGACGAGCGGCGACCAGTTCGGGAGCGCCGACAGCGCGTTCTTCGCCTGGGAAGAGGGCTCGGGAGACGCGATCTACAGCGCGCTCGTCTCCGTCCCGAGCTCGCACGTCGAGGAGTTCGCGAAGGCATGCCTCGTCGCGCGCGCGTCCGAGGATCCGGGAGCCGCGAGCGCCGCCGTGTGCCGGATCTTCGACAATCACCTGCCCAGGGCACAGATCCGTTCGACGTCCGGCGGCGCGACGACCTCTACCGAGGCCCCCTCGATCCCCGGCGTCACGGTCGAGGTTCCCGCATTCCTCCGACTCGCCATCGAGACGACCGGACCGGGAACGAAGGTCACCGCATCCGCTTCGAGCGACGGCAAGACGTGGTGGACGATCACGACGACGACGCTCGGGGTGCCCCTCCCCCTCCGCGGCGTCTCGGTGAGCTCGCACGGAGCCGCGAGTGTCAAGGCGCTCTTCGTCAACCTCGTCCGCGAAGACGCCGCCGGCGAGCGGACGCTCGACGCGACCACGCTCGAGCAGGCGGCCGTCGGGACGAGCTCGACCGGGCAGGCCTTCGACGGGGTCTTCCCGCCCTGACCTGCGTTCCCTCCTTCCGGGCGGCAGGCTTCCCGACGGCTTTCTCGGGTCATCCGAGCGCACGGGCGCCGCAGGCGGCCTCGCGGTGATTTTCCCACGGGTTCCGCCCGACGTATGCGACCATGGAGCCGCATGGCGGAAGGTCCCGGGCCCAGGTTTCCCCCGCTTCCGCGTGGGGACGACGCGACGCTCCGAAGCGGGCCGCCGCGTCCGGAGTACGAGTCCGTCGATCTCGAGGACGTCGAGGAGATCCCCGCGAGCATCGAAGAGCTCAGCGGCATCGACATCGACCTCGACGAGTCGAATCCGGGCACCGTCGACAAGCTCCTCGCGATGACGGGGGAGAACTGGTCGATCGACGCCCAGCGCGAGACGCTCAAGGAAGCCGCGAAGGACAAGACCAAGGACAAGGACGCGCACGCCCGCGAGTCCCAGGACCCGGTGTCGGACGGCAGGCCGTCCGTCTCCCTGCCGACCCCTTACGACTTCGGCGGCTCGAAGACGGAGCCGCCGCCCGAGGACGAGCCTTCGCGGCCCTCGCTGCGGACGCCGCCGCGTCAGGCGCCGCCGAAGCTCCCGACGGACAAGGCCGCATCGGGGCCGCGGAGCGTGGCGCCGCCGCCGCTGCCGAAGGGGCGCGAGGGGTTGGGCCGTCCGTCGGGCCCGCCTTCGGTCAGACCGCCGCCGGCC
>CALFEQ010000183.1 GCA_937949945.1 uncultured Myxococcales bacterium
GCGTGCGTCGCCGCGAGCGGGAGCGGAAGAACGGGGCTCAAACAGCGGGTACGCACGTGCTCTCGTGACTTGGCGTCCAGCAGCTCCTTGCAAGCTCACGGGTAGCGCTTCGAAGATCGGCGGCTTCAGACAAAGTCCCCTCGGACACCTTTGGCCAGCGCCGGAGCGATCCGGGCGCCCGGTGCCCTGCCGCAATCGCTCACGTGTGGCCGGATGCTCAGGCCCCAATCCATGGGGCACGCGTCCAATCGCGGCCCATCACCCACGTCGCCATTGCCGACCGCGACGGATGCCCTAAACCTGGATTCGCTCCATCGCGGCGTGACGGAGGAAGGTTGTTCCTCGTCGCCACGCGACGCTTGGGCTTGAAAAAAGGCTCGGCGTGACGATCCGTGGGAGTTGCGACACAACCATGGAAGAGGTCACGCCGAGCACCTGGGAATGCGCCGACCGGACGTCGGAAGCAAGAGGGCTGGGGGGTGGGAGTGGCAGGCGTGAAGCGCCGGATTCGCCGAGCAAGTGCCCGAGCGCTGCGCCAGGGAAGGCCGGATCCGAGCCTGTCAGGTGTAGGTGGGCTCGCAGCGTTCAATGCCTTCGCCCAGGCCGAGGGACTCGGCCGAGTGCTGCGTGAGCGGTTCGGCCACCTGAAGAAGGGGCGCGGGGTGGTCTACCCGATGCACACGCAGATGCAGCTTCTCGTGGACGCGGCCGTCGTCGGCGCAAAGCGCACCTTCGACTTCGAGTGGTTGGCCGGTGATCCGCTCTTCACGCATCTCGCTGGAGGTGCGGTGCCGAGCGTCGACGTGCTCTACGACGACCTACGTCGCTTCGCGCCGCCGGAGCTCGAAGACCTCGAGGCGCTCGTTGCGGAGCAAGGTCTCAAGCCGGTACGCGAGAAGCAGTGGCAAGAGCTGACGGTCGACATCGACACGACGGTCATGCCGCTGTTCGGCGGCCAAGAAGGCGCGTTGCCCCACCCGATCCTGGCACGCATCGCTGAAACCAACACGGTACTCGGTGCGCGACTGCGCTTCGGAGATACCTGCCTCGGAAAAACGAGGTCGAGGACATCAAGCTGTGGCTCGAGCGTCTTCACGATGCAGCGCCCGACGCGATCGTCACCGTCCGGATCGATGCGGGCGGCCTTCTCCGTTCCGGCGGCCGATGGGAGCTTCGCCTCGCTCCCCGGCCGCTGTTGAACTGAGCGCCGCACCAGTCTGATTCAGCTCGGGGGAAAGGGGGACGTGTGCCCGCCGCGTGGCCGACCGGTATCCTCAACGGCCTCTCGGCCCACCAACGTGGGTCAACACGCGCCGGAACGTGGTCAGCCGACCACCCGAGCGAAATCCAGGCCAATCCTCGCGCCGAAACGCACCTAGTCGCGCCCCCCGGTTCGGGCACCGCCGCGCGATGCTGCTCGCAGGCTTGATTCGGCACCAATCCGCAGCGCGACTCGCGAGCTTGATCGGCAATCCGGAGTGCTCCTCGTCCGTCGATTCGGCTATCCGAAACGCTCCCGTCGGCGCCAAGCCACAACGCGCCTCGTCAGCTTGATGGGCAACCATCCGCTGCGCCTCTTGGCCAGCTTGATTGGGCAACAATCCCTCCGACAGCCCGCCAGCCGCGCATCGGCGCCTCGAGCCCGCGCGCCCCTGACGCCGCAACGCCTTCGGAGTGCCCCACAGGCAGGATAGCCTTGGCGGATGCACATCGACTTCATCGGCGCCGCACGGACCGTCACCGGGTCCAAGCACCTCATCCGCACCAAGCACGCGACCGTATTGCTCGACTGCGGGCTCTTTCAAGGGAAGCGGAAGGAGTCGATACGGATCAACCAAGAGCTCGGCGTGGACGCGGATTCACTCGATGCAGTGGTCCTCTCCCACGCGCACATCGACCACTCCGGCGCCCTGCCCCTCCTGATGAAGAAAGGGTACGACGGGCCGATCTTCATGACGCCAGCGACCCGCGACCTCTGCGCCGCCATGCTCGAGGACGCGGCGATGATTCAGGCGAACGACGCCCGATACATCAACAAGGTGATCGAGCGCGAACGCGCCGACATGGATCCCGTCGAGCCGCTCTACGGTGAAGAAGACGTGCTGCGCGTGCTCGAGCACGCGATCGCCGTGCCCTACAGGCGGACCGTGCCCATCGCCGACGGGGTCAGGCTCACGTTCTACGACGCCGGGCACGTCCTCGGGAGCGCCATCTCGGCGATCGACGTGGAGGAGGACGGGAAGACCAAGCGCATCGTCTTCACCGGCGACCTCGGGCGCAAGAACATGCCCATTCTGAAGGACCCCGAGATCGTCGACGGCGCCTGCGCCTTGCTCACCGAGAGCACGTACGGCGATCGCGTGCACAAGCCGATCGAGGCGATGGAGGACGATCTCGCCGACGTCCTCGAGCGGACCTACAAGCGCGGCGGCAAGGTCGTCATCCCCTCCTTCGCGCTCGAGCGTGCCCAGGAGCTGCTCTACGCCATCAACATGCTGAAGAAGCAGGGGCGCATGCCGAAGATGCCCGTCTACGTGGACTCACCTCTCACGGTGAAGATCACGGACGTCTTCCGCCTCCACCCCGACTGCTACGACGCCGAGACGCGCGCGCTCATTCGCGAGAACCGATCGCCCTTCGACTTCGAGGAGGTCGTCTACGTCGAGGCGAAAGAGGACAGCCAGCGCATCGACGCCTCGCCCGAGCCGTGCGTCATCATCTCCGCGAGCGGAATGTGCGAGGCCGGACGGATCGTCCACCACCTCAAGGCGACGATCGAGAGCCCGAAGAACACGGTCTGCATCGTCGGGTTCCAAGCTCCTCACACGCTCGGGCGCCGGATCGTCGAGCGGCGTCCGCGCGTCCGCATCTTCGGCGTCGAGCGCGACCTTCGCGCCGAGGTCGTCGTCCTCGACGGCTTCTCCGCGCACGCCGACCAGCGCGACCTCGTCGAGTACGCCGTCGCGCTGAAGGAGCGCGGACCTCTCGAGAAGATCGCCCTCGTCCACGGCGAGGGAACCGCCCAGGAGGCCCTCATCGAGAAGCTGAAAGAAGAAGGCTTCGAGCACGTGAGCGCCCCGCGCGCCATGAGCTCGCTCGAGGTCTGAGCCCTCGCCCCCGGCGCACGCTACGATGGCCCGCATGCACCGCCACGGGCACGTGATCGCAGCCGTCGCAGCCATCTCGCTGTTCGGCATGGCATCGGCTTGCACCGAGGTCTTTCCACGGGAGCTGAACACACAGCCCGAACCGGCGACCGAGAAAGAGAAGCCGACGGGGCTCGACACGCGCCCGGTGAGCGCGACCTGCATTGCCCGCCCGAAGCCGTCTCCCACGACGAAGACCAACACGCTCGTCCGCTTCGAGAAGGTCTCGCAGGCGAAGCTCACCAAACCCGTCGAGATCGTCCTCCACGACGGCAAGCTCTACGTGCTCGAGCAGGACGGACGCGTGCTGTTGCTCCGCGAGGATGGCGGGACCGCCGAGGTGCTCCGGCTCGATTCGTCGAAGGTCGTCACCGGCAGCGAGGCCGGCCTGCTCGGCATCGCGTTCCACCCTCGGTTCGCGGACAACGGCTACGTCTAT
Source organism: uncultured Myxococcales bacterium (assembly GCA_937949945.1). Taxonomy (GTDB): domain Bacteria; phylum Myxococcota_A; class Polyangia; order Polyangiales; family Polyangiaceae; genus Labilithrix. Next base: position 3,586 of record CALFEQ010000183.1, read on the forward strand.
CTCTATTACACGGCGCCGAACCTGCCGGACGCCGCGCCCGGGACGGTCTTCCAATCCGCCATCGTCCGCTATCGGAGCAACGACGGTGGGCTCACGCTCGATCCGACGAGCGAGAAGCGGATCCTCACGGTCGATCAGCCGTACTCGAACCACAACGGAGGCACGATCGCCTTCGGCAAGGACGGCTACCTCTATTTCGGGCTCGGCGACGGCGGGAGCGGCGGCGACCCGCAAGGCAACGGCCAGAACACGGACACGCTCCTCGGAAAGATGGTGCGGATCGACGTCGATGGAGGCGACCCATACGCGATCCCGCCGACGAACCCGTTCGCCAACGGAGGCGGACGACCGGAGATCTACGCCCTCGGGCTGCGCAACCCCTATCGCTTTCGCTTCGACCCGGTCACCGGCGATCTCTGGGCCGGCGACGTCGGGCAGAGCACGCGAGAAGAGATCGACCGCATCGTCCTCGGCGGCAACTACGGCTGGAACATCCGCGAAGGCAAGCTCTGCTACCCGGCATCCGCCTCGTGCGACGCCACCGGGCTCATCGACCCGGTCGTCGATCACGATCGCAACGAGGCGAGCTCGATCACGGGCGGCGTCGTCTACCGCGGGAGCGGCGTCCCTCTCTTGACCGGGAAGTACGTCTACGGCGACTTCGTGAGAGGCTCGTTCTTCGCCATCCCGATCGACGATCCTGCGCCCGTCCCGCTGCGCCTCGACGAAGGGCTGCCGCGCGTGAACCCGAGCGCGTTCGCCCTCGACGCGAACGGAGAGATCGTCTTTCTCGACTACGGCGCCGGCGAAGTGCTCCGTATCGTCGCCGGTGGAGAGGATGCTCCGGAGCCCTCCGAGCCCTCCGCCCCTGCCGAGATGCCCGCCCTCCTCAGTGAGACGGGTTGCGTGCGATCGAGCGATCCGAAGGCGCCCGCCGACGGCCTCTTCTTCTACGACGTCAACGTGCCGCGGTGGGTCGACGGCGCGACGGCGGAGCGCTTCCTCTCCGTCCCCGAGGACGCCGTGCTCCGCACCGCGCCGGACGGCCAGCTCGCCCTCCCGCCCGGCTCGATCGCGATGAAGACGCTGAGCGCAGAGGGGCGGAGGCTCGAGACGCAGCTCTTGCTGCATCGCCCCGACTCCACGTGGAGCGCGTACACGTACGTCTGGCGCGACGATCAGACGGACGCCGTCCTGGCCACGGCCGAGACGATCATCGACCTGCCCTCCGGCAGGAGGCACGTCGTCGATCCCGCGAGCTGCACCACATGCCACGCACCCGACGGCCTCGTCACCATCGGCCTCGAGGCGGCCCAGCTCGATCGTGACGACGTGGACTACGGCAGCGGCCGGCTCGGCAATCCGCTCGCGACGCTGGAGAAGCTCGGCATGCTCGAGGCCCCGATCCCGAGCGAGGTCTACGCGCCGCTCGCACGCGAGCTGGGCTCCTCCACCTCCACGGCGGAGCATCTCGCGCGCGCATACCTCCACGCGAACTGCGCCTTCTGTCACCGCGGCGGCGAAGGTCGGATGGATCTCCGCTACCGAACGCCGTTCGCCTCGACGATGACGTGCAACGTCCCCGGGACCTCGCCGGCCGGCGGGCGCGCACGCATCGCTCCGCGCGAGCCGGGGGAGAGTCAGATCCTGCGCGCGATGCAGACCACCGGCGCCGGACGGATGCCGCCGGTCGGCACGCTCCTCCCCGACACGGACGCGATTCGGACCGTGTCGGCGTGGATCTCGTCGATTGCGAGCTGCGAGTGAGCGCGCTCAGCGCCGCAGGTCGAACGACAAGTAGCGCCGCACCTTCGCCGCGACCGCCCTGGCGACCGACGGGTGCTTCGCGGAGATGACCGCGCCCGTGGTCCCCGACACGGCGACGAAGAGCTCCTCGCTCGGGCGGCGCCGCGCCTCCCCGCTGTACGTGTAGCGTGCATAGTACACGGGATACAGGACCAGCTCCGCCGAGCGAATCTTCGGCTTGTACGTCGAGTAGAAGGCGTGCGTCGGGCTCACCGACCGCAGCATGAGCTCCGTCGTCATGCTCTCGGCCCGCGCCCGGTCGACGTCCGCATCGACGATCTCTGCATCGTTGGCGGTCAACGTCTCGACCGACGGATTCGCGACGAGCTCTCCCGCCGGAATCTCGAGCGGCGGTGTGCCGGACACGCGCGCGAAGAGCGAAGGGAGCTTCGCCTCGTAAGGGAAGCTGGTCCGTGCAGGGATCACGACGGCCAGCTCCTTGTACCGCGCACCACCGGTCGGGATCGGTATCGCCGGTCCCTTCGAACCGAGCGTCACGTTCTCGAAGTTGACGTGGAACCCCTCCGCGGAGACCTCCACGCGCCAGAACGGGACCCACAACGGCCTCGGCGGCTCGATCTCGGCGCTGTCGATGTCGAACGGACGGAGGAAGCCCTCCCGCACCGCGCGCTCGACCGCTGCACGTCCGGCCGCCATGTCGAGCCGAGCAGGCACGTAGCGCATCTCCGATGCAGGTACGGTCACGGGGCTCTCGAGCTTCGGAAACGTCGGGCTCCGGTCCATCGCGCCAAGCGTTTTCACCCGACACACCCCTGTCAAGCCGCTCAGCAGGGACGAGCCCGTCAGCCCGACACGCCTGCGCCGGAGCCCCGCCTTCACGAGCCGGCAACCCGCTCCTGCGCCGCCGATGCGCCACCGACCGACAGCGGCGACCGCGACGGCGGCGTGCATGCACCGTCCTCATGGTACGATCGCGCTCCAGCCATGGTGGGCGACACCGATCCCGAAGCGGACACGATGGCCGATGGTCGCCTCGTCGGGACCGGACGCCAGACGTCGCCCGAAGAGTCGCGCGTCCTTCTCGCGGGACGCTACGAGCTGCTCGGCATGCTCGGCACGGGCGGCATGGGCACCGTCTATCGCGCGCGCGATCGCGAGCTCGACGAGGTGGTGGCGCTCAAGGTGCTGAAGAAAGAGCTCGCGACGCCCGACATGATCGAGCGCTTCCGCCGCGAGGTGAAGCTCGCCCGCCGCGTGACACACAGGAACGTCGCACGCACGTACGACATCGGCGAGCACGGCGGCGATCGCTTCCTCACGATGGAGTTCGTCGACGGCGAGATGCTCGCGGCGGTGCTCGAGAGGAAAGGACGTCTCTCCGTCCCCGAGGTCGTCCGCCTCGCCCTCGACATCTGCGCCGGGCTCTCCGCGGCGCACGCGGCGGGCGTCCTGCATCGCGACCTCAAGCCCGAGAACGTGATCGTCGCCAAGGACGGTCGCGCGGTCATCACGGACTTCGGCATCGCTCGCGCCGTCACGGCGGGAGAGCTCTCGCGTACCGTCGGCGGATTGGTCGGAACGCCGGCATACATGGCGCCGGAGCAAGTCGAGGGCGCGACCGATCTCGACGCACGCGCGGATCTCTACGCGCTCGGGACGATGCTCTACGAGCTCCTCACCGGGCAGATGGCGTGGCCGGGCGACACCGTCGTGACGATCGCGGCGGGACGCCTGCTCCGTCCACCGCCGGACCCACGCTCCGTGCTCCCGAGCCTCGATCCGAGGATGGCCGAGATCGTCCTCAGGCTGATGGCGCGGAAGCGCGAGGACAGGTTCGCCAGCGCCGACGAGGCCGCGAGCGCGCTCGCCGCGGTGACGTCCGCCGGGCGCATCACGCCGGTGAGCTCCGAAATCCCGCGACCGCCGCGATCGGGCACGCTCCCGCTCACTCCCCTGTCGCAGGCACGGAGCGCGCCCGGGGCGAAGGTCGTCGCCGTGCTGCCCATCCTGAACCTCGGGTCACCCGACGACGCGTACCTCGTCGACAACGTCCACGAGGACATCGTCGATCAGCTCAGCGTGGTGCCCAAGCTGCTCGTACGGCCTCGAGGGGACACCGCTCGCTACGTCGACAAGGACAGGGACGTCCGTGCGATCGGACGCACGCTCGGCGCCGACGTCGTCGTGGACGGATCGCTCCGCCGCATCGCGGACAAGGTCCGCGCCTCCTTCCGCGTGATCGCGGTGGAGGACGGGTTCCAGCTCTGGGCGCGCCGCTTCGATCGCTCGCCGGGCGAGGTGCTCTCGATCGCCGACGACGCGGCGCAGGCGATCGCCGGCGCGCTCACGGCGGAGCTCGTGGCCTCCCAGCGGCAACAGGTGACCGATCCGGAGGCCGAGGAGCTCTTCCTCCGCGGACGCTACCTCATGCGCCGAAGCTGGCACGGAACGGCGCCGCAGGCGGTCGAGCTCCTGTCCCGCGCGAACGCGCGCGTGCCGGACGACCCGCGCATCCTCGGCGTCTACTCGATGGCGCTCACCCGCCTCTACGCGGAGGAGCGCAACGCCTTCGAGCTCGCGGAGCGGGCACGCGAGATGGCGCAGCGCGCGCTCGAGATCGAGCCGAACCAGGCGGAGGCGAAGGCGGCGCTCGCCGCCGTCCACATCCAGAACGGAGAGGCCGACGCGGCCGTCCGCTATCTGCGCGAGACGCTCAAGGTCGCCCCGAACTCGATCGACGCGCTCGACGGGCTCGGCCGCATCATGCTGGAGGTCGGACGCGTGACGGACGGGATCGCGCTGCTCGAGCGCGCGTCGGCGATCGATCCGGAGTTCATCGCGCCGCGTCTGCAGGTCGGGCGCATCCGCGGTTGCATGGGCGACCACGAAGGGATGAAGCAGGCGCTGGGCGATCCGCCGAAGGACCCGGGGGACATCGGCCCATGGTTCCTCCTCTACGCACGCCATGCCCTCTGGTACCGCGACCGGGCCGAGGCCGCGTGGCTCGCCGAGCTCGCCGCCAACACCGAGATGCCGAAGGGGGCTCGCGCCTCGATCGAAGGGTTGCTCGGAGTCGCCCTCGGACGTTACGAACGGCTCTCCGACTCGGCGCTGCTCGACCGCATCCTGCCGATCGACGCGTCGTGCCCTCCGCGCCGCGCGTCCTTCTATGCACAGATTCGGGCGGAGATGTTCGCGGCCGCCGGCGACATCGCCCGCACGCTCGAGTCGCTCAAGGCCGCCGACGCGCACGGGTTCTACGACGTCGTCTTCTTCGAGCGCTGCCCCCTGCTCGCGCCGATGCGCGACCATCCGGAGTTCGCCGAGCTCTACGAGCGTACGAAGCTGCGTGCGTACCGGATCACGGCCGCCCTCGACGCGGGCCGCTCGACGCCGAGCCGCTGATCCGTGCTCGCGATCGCCGCAGCCCGTCGGCGGCGTATACTCGCGGCGTGACGAAGCTCGTTCTCGATCCCGCCAAGAGCCGCATTCGACTGCACACCTTCGCAGAAGGGCTCTTGGCCCGCCTCGCGCACGATCTCGAGCTCGAGTGCCGCGGCATCTCCGGCACCGCCGAGCGCGCCGAGGGCGACAGCGGCTCGGCCACGCTCGAGGCTCCCATCGGCGGCATCGAGGTGAACGGCACGCTCGAGAAGGGCCGCGTCGATCCGCGTGGGCTCTCCGCGTCCGATCGCAGCGACGTCCTCGGGAAGATGAAGCGGGACGTCTTCCACGTGGAGGAGGGCGTCGTCCGCGTCGAAGCGAAGCTCGAGGCCGGAAGAGCGAGCGTCCGCGTCGTGCCCCCGAGGGGACGCGCCGTGGAGCAATCCGTCTCGGTGCGCGTCGAGCTGGACGGCGGCGCGACCCGCGTGTCCGGCATGCTCCCGCTCTCGCTCTCCGCGATCGGGTCGGACACGGTGAAAGGCCCGATGAACGCCTTCCGCGTGAAGGACACGATCGAGGTGCACTTCGACGTCGTCTTCGTCCCCGGCGGCTGAGCCCCGACGGGGCGACGTCTCAGCCGGCGTAGCCCTCCTCGCCGTGCTGCGTGGTGTCGAGCCCCTCGCGCTCGTCCGACTCCGCCACGCGGAGACCGACGAGCTTGTCGATCACCTTGAGCAGCACGAGCGTGACGACGGCCGCGTACACCGCGGACGCGACGCACGCGAGCACCTGGACGCCGAGCAGCTTCACGTTGCCGGCGATGAGCCCGTCGGCCCCCACGGGCTCATCGACGCCCGGGAACGTGCGCTGCACGGCGAACACGCCGGTGAGCACGGCGCCGACGAAGCCGCCGACGCCGTGGACGCCGAACGCGTCGAGCGAGTCGTCGTAGCCGTACTTGTACTTCGCGAGCACGGCGAGGTAGCAGCAGCACGACGCCGCGAAGCCGATCACGATCGCCGCGAGCGGCGAGACGAAGCCCGCGGCCGGCGTGATCGCCACGAGCCCGGCGACGAGGCCCGACGCGATGCCGAGCGCGGTCGGCTTCCCGCGATGCTTCCACTCGACGAAGAGCCAGCCGAGCGCGCCTCCGGCCGCGCCGAGGTGGGTCGTCACGAACGCGAGCGCCGCGAGCCAGCCGCTCCCGAGGGCGCTTCCGGCGTTGAAGCCGAACCAACCGACCCACAAGAGGCCCGCGCCCGTGAGCGTCATCGTGAGGTTGTGCGGCAGCGGCCGCTCCTGCGGGTACTTGAGGCGCTTGCCGATGACGAGCGAGCAGACGAGCGCCGACGCGCCGGCCGTCAGGTGCACGACCGTGCCGCCCGCGAAGTCGAGCGCGCCGAGCGCGTAGAGCCAGCCGCCCTCGGCCCACACCCAGTGCGCGACCGGCACGTAGACGAAGAGGCACCAGAGCGTGATGAATACGACGTACGCCGAGAACCGCATCCGCTCCGCGAACGCTCCCGAGATGAGCGCCGGAGTGATCACGGCGAACATCATCTGGAAGCCGCAGAACAAGAGTCCCGGGATCGATCCGTGATCGCTGAACACGAGATCGCCGAGCCCGGCGTACGAGAGCGAGCCGATGAGGCCGCCGTGCGACGGCCCGAACGCGAGCGAGTAGCCGCACGCCGCCCAGACGACGCTGATGATCGGTATCGCCGCGAACGAGTGCATCAGCGTCGAGAGGACATTCTTCTTCCGCACCATCCCGCCGTAGAACAGCGCGAGCGCGGGGGTCATCATCAGCACGAGGGCGGCGCTGACGAGGAGCCAGGCCGTATCTCCGGCGTCGATCTTCATCGGGTCCTGCGTACGAAGAGACCCGACGTCCTGTTTCGACTACGTTTCGGTGAACGCGACGGAACGTTTCGTGGCGAGCGGGATCACTTGTCGCTCCACACGGCCCACTTGCCCGACGTGGCCCACGTGTCGTTGGCGTCGCGGAACGCGCCCATGTACGTCGCACTCGTGTCGAAGAAGCCGTCGTCCGGCGGCGTCGCCGCACCGTCCGTCAGCGGAGTCGCAGGCCCGAAGACCGGATGGTTCGCGTCGAAGCAGCCTGCGATCCCGGGGTCCGTCCACTTGTTGCCCGGTTGACCCTTGAACCACGCGACCTCGTCGAGCGAGCCGTCGTCATCGCGGTCCGGCTGCCCCGGTGTGCTTCCCTGCTCGACGAACGCGATGTGATCGGTCACGGGGAAGCCGCCCGCTCCGGTGCTGCCCCAGAAGAGCGAGTTGGCGATCGAGAGCTCGCCGGGCGCGCCGATCCCGTCGCGGATGTCGAGCGCGGCCTGGAAGCCGACCACGACGAGGTTCCGGTACGTGCCGCGCGTGTTCTTCCGGAGGAGGAGGCCGTACTGCTCCTTCGCCAGGCTCTTGTTCTTCCCGCAGAGGGTGACGTTGTAGACCTGCGGCGCGGTCAGGGGGAGGTTCCCCGTGCCCTTGTCGTCGTTGTCGCTCTCGATGCCGTTGTCGTCGCCCTCGTGGGTCGGGTCCTGCTGCAGGACGAGAAACTGGAGCCGGCCCGTGTAGCCGAGGTCGAAGTCGAAGCCGTCGTCCTCGTTGTGCTGGCAGGCGAGGTACTTCGCGTCGACGGTGCCACCGAAGAACTCGAAGCAGTCGTCGAGGGTCTGCCGCACCTGCACGTGGTCGACGACCGTGCCGCGACCCACGCCGCCGAACGTGACGCCGTTGACCTCGTTGTTGTCGCCGATGACGACGCCCGAGTACTCGATGCGGACGTACTGGAGCCGGCCGCTGCTGTCGTTCGGGTCGTCGCCGCCGTACTTCGAGTTCGTGCCGACACCCGCCGCGAGGATGCCCTCGACGCTCTGCTGGACCGGATTGCCGTTCGCGTCCTTCACGTTGATGGGAGCGCGGCCGAGCAGGATGAGGCCGCCCCAATCGCCGGGGGCCTTCTCCCCTTCGGCCGCTTGGCTCGTGAAGACGATGGGCTCGTCGGGCGTGCCGACGGCGTCGATCTTCGCACCCGCCTCGATGAGAAGGATGGCCTTCGACGCATTGTCGCCCTTGATGACGGTGCCCTTCTCGATCGTCAGCGTCGCGCCCGGCTTGACGCTGACGAGGCCCTTGAGGAGCCACGTCCTGTCGGCCGTGAGCGTGCGGTCTGCGGTGATCTCGCCCTCGATCACCTCCTCGGGGAGGTTCGCAGGACCGCCGCTGCTCGTCCCGCTCGGGTCCGTTCCTCCGCTCGTGCCGTTTCCGCCGCTCGAGCTCGCGGGCGGCCCGCCGCCGAGCGTGCCGTCGTCGCTGCACGCGACGGTGGCGAGCATGGACGCGCCAAGGATCGCACAGACGAAGACGAGGCCGTAGGTACGCATGTCGATGGCTCCTTCTCGAGAGACGCCTCCGCGACGGGGATCGTCCGGAGGCAGGTGCGACGATGCTCGAGCCATGTGTCGAGAGCGCGACCGGACGCGAAAGTGTTCGGGGTACGAGCGTGACGATTGCGAAACGCCGCCTTCCGCTCAGTTGCCGTACGTCGCGAGCAGCCAGAACGTCTGGCCGAGCGAGTAGGCGCGGACGATGGGAGCGTCGCCCGACGCGCCCTGCGTGAAGCGCACCGGCGCATCGAACAGGTTCTCGATCGTGAGCTTCAGGTCCACGTGCTCGCCGATGCCCTGCGCGATCGAGAAGTCGACGACGTGGCGCGGCTGCTCGTACGTGTCCGGGACGCCCTGCGTACCCACCTCCGAGAGCCGGCGCCCCTGCACGTTGTAGAGGATGCGCCCGCGCGTCTTCGTCGCCTCGTGCGTCCAGTCGAGCGCCGCGTTCACGACGAACGGCGACTGACCCGCGAGCGGCCGCTCCTGCGACGTCTGGATCCCACCCGTCACGGGGTCGATCTCCACGCGCGAATGCACCCACGTGACGTTGGCGAGCAGACCGAGCTCCTTCATCCAGGGTCGGACGAAGCCCAGGCTCTTGCGACCCTCGAGCTCGATGCCCGTGTTCACCGCGCCCTTCGCGTTCTGGTACGAGACGACACCCTTGCCCGTCGGGATGATGAACGTCTCGATCGGTTTGTCGAAGCGCTTGTGGAAGACGCTCGCCGCGAGCACCTCGCTCGGGCCGGGGAAGATCTCGAAGCGGGCGTCCAGGTTCACGATCGACGTCCGATCGAGCTCCGGATTCCCGAGCGTCTCGCGCGCTCCGAGGTACTCGGTGAAGATGAACGGCGCGAGCTCTCGGAGCTGCGGGCGCGCGACCGTCCGCGTCGCCGAGAGGCGTACGTTCGAGTCCTTCGTCACCTTCACGATCACGTTCGCGGACGGCAGGATGTCCGTCCTCGAGAGCCGCGACCGGACGCGCTCGGTGCTGCCCGAGAACGGGTCGTACGAATCGATCGTCTGGATCGAGGACTCGAGACGCGGCCCCACCACCAAGCGCAGCCTCGACCCGATCGGCAGATCGCTCATCACGTAGCCGGCGTAGACGTCGTACCGAGCGGCGTACGAGTCCGTCGGCCGCGTCCACTCCTCGAGCTCGAGCGGCGCCCCCGCCGCGAACGATCCGACGTTCTCGTCGACGAAGAGCTCGCTCGGGGGCAAGAAGAAGATGCTCCGATCGGCCGCCGTGTTGCGCTGGAAGCGGAAGCGCCGCGCCTGGAACGTACGCCCGCGGAGCGTCACCATCGCGCCCGCTTTCAGCTTCGGCGCGTCGTCGTGCCGAGCGAGCGGCTGGAGCCAGTGGATCACGCCGCCACGCGTGGTCTCTCCTTGAGCGGCGAAGAAGTTCTGCCCGCTCGTGGGCGCGTTGCCGGCGAAGGTGTATTGGCCCGTCGTCTGATCGAAGTCGTAGACGGTCTGCCGGAGCGCCGGATCGTTCAGCGTCGCGCGCGACTGGAGGAGGGACCACGTGAGGGTCCCGCCGTCGAGGCTACGGACGCGATGCTCGCCGCGGACCTGCCCGTAGACGAGCGCGCGGTTCGAGAAGCGAAGCCGCTCGTCGCGGACGAGGCTCTCGTCGTTCCTGCCCTCGACGCGCCGCGCCTCCTTCTCCGCGTTCCGGCTGTAGAGGCCCGTCACGGCCAGCTTGTGATCGGCGTCGAACGCATAGCTGACCGTACCGAGCCCGCTCCACGTCACCGTGTCCGTGCCCGTCTCGGCGCGGTAGTCGTTGCGGAGGACGAGCTCGCCCGGACGCTCTGGATCCGGATCGAAGCGGCGAAGGACCTCGTCGTACCGCTTTTGGAACCGCCGCGAGTACGTGCCGCCGAAGACGTAGCCGAGGACGCGCTGCCCTCCGAGCCGGAACGAGTCGCCGACGACGGCGCTGAGCGTCCCGTGCGGCAAGGCGAAGCTCCGCTCGAGACCCATCGGCCGGTTGATCGCGCGACCGACCTCCGTGAGGTCGTTGCGGCGACCCGTCACCGGATCGATCGCGACGACGCGAGAGGCCGGCACCTCGCGCGGAAGCGCGCGCCCGCCGTCGTCGAAGCCGAGCCAATCGGTCGAGCCGCCCGTGTAGTCGAGACGTCCGCCGAACGTCGAGAGTGTGTTCGCACCGAGGCCGCCGGTGACCTGGAAGAGGAACCGGCTCGGCAGATCGCGCGTGTGGATGTCGAGCATTCCACCGGCGAAGTCGCCCGGCATGTCCGGTACGAACGTCTTCGAGATCGTCAGATCGGACAGAACCAGCGTGGGGAACATGTCGAGCGGCACCGCCTGCCGATCGGGCTCGGGGCTCGGGAGCGGCGCCCCGTTGAGCAGCGAGCTCGTGTAGCGATCGCCGAGGCCGCGGACGAAGATGTAGCGACCGTCGACGACCGTCGTGCCGACGACACGCTTGACTGCCTCGGCCGCGTTTCGGTCCGGTGTCTTCGCGATGTCCTGCGCGCCGATCGAGTCGGATGCCTGGGCGGCCTTCTTTCGGAGCATGAGCTGCGTCGCCGCGCTCGCACGCTCGGCCTCCGCCTCGATCGCCGTCACCTCCTCGACGGCCGTCTCGTCCGGCTGGAGCGAGACGTCGATCCTCGCCACCCTCCCCCCCACGACGACGACGTTCTTCACGCGCGCCGGCTTGTGGAGCTCGTAGAGCACGCGGAGCTGGTACGTCCCCGGCGGGAGCTCGAGGCGGTAGCGGCCGTCGACGTCCGTGACCGCCTGCTCCTTCCGTCCGACGACGGTGACGATCGCCTCGAGGAGCGTCTCGTCCGAGCCCTTGCTCGCGACGACGCCCCACACGGCGCCCTTGCCCCTCGGAGGCGGGCGCGCCGGGTCGAGGTCTTCGGCCAAATCCTCGTGTCCGACGTCGGTCTCCTCCGCGGGCTCCGCGACATCGGGCGGCGCCTGAGGCTCCGCCGGACGCTGCGGCTCGGCTGGAGCCGACGTGACGTCCTCGCCCTCCGTCGGCTCCGTCTTCTTCGGCGGAGGTCGCCGCGTTCCGTCGTCCGCTCCGGAGAGCGGCTGCGCCCACGCTTCGAGCGACGAGAAAGCAAGAGCTGCGAGCGCGAGGATGGACGTGTGCCGAGCACGCATGTGCGGTCCGTGTGCTGGTGCGTCGCGCTACTGCGCGACCTTCTTCGTGAGGACGGCCACGGTCTTCGCGCCACCGCGGCGCGCGATGTCCATCGCCTCGACCGTCGTCGCGTACGGCGCGCCGTCGGCAGCGTCGAAGTACACGACCTTGTCGGGACGAGCCGCCATGTAGCGCGCAATCCTTTCTCCGAACTCCTCCTTCGGGATTGGAGCTCCGTTGATCTTCAAGGTGCCGTGCTCGTCGACCGTCAGAACGACGCTCTTGTTCTCCTCCGGCGCGGCGGTCTTCGACTCCTCCTGCTTCGGCAGCTCGAGCCAGAACTGCTTCGACAAGAGCGGCGTCACGACCATGAAGATGATGAGGAGGACCAGGACGACGTCGACGAGCGGCGTGACGTTCATCTGGGGAGTCGGCTGCCCCTTCTTCGCTGCACCGCCGACGACCATGCCCATGATGCGATTCCTCTCTCCTGCGTAACGGGGTCACTCCTCGGCGGAGTCGCCCGCGCCCTTCTTCTTGCTCACCATCAAAGAGACCCCCGAGAACCCCGCGTTCTGCACGACCGTGAAGAGCTCTCGGACCTTCTGGTAATCGACGGCGCCGTCGCCCTTGAGCACCACGCGCCGATCCGGCGCCGCCTCGTGCATGACCGCGAGCCTCGCCGGTAGCGCGGCGCTCTCCACGGCCTCCTTCTCGAGGTAGATCGTCCCGCTGCGCGCCACGGTGATCGTGATGGGGTCGATCTTGGACTTCTGGTTCTCGTCCACCATCAGGATCGCGGGCAGCTCCACGCGCTCGCCATGCTCGAGCGCCGGCGCGATCACCATGAAGATGATGAGCAGGACGAGGACGACGTCGACGAGCGGCGTGACGTTGATGTCCGGCGTGCTCTGCTCACGCGGCCTGCGCTGCGCGCGCGTGCTCGCCTGAATCGCGAACCCCATGTTTGGCCTCCAGCTCGTCGAGGAGCTCGCCCGTCCGCCGCCCGAGCTCCGCCTCGACGCCGTTGATCTTCGTGTTCAGCCGATTGAAGAAGAGGACCGCCGGGATGGCGACGCAGAGGCCGAGCGCCGTCTCGACGAGCGCCTCGGCGATGCCCGCGGACACGGCGCCGAGGCCGCCCGAGCCGGTCGTGGCGATCCCCTGGAACGCCGTGATGATGCCGACGACGGTACCGAGCAGCCCCACGAAGGGCGCGACCGATCCGACCGACGCGAGCACGCCCATGCCGCGCCGGAGCTCCTCGCTCACGGCCTCCTTCTGTCGCTCCGCCTCGCGCTGGGCGAGCTCGATGGCAGAGAGGTTGCCGTCCTGCCCGCTCGTGACCTTGACGAGGATTGCCTTCGCGACCCGCGCGAAGGGTGAGACGCGTGACTGCTCCGCAACCTCGAGCGCCTTGACGTAGGCGCGCCCTTCGAGGTGCGGGACGACCGCCGCGAGAAAGCGTCGCGTGGCGCTCGCTGCCCGGAAGAGCGCGATGTGCCGCTCGACGACGACCGCCAGGCTCATGACCGCCATCAGAAGCAGGAACGACGCGATGACCTTGCTCGCGAGGCCCATGCTGGCCCACATGTGAAGCGGACTGAACGACATGACTCGAGCTCCCGAGGCGCGACCCGGTTGCGCCTCTTCAGTTGGCCGTCCTCAGGTGGAACGGGAACTTCATCTTGCGAACGACGCGCACGACCTTTCCGTCGAGGGTCCCGGGGTTGAAGCGCCACGTACGGAGCGCCGCGATCACGGCCGCGTCGAGCATCGGGTGGCCGCTCACGATCTTGATGTCCTCGACGTCGCCCGTCTCCGTCACGACGAACTTCACGACGACGACGGCCTCGATCCCTTGCTTGCGCGCCTCCTCGGGGTAGGAGGGCATCGACCGCCGGATCGCGACCGGCGGGGTCGTCACCTCCACGACCTGATAGGGACGCGGCGGAGCGGTCGGCAGCGGTGGCGCCGTGACCGTGGGCGCCGGAACGCCTCCTCCGCCGCGCTTTCCGGTGCACCCGACGCAGCCGTTCGGATCGCCTTCGCCGAACGGGATCTCCGCGACCGCACTCGACGGGTCGGCCTCCTCCGGCTTCTCTTTCGGAAGCACGGTCGGCGGCGCGTCGACCTTCGGCCCGAGAGGCGGCGGCTGCGCGTGCGAGGCGATCTTCGGCTTCGGCCTCGGCTTCGGTGTCGGCTCGGGTGGAGGCGGCGGGGGCGGCGGCTCCGGCTTCGGCTCCGGCGCGACGAACTTCAGCTCCACCTCCTCTTCGAGGACCTGCCTCTTGATCTGCCCGCCGTAGACCGCGCCGACGATCAAGAGGCCCGCGACGACCGCGAGCGCCGCGGCATACGAGCCGGCTACGCGCTTCGCGCGCCCCTCGTCCTCGTCTTCCTCGCGTCGCCACGCGTCGAGCGGCACGTGGCGTTGATAACGGATGAGCGTGGCACGACCGTGACGAGGTTGCGACGAGTACGCGGCCGATCGCACATCGATGCACGGCGTCGCGATCGTCGTCGCGAGCGACGAGACGGTTCACGAAAATGTTTCGGTCGGAGCATCCGCGCGTCGCGCCCCGATCGATCGATGAGACCGTGGCCCGCGTGTTGGTGGTCGACAGCGACCCTGTGTTGCGCGCCGCGCTCGCATCGTCCCTCACGAGCGCCGGCTTCGAAGTCGAAACGGCGGGCACCGGGCAGGCCGGGCTCGCGATGGCGTGCGCGTCACCACCCGACGTCGTCGTCTTCGATCTGCTCGTGCCCGACCTCGACGGGCTCGAGCTCTGTCGCGCGCTCCGCTCGGCGCTAAAAGGCCGATTTTTGTGCGTGCTCAGCGCCGCGAGCGACGAGGCCGACCGCGTCGCCGCCTTCGAGGCAGGCGTAGACGACTACGTGACGAAGCCGCACAGCATGCGCGAGCTGATCCTCCGCATCCGGTCGCTCGCACGACGGCGGAGCGCAGCGGCTCGACAGAACGACGCGATCCTGCTCGGCGCCCTCTGCATCGATCGCGCCGCGCGACGCGTCGAGGTCGATGGGGCTCGCGTGGAGCTGGCGCGACGCGAGCTCGACCTGCTCATCCACCTCGCCGACCGCGCCGGCCGGGTACAGACGCGCGATACGCTCCTCGCAGAGGTGTGGGGAGACTTCGCCGAGTCCGAACGTGTCGTCGACACGACGATCAAACGCCTTCGCAAGAAGCTCGGACCGATGGGCAGCGCGATCCGAACCGTGCGCGGCGTCGGCTACGAGCTGGTCGTCAAATGATCGAGGCGGGCGATGCTCCTCGTGCTGGAGGAGCCTCGCCCGCCCGACGATCGCGTGCGATGCTTCAGATGCGCTCGAAGAGACCGGCCGCGCCCTGGCCGCCGCCGATGCACATCGAGACGATGCCCCACTTCTTGCCGCGGCGGCCGAGCTCGTGGAGCAGCGTCGCCGTGAGCTTCGCGCCGGTGCAGCCGAGCGGGTGCCCGAGAGCGATCGCGCCGCCGTTGACGTTCAGCTTCTCGTCCGGGATCCCGAGCTCGCGCTGGACGTAGACCGCCTGACTCGCGAAGGCCTCGTTGATCTCGAACAGATCGATCTGATCGAGCTTCATGCCCGTCTTGTCGAGCAGCTTGCGGATCGCCGGCACGGGGCCGATGCCCATGATCGCCGGATCGACGCCCGTCGTGACGAAGGCGCGGAGGTAGCCGAGGCCCTTGAGGCCGAGCGCCTTCGCCTTCTCGCCGCTCATGACGAGGGCGGCCGCGGCGCCGTCCGAGAGCGGAGAGCTGTTGCCCGCGGTCACCGACCCGTTCTGCGCGAACGCCGGCTTCAGCGCGGCGAGGCCCTCGAGGGTCGTGTCCGGGCGCGGCAGCTCGTCGACCTCGAACGAGAACGGCTTCTTCTCGTTGCCCGAGTAGCGGTACGCCGTGACCGGGACGATCTCCTGCGCGAAGACCTTCTTCTCGATCGCGACGGCCGCCTTCTTCTGGCTGCTCAGCGCGAACTGGTCCTGGGCCTCGCGGGTGACGCCGAACTTCTTGGCGACGTTCTCCGCGGTGATGCCCATCGGCGTGTACACGCTCGCGATCTTCTCCATCGCCTCGGGCGAGGCGCTGAGCTTGTTGCCGGTCATCGGCACCATGCTCATCGACTCGACGCCGCCCGCGATGACCACGTCGCACGAGCCGGTCGCGATCGCGCCCGCCGCGGTCGCGATGGCCTGGAGCCCGCTCGAGCAGAAGCGGTTGATCGTCTGCGCGCTCGTCTCCTGAGGCAGCCCGCCGAGGAGCGCGATGACGCGCGCCACGTTGAGCCCCTGCTCGCCCTCGGGCATCGCGCAGCCCATGACCACGTCGTCGACCTCCTTCGGGTCGACCTTCGGGTTGCGGGCGAGGAGCCCGCGGACGACCTCGCCGGCCATCTCGTCGGGCCGCTTCTGGGCGAGCGACCCCTTGTGTGCACGCCCGACGGCGCTGCGAACCGCGTCCACGATCACGATGTCTTTCATGGGAGACCTCAGTCCTCAGTCCTCAGTCCTCAGCTCGAGAGACTGGGCGCGTCCTGCGCCTATTTGGATGCCGTACCACCGGCCCTCGGTTCTCGCGTCTAGTTCCTCGACGTCGAGGACCGAGGACCGGCGGGCGCGAAGCGCCTCAGTTCCGGAGGGGCTTGTTGTTCATCAGCATGTACTGCATGCGCTCCTGGCTCTTCGGCTCGCCGCACAGGCTGATGAAGGCCTCACGCTCGAGCTCGAGGATCTCGTCCTCCGTGACCTCGTGCGTGGCGCCCCCGATGCCTCCGCAGAGGACGTTGGCCAGCTTGCGCGCGATCTTCGCGTCGTGCTCGGAGGCGTAGCCCCCGGCGACGAGCGTGTCGACCATCATGCTGAGCGTGGCGATGCCGCTCTCGCCCGGCAGGCGGTAGGCGCGCGGGACGGGCGGGTGGTAGCCCGACTCGGCGAGGCCGATCGCTCGCGCCTTCGCCTCGCTGAGCTGGCGCGCGCGATCGAACGAGACGCCGTCCGTGCGACGGAAGTAGCCGAGCGCCTTCGCCTCCTCGGCGCTCGTCGCCACCTTCGCGAGCGCGATGTTCTTGAACACCTGCGTGACGTACTCGTAGGTGTTCACGTTCGCGCCCTCGGGGATGCCTTCGAGCGCACGCCAGAGCATGTTCAGCGTACCGGCGCCGCCCGGGATGAGCCCGACGCCCACCTCGACGAGACCCGAGTACGTCTCCGCGGCGGCCTGCACCGACGCGGCGCCGAAGCAGAGCTCGAGGCCGCCGCCGAGCGTCATGCCGTACGGCGCGACGACGACCGGCACCTTCGAGTACTTCATCCGCTGGATGGCGTACTGGTAGCTCTTGACCATCTCGCGGATCGGCTCGAACTGCCCCTGGCTCGCGTACATCACGATCAGGAAGAGGTTCGCGCCGACGCAGAAGTGGTCGCCCTCGTTCGCGATGACGAGCGCGCGGAACTCGCGCTCCGCACGATCGACCGCCTCGTGGAGCATCTTGATGATGTCCGGGTCGATGCTGTTCGCCTTCGTCTTGAACGTGACGCCGAGCACGCCGTCGCCGAGGTCCCACGCCTCCGCGCCGTCGTTCTTGAGCACGGGGCTCGTGCCCTTGCGGAGCTGCGCGAGCGTGACGTAGCGCGGGTCCTGCTTCTGCTCGACGTACTTGCCCTCGACGAGGCTGTACTCGAAGCGCTTGCCGCCCTCCTCCTTGTAGAAGGAGGTCGCGCCGCTCGCCTTCATCTTCTTCACGGACTCCGGCAGAGCGTGTCCGGCCTTCTCGATCGCGTCCGCGGTCTCGGCGAAGCCGAGCGCGTCCCACGTCTCGAACGGGCCGAGCTCCCAGTTGTAGCCCCACCTCATCGCATCATCGACCGCGGACACCGAGTCGGCGATCTCGCCGCCCTTGCCGCCGCCGCTCTCGGGCGCGACCCGCCGCGCCGCGTAGGCGAGGCTGCGATAGAGCACCTTGCGCGCGAAGTCGCCCGCCTTGCCCTGATCGGCGACGAGCTTGCGCACGCGCTCGCGCGGGTCCTCGATCTTCGCGATCGCCTTCGTCGTCGCCTTGATCGTCTCGTCCCCGCCCTTCGGGCGGTACTCGAGCGTCTTCGGATCGAAGGTGAGGATCTGCTTGTCGGGCGTCTTCTTGTAGAAGCCGCTCTTCGTCTTGTTCCCGAGGAGCTTCCGCTCCACCATCTTGCGGATGTAGTCGGGGACCTTGAAGACGTCGCGATCCTCGTCGTTCGTCAGCGACGCGTAGCAGTTGTCCGCGACGTGCACGAAGGTGTCGAGACCGACGAGGTCCGCGGTCCGGAAGCTCGCGCTCTTCGGGTGCGCCATCGGCGTCCCGGTGATGTTGTCGACGTCCTCGGGCGTGAGGCCGTCCGCGAGCATCTGGTGGATCGTCGCCATCATCGCGTGGGCGCCGATGCGGTTGCCCACGAAGTTCGGCGTGTCCTTCCCGAAGACGACGCCTTTGCCGAGCGTGTCCTGCGCGAAGCGGACCACGCGATCGAGGACCGCCTTGTCCGTGTCGGGGCCCGCCACGATCTCGAGGAGCTTCATGTAGCGGACCGGGTTGAAGAAGTGCAGGACGACGAAGTGCTTGCGGAAGTTCTCCGAGCGCCCCTTCGTCATCTCCGCGATGCGGAGGCCCGACGTGTTCGAGGCCACGATGCAGTTGGCAGGCACGACCTTCTCGAGCTTCTCGAAGAGCGCCTGCTTCGCCTCCATCTTCTCGATGATGGCTTCGATGACGAGGTCGCAATCCTTCAGCTTGTCGAGGTCGTCCTCGACGTTGCCCACGGTCACGAGCCGCGCGTTGTCCTTGTGGAAGAACGCCGCGGGCCGAGCCTTGAGCGCCTTTTCGAGACCGCCGGCAGCGAACCCGTTGCGCTTGCTCCGGTCCTTCTTCTCCTCTTCGGAGAGGTTCGGCGGGACGATGTCGAGGAGGAGAACCTCGAGTCCAGCGTTGGCGAAGTGAGCAGCGATTCCGCTGCCCATGACCCCGGCTCCGATGACGGCCGTGCGACGGATGGGCTTCTGCATTTTGTGCACGCGAACTTTCACCCATCTCGGAGGGTGGACGCAAGGGTCGGCCGACGCACGGCGCGTCTTCATTCCGTCGCGATTCGTCGCGATCGAAGAGCGCACACGCGCCCCGCGCGTCCGCGCATCGCGATCCACGCGCACGCGCAACGCATGCGCGATCTCGAGCATCCCATGACGATGCTCCGAGATCGCACCCGCTCCGCTACTTCTTGAACCCGCGCGGCTCCAGGCTGCGGAGGTACGTCACGAGCCCCTCGCGTTCGGCGTCGGTGACCGTCCAACGGTGACCGCTGGGGTGGTCGACGCGGATCGGGAAGCCCGCGGTCGAGATGCCCGTCGTGATGACGGCCGCGACCTCCTCGTCGGTCGCGGTCGCGAGCGCCGCCGGAGAGTGGTCGATGGCCTCGCCGTTCACGTGGCACTGCACGCAGGGCGGCTCGCCGTTCGCTCCCCCGTTCTCGTAACGCGTCTTGCCCGTCTGCCAGCGTGCAGACGTGTACTCGGTGACGTTGATCGTCGCCTCGGCCGTCTTGCCGCCCGAGCTCGCCTTGAGCGTGATCGTCCCCGGGCGCTTGACCGTGACCATGAAGTACTTGCCGTTGTCGATCGTCCCGTCGTTGCGCTCCGGGTTCTCGAGCGCCGTGGGGACGATCTCGACCGAAGACGAGTCCGTCGCCGTGACCTCGAGATCGTCGGCGGAGTCGTAGACGGCCAGCGGGACCTTGTACGTGTGCTCGCCGTCGTAGCCGGAGTACGCCTCCTTCGGCATGAAGGTGAGGATGCCGAGGCCCGAGTCCGGCGAAGGCTTCGTGACGAAGCCGCCGTCCTCCTCCTCTTCTTCTTCGTCCTCTTCGACGTACGTCTCCTTGGTCGTCGAGCAAGCGAAGAGAGCCAACAGCGACGTGACGAAGAGCCCCGTGCAAAGACCCGCCGTGGGAAGCCAGCGCATGATTCCTCCGTGGAGAGGCTACTCGGACAGCATACGCCACGGAGCGCCCCCTCGCCGCTCGGTCGCGTGGCGTGCGGCGCGCGCCTGGATCGCCGATGCACCAATCCGACGTCAGGCCGCCTCGGCCTCGTCGGTTTTCGCGGCCGAATCGCTCGCAGACGCGCCGGCCGGCACGGCGGGTTTCTCGCCGAACACACCTTCCCAGCGGGCGATGACGCACGCCGCGAGCCCGTTCCCCGTGAGGTTCAGCGCGCTCCGCGCCATGTCCATGATCTCGTCGACGGCGAGGATCATCGCGACGCCGGCCTCGCCGGGCAGACCGAACGTCGCGCACGTCCCGGCGATGATGACGAGGGTCGCGCGAGGCACGCCGGCCACGCCCTTCGACGTGAGCATGAACGTGAGCACCATCGCGATCTGCGTCGAGAGCGGCATGTCGATCTTGGCCGCCTGAGCGATCGTCATGGACGCGAGCACGAGGTACAGCGTCGAGCCGTCGAGGTTGAACGAGTACCCCGTCGGGATGACGAAGCTCGCGACGCGCCGCGGGACGCCGAGCTTCTCCACCTGCTCGAGCAGGCGCGGCAGCGCGGCCTCGCTCGACGCGGTCGAGAACGCGATCGTCGCCGGCTCGCGGACGTGCGCGAAGAAGCGCCGGATCGGGATGCGCGCGAGGAGCATCACCGGGACGAACACGAGGACGACGAGGAGCGCCAGCGCGAGGTAGAGGCTCCCGACGAGCACCGAATAGCTCTTGAGGAGCTGGAAGACGGCAGGCCAGCCCTTCGGACCGCCGGGCGTGCCGGACGCCATGTGGCTCACGTTGTAAGCCATCGCGCCGAACACGCCGAGCGGCGTGAGCTTCATCACCATCTCGGTGTACTTGAACATCACCTGCGCGACGCCGTCGAAGAAGCGCAGGACGGGCTCGCCCTTCTTGCCGACCCGAATGAGCGCCACGCCGAACAGCGTCGAGAAGACGACGACGGGGAGGATGTCTCCCTCGGCGGCGTGCTTCACGAGGTTCGACGGGAAAGCGTGGAGCGCGATGTCCCAGCCGGACTTCGGCTGCGCGAGCGTGGCGTGCGCGTCGTACGCGAGCGGGAGTCCCTCGCCGGGCTTCAGCGTGTTGGCGACGACGAGGCCGAGGAAGAGCGCGATCGTCGTGACGATCTCGAAATAGAGGAGCGACTTTGCGCCCATGCGCCCGACGCTCTTGAGGTCGCCGGTCTGGGCGATGCCCGTGATGATCGTGGCGACGAGGATCGGGACGATGATGCCCTTGATGAGGGCGATGAACCCCTTCGACAGGAACTGGAAGAGATGGAACATCGTCGGGTGCTCGGCCTGAGGGAACAGGCCGCCGACGACGACCCCGAGCAGGAGCGACAAGAAGATGAGCGGCGTGCCGCCGAACCTGGACTTCTTCGTTCGATCGGGCGCCTCGGCGGCGCCTTTCTCGGCCGCCGGACGCGACGAGGGCGGCGCGCTCACGTCTCTCTCAGCCATCCGTCTCGGTCATCGGCGTCAGGCGTCCGTGTGGACGTCGGCCGGCTGCGAGCGCTCGGCCCCGGAGCGTCGAGACGCCGTCGGCCGCGCGACGGGGCGCTGCGAGACGGGCAGCTCGGCGTCGGGATCGCGTCCGGCGCGAATGGCGGCATCACGACGCTGCTGCTCGGCGAGGGCCTTGATCGCGTCGAGGCAGCGATCGGCGGCGCGCTTCTGCGCCGTGATCATGCTCGCCTTCGGACGGAGATCGGAGAAATCGATCGGCGGGCCGAAGTAGATGTCGACGGGGTGCTCGCGCGGGGACAGCGCGTTCCACTTCATCTCGCCGAGGATGCTCTGCCCCATCCCGAGCGCGAAAACCGGGATGACGTGCGCGCGCGTCGCCCCGAGCGCGATGCGTCCGACGCCGGGCTGCGCCGGGAGGAAGGAGTAAGGATCGTCTCCCTTGTTGCGCGTGCCCTCCGGATGGATCCCGAGCACGGTGCCCATGTCCTCGCGGTTCAGCTCCTCGATGCAGCGCGCGACGACGTAGTTGTTGAAGGCGCGCTTCTCCTTGTCGCGCATCACGGGCGGGAACATCCGCATGCCGCTCATGACGGCGTTCACGACCGGCCCGGCCGGATGGTCGTAGAAGAAGGTCTGACGGACGGGGAAGAAGATCCGCTTCGTCAGGTTGGTGCGCCAGTAGAGGATCGCCGTGATGCTGAAGAAGTCGAAGAAGGAGCGGTGATTCGCGACCAAGAGGATGCTGTCCTTCTTCCCGTACGGCGCCAGGTGCTCGAGCCCCTGGATGTTGAACCGCCGCCCACCGCAACTGTAGATGAGGCCTCCCATGAAGGCGCTGTTCCACGCGATCGAGAGCGGCGTGAGGCTCGGTCGAGCGAAGAAGTCCGCGATCTCGAACGAGACGCGCTCGAGGAGGCTCAGAGGAGCGAGCTGTTCCTTGGTCGGACGCACGCGGGGCGTCTTAGCAAGAAGAGGATGGGGCGTCGTCCCCCTCGATCGCGAAGTGCGCCAAAGGTGGGCCTCTGCCGGCGATCGACGGTGGCGCGAGCGCGCCAGCGGCGGACGGCCGGATCGCCCGGGCTGCGAGGTGTGCCAGCCGAGCGGCACACCCTGGCGGGAGCGTCCGGATCAGGTCGCGTTTCGCACCATTGAACCCACGTAATTTTCGCAAGTTGCACGGCTTGGCACATCTGGTCCGTGCCTTGCTCTGCCGTATCCTCGGAGACCGACCGCCATGCATGCCAAAACCGCCTTCGTCCTTCTCGCTGCGCTCGCGACCTCGTCCGTCGTGGGATGCGGCTCGTCCGGCCCCAGCGAGGTCACCGGAGTCCAGCGCGCGAGCCTTCGCCGCGCGAAGAGCTGCGGAGAGCTTCTCTCCGATCTGAAGGCCGACGCGGCCTACAAGCTCAACAAGGGCATCGATCTCCAGATTCGGCAGATCCAGGCCTGCATCGACACGTACGGTGACGCGAGCTGCGGCTGGGCCGGCGGCGCCCCCGGCATCGGCAGGGACTTCGGCGGCATACCTGGAGCGGCGGAAGCGGACGGGGCCGCTCCTCCGGAGGCCCCCACCTCCGGGGGCGCTGGTCAGAGCAATTCGAGCGCCAGCTCCTACTCGGAGACGAACGTGCAGGTCGCAGGCGTCGACGAAGCCGACATCGTCAAGAACGACGGCAAGAACCTCTACATCCTGCACGGACGCTCGTTCAAAGTCGTCAACGCGTGGCCGGTGGAGGAGCTGAAGGAGGTGGCGTCGATCGACGTCGAGGGCAATCCGACGGAGATGTTCGTCGCCGACGGCAAGGTCGTCGTCTACTCGCAGGTCAACGGCGCAGGCGTGTTCGCGGCTGCGGGCGTCACGCCCAAGCAGAGGTACAGCGACTTCGTGTACCACCCGGGCCGCGCGTCCACCGCAGGGGCGCCCGCGCCGGACATCGCGGCGCCGGCCCCGCAGCCGGGCAGCAGCGGTCCGTACATCCCGCTGACCAAGATGACGGTGATGCGCCTCGACGGCACCACGCCCACGGTGACGCGCGAGGTGTACTTCGAGGGACAGTACCTCGACGCACGCCGGGTGGGGCCGCACGTCCGCACCGTCTTCCAGGGCTACCAGTACGGCCCGGCCCTTTCGTACGACCTCGGCAAGTACCTCCCGTCGCGGAACCCCGTTGCCGATCCTGCGGCCGGCCCGGGCATGACCCCGGACTACAATCCCACCGGCTCGGAGGTGATCGCCGCGCTCGAGCAGCTCCGCCGGGAGAACCTCGCAAAGATCGAAGCGACCGAGCTCGGTGACTGGCTGCCGTACACGTTCGTGAAGAACGGCGAGGCGGTGACCGCACAGACCGTCGCGTGCGAGGCCTTCTACATCCCGACGATCGGCTCGACCGAGAGCGGCCTCACCGAAGTCGCGTCGCTCGACCTCTCCGATCCGACCTCGGTCCCGCAGGAGACGGTCATCCTCGGGCGCGCCGATACCGTCTACGCCAACGCCGACACGCTCTACGTCGCCGCCACCGCATGGGTCGAGCCGCCGTTCGTGTGGTCCGGGGAGCGCGGAACCGTCTCCATCGGAGCAGGCGGAGCGGACGCGCCCACGAGCGGGGGCGTGGCCACGCCCGAGCCTGCGCCGCCCCCTGCCCCCGAGCCGGAGCCCGGCACGCGGAGCATCCGGCCCCGCAACGAATCGATCGCGCCGGGCACGTCCATCGTCGCGTGGTCGCCAACGAAGACCCATATCCACAAGTTCGAGTTCAAGAGCGAGCCGACCTTCCCGAACTACGTCGCCTCCGGGACGGTCACCGGCGACGTGAAGAACCAGTTCTCGCTCGACGACAAGGACGGCTTCCTCCGCGTCGCGACGACCGAGACCCGGCAGTACGTCACCACGGACGGCAGGTGGGTGAGCGCCGAGACCGCTCCGCCGGGCCGGAACGAAGTCCCGATCACCCGCCCCTCGACCGTGAGCCACTTGTTCGTGCTCCAGCAGAACGGGGAGTGGCTCGACGTGGTCGGAGACGTCGGAGAGCTCGCCCCGAACGAGCGGATCTTCAGCGTCCGCTTCGTGGAGAACCGTGGCTACGTCGTCACGTTCCGTCAGGTCGACCCGCTCTTCGTCATCGACCTCGCGACGCCCGCGGCGCCGAAGGTCCTCGGCGAGCTGAAGATCCCCGGCTTCAGCGAGTACATGCACCCGCTCGGCCCGAACCACATCCTCACCATCGGCCGCGACGCCGACTCCACGGGTCGCACGCGCGGTCTCCAGCTCCAGATCTTCGACGTGACCGACGGGGCGAACCCGATCGCGGTGCACAAGAGCACGTACGACGCGGACGAGTACGGCTCGAGCGAGGCCGAGTTCGATCACAAGGCGTTCACGTTCTTCGCCGACCGTGGCCTCCTCGCGTTCCCGTACGTCGCGTACGGCCGCGACCAGACGCGCAGCTCGCTCGAGGTCTTCAAGGTCGACATCGGCACGGGCTTCACGAAGCTCGGCAGCATCGATCACACTCCGCTCTTCTCGAGCCCGCGCGGCTACTGCGGCGGCTACTACGGTCCCTCCGTCCGTCGCGGCGTGTTCCTCGAGAACTTCGTCTACAGCATCTCGTACGGCGGCATCGTGGTGAAGAACGCGAACGACCTCGCGGCGGCCGGCGGCATCCAGCTCGCGCTGCCCAGCCCCGAGACGAACGAGGGCTACGGCCCCGCCTGTTACTAGGCCGCCCGCTCTGCACGTCACGACCGCCCTCGAAGAGGCCGCAGCTTCCTGCGGCCTCTTCGTCATTTCGAGCCTCCGAGGTCGCGCCGAACGGCGTGTCGTTCAGCGGGGAGCCTGGATCGCGCTGCGGACGTTCTCGAGGAAGAACCGCGCGGCGTTCTCCCGGCGGCGCAACCGACCGGTGGTCTCCTCGTACAGCGCGACGGAGGTGTCGTGCGGGTGAGGAATGAGCACGTGCTCGAGACCGGCGGCGGTCGTCACGCTCATCCACCATCGCGTCTCGCGAGCGAGGATCTTGTTGCGTGTCGCGTTCGCGACGAACGTCCAGTACTCCACCGCGAACGACGGTCCCCGCGCGGGCCCCTGCTTCGCGTAGTCGGCCACGAGGCCTTCGAGCGCGAGCACCTCGTGCGAGACCATCCGGTGCTCGGCGAGCTCGAGGAGCGCGACTGCGTTCGCCAGGTGGCGCTCCATGAGATCGCGCGCGGCCGCACCATCCCGCGGCGCGAGCTCGAGGGCGAGCGCCGTCACCCGGGGATCCGTCGCCGCATCCGGATCGAGCACGGTGGTGACGCCGCCCTGCTTGACGCGAACGAGACCGAGCTCCTTCAGGCGATGGATCGCCTCGCGCACGAGGACACGCGAGATGTCGAACCGGGCCGCCAGATCGCGCTCCGGCGGGAGCGGCTGATTGGCGCCGAGCTGGCCGCGCAGGATGGCGCCCGCGAGCTGCATGAACACGTGATCGGTCGCGCGCGTACGCGTCGCGTTCGCGCTCGCCGCCGGAGGGAGCCACTCGTTTCCCGCCTCGGCCGCGCGGCTCGAGGCTCCGAGCGCGATCGATCCGGTCCCGGCCCCATCCCCGTCGGGCCCGCCCCGCGGCCCCCCCGGATCGCTGCCGGGTCGCGGGTCGCGCTTGGTTCCCATGGTCACCGTTTTACGTAGTTATCCAGTGGGCGGCAACGGCCGCCCCGGCTCGCGAATGGGACTTGCGAGGGGCCGCGGGCGCGTGGGCGCTCATTCGCGCCGCATCGGAAGTCAGGCGCAACGAGTGCGCCGACTTCAGGAACGGGAACGGGAACGGGAACGGGAACTCGTCGCTCGACGGGCCCCCGATCAGCGCGAAGGAACCAGGCACCCAGGATTCATGATGCCCTGCCGATCGAGACGCTCCTTCGTCGCGAGCAGCGCGCTCTCGAAGAGCGGCGACCTCTCCTTCTCCCACCACGGTCGATGGACTCGGCCGACCGCGTGGTGATGCGTCACCGTCCCGCCGTGCGCGAGGATGGCTTCCATCGCCGCGGACTTGATCGCCATCCACTGCTCGAGCTCCGCGCCCGACCGGCCGGGACCGATGAACGTGTAGTAAGGCGCAGGGCCGTCCGGATAGACGTGCGTGAAGCGACACGTGACGATGCCCGTACCGCACACCTCCTTCAGCGCCGTCTCGACCGCGCGCGTGACCGCGGCGTGCAGCTCGGGGAAGCGCTCCCACGTGCATGCGGTCTCGAACGTGTCGCACACGACGCCGAGACTGACGAGCGCGCTCTGTAGATAAGGAGCCTCGAAGAAGGAGCGTTTCCACGACGAGGCGTCGTGCGCGTCGTACGTCACGTCCGGCAGCTCGCTCGCCGGCGGGACCGACGGCGGCGGATGCGAGGACACCGCGCTCGGGCGCATCGAGTAGATGACGTCGGTGGAGTACTTCGGCTCTTCGTCGCAGTCTCCGCCGAGGTCGGTCGCGATCGAGAGCGCGCGCTCCATCCACGGCTCCACCGGATGATCGGCCGACTCGAACGCGAGCAGGAGCACGGCCCGTCCGTCCGTCGCGACGCGATGGAGCATCGCCTCCTTCTCGTCGAGCAGGCGGCAGTTCGAGGGAAAGAGGCCCGACTGCGACAGCGCGCGGCTCGCGGTGACGCCGTCGGCGAAGCGCTGGAACCGGACGCTCGCCGATGCGCGCCAGCGCGGTCGCGGCTGAACGCGCACCCAGGCCTCGGTGATGATCCCGAAGATCCCCTCCGAGCCGAGGAAGAGCCGCTCGGGCGAGGGTCCCGCGCCGGACGCAGGGAGCCGGCGCGTCTCGATCACGCCCGCCGGCGTGAGGACGCGCAGCGACTGCACCATGTCGTCGATGTGCGTGTACAGCGTCGCGAAGTGGCCTCCCGAACGCGTCGCGATCCACCCGCCCAACGTGGAGAGCTCGAAGCTCTGCGGGTAATGACGGAGGCTCAACCCCTGGGGAGCGAGCTGCTGCGAGATCCGCGGCCCCGTCGCGCCTGCCTGGATGCGTGCGGCCCTCGACGCGGTGTCGATCTCGAGGACCTTGTCCATCTTCGAGAGGTCGACGCACGCGGTCCCTCGATGGCGCCCGCTCGCCTGGCACTCGGTGGCGCCGACCACGTTCGTCCCGCCGCCGTACGGCACGAGTGCGATCGACTCCGCCTCGCAGAAGCGGAACAGCGCGAGCAGGTTGGCCTCGTCGGCCGGATAGAACACCCAGTCGGGCGCCGGAGAGAAGTCGCCCGAGAACCCGCGGACGAGATCGCGATAGCCACGCCCGTACGTGTGCGTCGCGCGCTCGCGGACGTCCGTCGTCCCGAAGGCACGCAGCTCGACGGGAGGCGTGTACCGCGGCGCAGGGAGCTTCAGCGCGTCGAGGCTCGGAAGCGGACGGAGCACGGGCTCCGAGCCCAAGAGCGCGCCCACACGACTCGCGATGGCCTTGCGCGCTTCGTCGTCGGGGAACTTGTCCTCATACCCCCAGGCCCAAAAACTCCGCACGCGAGCCATTTCAGCCGCAAGGCTAACACCGCCGAGGGGCGGCAGCCGAGAAAGCGACGGGGCGCACGGCACCCGCCGCGACCCGGCGTCGAGCCACCTCGAACGGTCGAAATGACGACCTGTGCCGGCCTGGAACTAGAAGGAGACCACCGGTGCGGCGTGCGAGCCGGCGGACGCGGTGAAGTAGACCCGCGGCTTGAACGGCTGGTTGGTGGCCTTGTTCACGACGGTGCCCTTGATCTTGAGGAGCTCTGCGTTGTAGGCGCGCGCCGCGGCGTTGTACTCCTCGCGTGCCCGGAGGATCCGGTTCTCCGTACCCTCGAGCTGCTTCATGAGGTCGGTGAACTGCGAGCTCGCCTGGAGCTTCGGGTAGTTCTCGTTCGTCATCAGGAGACGGCTGATCGCGGAGCTGCTGATCTTCTCCTGCGCCTCCTGGAACTTCTTGACCTTCTCCGGATCGGTGAGGTCTTCGGCGCTCAGCTTGATGCTCGTCGCCTCCGCGCGTGCCTGCGTGATCTTCTCGAGCGTCTCCTTCTCGTAGTTCGCGGCCGCCTTCACGGTCGCGACGAGGTTCGGGATCAGCTCGGCGCGCCGCTCCAAGTTCGCTTCGACGTTGGCCCACTTCTCCTGGGCGATCTGGTCTTTCTCGACGAGCTCGTCGTACTTCGAGCAGGCCGGCATCAGCATGAGCGCGGCGACGACGAGAAGAAGGAGATGGAGCACGGCCCTGACGTTCATGGCGTGGACCGTAAGAAGAGTGGCGCACGGATGCAAGGGCTCGGCCGAGCCCAAATGCGCTCGTCGAGATGGAAAATCGTTCGACGCCCGGCGTCGGCCGGCGACGACCGGAGCGTCGATGGGAAATGCATCACGTGCGGGGCTTCTTCCGGAGCTCGAACGGCGACCGTCGAGGCGTATCGAGGCGTAGAGGAACGCAACGCTCGAGCTCGATGCGAACCGGCACCGCAGCCGCGCTCGACTCGGAGGTCGTGTAGACTCAGTTTCTCTCCGACGACCGGTGGCGCCCGGTCGGGAAAGCGGACGTCATGGGCGTGCTCCTCAACCTCGACGGCGGTGAGCACGAGAGCGAGCCGGAAGAGCTCTACGCGCTCGCCGACGTGGTCCACGTCGCCTGCGGAGGGCATGCGGGAGACGCACGGTCGATGGCCCGCGTCGTCGATGCCTGCGTCCGCGCCGGCACGCGAGTGGGGGCTCATCCGTCCTACGCGGATCGCGAGGGCTTCGGGCGGAGGCCGATGAACGTCGCGCCCGAGGAGCTCGCCGCGCAGATCGAGGCGCAGTGCGCCGCGCTTCGCGAGGTCGCGCGCGCACGCGGAGCGGAGGTGACCTCCGCGAAGCCGCACGGCGCGCTCTATCACGCCGCGCACGCCGACGAGGCGACCGCCCGCGCATGCGTCGAGGGCATCCGGCGCGCGCTCGGCGACGTCGCGATCGTCGGGCTCGGCGGCGGCGCGCTGGAGGCCGAATCGCGACGCGCCGGGCTGCCTTACCTCCGCGAGGCATTCGCCGATCGTGGCGTCCGCCCCGACGGCACGCTCGTTCCGCGCGGCGAGCCGGGTGCGCTCGTCGACGATCCCGAAGTCGCCGCTTCGCGTGCGCGCGTCCTCGCGAAGGAAGGCAGCACCGAGACGATCTGCGTGCACGCCGACACGCCGAACGCGCTCGCGGTCGTTCGCGCCGTACGCCAGGCGCTCGACACGCTCGACGAGGCGCCGTGACCGAGCAGGGACGAGGCGTCGTCTCGATGCCGGCCGCAACGCTCGCGCCGTTCGGAGACCGAGCGGCGCGGTTCGTGATCCCGAACGGGGCGCCGCGACGACGGCTCCTCGACGCGCTCCGTTCGATCCCGGGGGTCAGGGACGTCGTCCTCACCGAAGACGTCGGCTGCGTCGTCTTCGAAGGCGACGCGAGCTCGTCCGAGGCCGTCGCTCGCACGCTCGAGGCTTCGGCGAGCCGCGGCGGCGATGACGCCGAAGCGACGCGCACGCACGAGATCGGCGTCGTCTACGACGGCGAAGACCTCGAGGCCGTGGCTCGAGCCATCGGCAGGACGACGAAGGACGTCATCGATCTGCATTCGGCGGCCGAGTACCGCGTCGCGATGCTCGGCTTCTTGCCCGGCTTCGCGTACCTCCGCGGGCTCCCGAGCGAGCTCTGCCTCCCGCGACGGGCGCCGCGTCCGCGCGTATCGCCGAACAGCGTCGGGATCGCGGCGAGCTACACGGGCATCTACCCGTTCGCGTCGCCGGGCGGTTGGCACCTGCTCGGCCGCGCCGTCGGCTTCGACGCCTTCGGTCCGCAGGGCGCCACGCTCGCCATCGGCGACGCCGTGCGCTTCGTTCCCGCGGAGGCCTCCACTTCGCCGGCACCTCCCCAGCGGCGACCGCAGGGCGCGCCGCCGCCGACGGGCCCGCACCTCGAGATCGCGCGCGCCGCGGGTCTCGCGCTCCTCGTCGATCACGGCCGGCCCGGTCACATGCACGAGGGCGTCCCACCGGGCGGACCGCTCGTGCGCTCGTGGCTCGAGCGCGCGAACGCGCTCGCCGGGAACGAGCCCGGCGCTTGCGGCGTCGAGGTGTCGGGATCGCTCGAGGTCGTCGCACGCGGTGGGCCCGTCGTCGTCGCCGACGAGAACGCGCGGGTCGAGCTCGCCGAAGGAGAGCGGTTCGTGGTGTCCACCGACGGACGGGCGCGGGCTCGGTACCTCGCCGTCGCCGGCGGCATCGACACGCCGCCCTTCCTCGGCAGCCGGAGCACGCTGCTCGTCGCCGGCATCGGCGCGTTGCTCCGCAAGGGCGATCGCCTCGTCCCGCTCGCGCCTCGCGAAACGCCGCGACCGGAGCGCCTGCCGCCCGCGCCGACCTCGTCGTCCGAGGCAATCTCGATCATGCCCGGGCCCGACACGGTCGAGGGCTTCTCCTTGGACCAGCTCCTCGGCTGCGAGCTCCGCATCTCGCCGACGTCGGATCGCACCGGCACGCGCCTCGAAGGCCCCCGGCTCTCGCCACCGTCGGCGGATGCCGCGATGGCGCGGCCGTCCCTGCCCATGGTCCTCGGCGCCATCGAGCTCACGCCGTCCGGGCTCATCGTGCTCGGCCCCGATCATCCGACGACCGGCGGATATCCCGTCGTCGCCGTCGTTCGCGCGGCGTCCCTCGACGCGTTCTTCGCGCGGCCGCTCGGGTCCACGATCCGCTTCGCCGTCGACTGAGCTTCGGCGCTCGTCGCGCGCGCCGCGACGCACCTCACCGGCGCTGCAGCCGCTTGGCGGGCTTCACCGCCCTCGCCGGATCACATAGCCACTCGGCCAACTGGGCTACCCACGGATCCGACCGATCGAGCGTTCGGAGGGCCTCCTCGAAGCTCGTGGTGCGACGGCCCCAGAGCTTCGCGAACGCCTTGCGGAGCGCCGCGATCGACGCCTCCGGCAGCCCACGGCGCTCGAGGCCGACCACGTTGAGCGCTCGCACCCGCGCGCGATCGCCCTGGACGATCACGAAGGGCGGGACGTCCCGCTCGCACATGGCGCCCGCGGCGACGAACGCGCTCTGCCCCACGCGGAGGTGCTGCGCGACGCCCGCGCTGCCGCCGAACGTGACCCAGTCCTCCACGACGACGTGACCGGCGAGCTGCACGGCGTTGGCGACGACGCAGCGGGAACCGACGACGACGTCGTGCGCGACGTGACAGCCGGCCATGAACAGGTTGTGCGAACCGATCCTCGTCGCTTCTCCGCAGCTCGAGGCGTTCACGGTGACGCTCTCGCGGAAGACGTTGTGATCGCCGATCTCGACGGTGTAACGCGGCACGACCGCGCCGGCGCTGGGCGAACGCGTGCCGCCGGACTCGGACGACGCGTCCTTCCTGACCTGCGCCTCGCCGCCGATCACCGTGAAGGGGTGGAGCACGTTTCCTTCACCGATCGTGGTCCTTCCGGCGACGACGACGTGACTGAGAAGCACGGTGCCCGCCCCGATCCGCACGCCCGCGTGCACGTGACAGAACGGGCCGATGGAGACGCCGTCTGCGATCTCCGCCTCGGGATCGACGATCGCGGTGGGGTGGACACGATGCATGTCAGCCGGGTCGATCGACGACGCTCGCGAGGAGCTCGCCTTGGGCGCACAGCGTACCGTCGACGCTTGCCTCGCCGCGCAGCTTCCATACGTTGGTCCGGTGGTGGACGACGGTCACCTCGAGATCGAGCCGGTCGCCGGGGACGACCGGGCGCCGGAACTTCGCCTTGTCGATGCCGAGGAAGTAGAGAAGGCTCGTCGACTCGTCGAAAGGCTCGCTCGCATACGCGAGGATCCCGCCGATCTGCGCGAGCGCCTCGATGATGAGCACGCCGGGCATGATCGGAGTCTTCGGAAAGTGTCCGAGGAACCACGGCTCGTTCATGCTGACGCACTTGTGACCGCGGATGCGCTCGTGAGGCACCAAGTCCGTCACACGGTCGACCATCACGAACGGCCACCGGTGGGGCAAGACCTGGAGGATGCGCTCGATGTCGAGCTCCGTGCGCTGCTCCTTGCTCACTCTTCGTCTCCCAAAGGGGGCCTGTTCCGCAGCGCGGCGCTCGCGCTCGCGACCGGCACGCCGACATCACCGGCCGCCTCTGCGTCGGGTGGCGCGGGGAGGGTGACGGCGGCGCGAGACGCCGCCGCAGCGGTGGAAGATGCAGCGAACGGCGTGGGCGAGCTCTTCGGCGCCGCTGCCCCGCCGCGCGGCCGCTCGACGGCGAGGCGGTACAGCGCCGCCAGCCCCCTCAGCCAGCGCGCGCGTTCGACGGCTGGATAGCCTGCGACGGTCGCGCCTGCCGGCACGTCACCGATCACGCCGCTCTTCGCGGCGATCCTGGCGCCGTCGCCGATGACGAGATGATCGGCGATCCCGACCTGGCCTCCGATGAGGACGTCCTTGCCGATCACGACGGAGCCCGCGATCCCGGTCTGCGCCGCGATCATCGTGCCCTCACCGATCTCGCAGTTGTGACCGACGTGGACCTGGGCATCGAGCTTCGCGCCACGACGGATGATCGTCGGGCCGATCGTGCCCGCCGCGATCGTGCAGAGCGGGCCGATGTGCACGTCGTCCTCGATGATGACGCCGCCGAGCTGCGGGATCGCGCGTCTCTTGCCGCCGTCGCCGGTCGCGAAGCCGAAGCCGGGGGCGCCGATGACCGCGCCGGCGCCGATCGTCACGCGCGATCCGATGCGCACGCGAGGATGGAGGTGGACGCCTGGTCCGATGGAGCAGTCTGCACCGATCGACGGCTCGTCGGCCGGAGCGTCGGCGGTGTCGAGCAGCTCGGCGAGCGCCCACGCGGCGTGAGGATGGAACCATCCCGGCAGCGAGCCGACGTCCCCACGCTTGCCGAAGGCCTCGTCGACGAGGAGAAACGCTCCTCGCGCCGAGGCCCGGATCGCGTCGTCGATGTAGCGAGCGTCGAGAAGGACCGTGAGGTCACCCGCCGCGGCGCGTTTCGTGGGCACGAGCCTTC
Source organism: uncultured Myxococcales bacterium (assembly GCA_937949945.1). Classification (GTDB taxonomy): domain Bacteria; phylum Myxococcota_A; class Polyangia; order Polyangiales; family Polyangiaceae; genus Labilithrix. The sequence continues at coordinate 36,831 of CALFEQ010000183.1, forward strand.
GGACGGTACCCCTCACGCCGTTGCGGAGCTCCCCCCCGTGACGTTGTGCAAGGGCTTCGATCGAGCGCGGAGCGAGCGGAACGCCGATCACTTCTTCTGCGCCGGCGCAGGCGCCGGGGCAGAAGCGCCGCCTCCCGCGCCGCTGTTGTACATCTGGATGCAGCGATCCGTCAGATCGAGGTCACCGCGGACATAGGCGACGGTCGCCTTGTCGACGACGATGTCGATGTTCTCCGTCGTCGCGATCCGCTTGATGATCTGCATGATCTTCTCGAAGACCGGATCGGTGAGCTCCTTCTGCTTCTTCTCAAGCTCCTTGTTGTACTCGACGAAGATCGCCTGGAGCTCCATCATCTGCTTCTGCCAGTCGTTGACGCGCTTCTCGAGCGCCTCCTTCGGCAGCACCTTCGCCTGCTTGTCGATCTCCTCGCGCTGACGCTGGAGATCGCTCTGCTTCTTGTTCAGCTCCTGCTGGCGGCTGTCGAACAGCTTCTTCAGCGTGGCTTGCGCGCGGAGGCCGTCCTCCGTGCTGGCGACGGCGCGCTGAACGTCGACGACGGCAACCTTCGTCTCGGCGGAGGCGGCGCCCGAGAAGAGGAGGAAGAGGGAAGCGATCGCAGAGGAGAGGAAGGCCGAGACGACGCGATGGCTCATGGGGGGCCCGGGTAGCGAATGCGGCCGCGCGGGTCAAGCGAGCATTCAGCCGAGCTCGTAGGTTTCCCTCCCGTCCTTCCGGCCCTTCCCCGTCGTTGGCTCCCCGGCCGTCCCCTGCGCGTCCCGTCGAAGGCCCACGCCGGACGAGAGGGTTACACAGTGATCAAGGCGCCCACGCTCTAGCGCAACCGGTGGCCGCACCCCGCGGCGAGCCACGAGCCGACCTGACGGTGCCGACGGTCGACCTCGTACCAAGGACGCCGGAGAGGACGCCGGCGTTGCGCGTGACGAGAACCACCGTTTACACCCGAGTTGGCAATCGGGTCCTACGGTCGCCGGCGGTCCGAACGAAAACCGGGCATTTCCTCGAAGGATCGCGGGCTCCCCCGGCGTGGACCGGATGGCACGGCGCGTGGATACTGACGGAAGGCACCTCAATGCAGCCGCCTCGACGACGAGGGCCGCTGGCGTTGGTGACGGAGGAATCGCCCATGACGTCTCGCTTCTCTTCGAGCCTGGTGATCGGCGCGCTCGGCGCGCTGGGCGTCATCGCCTGGGGCTGCGGTCCGGGAGCTGAGATCCGGTACTACTGCGACTCGACGGGGTGCTTCGACTGCGATGCCTACGGGTGCTCGCCCGTGACTGCCCCCGCTCGCCCCGCCTGCACGGGCAACGCGAGCTGCCCACCGGGCACCGTCTGCACGACGACGGGATGCGCGACGGAGTGCTCGACGGACGCCCAATGCCCGAAGGGCGAGACCTGTCAGGGCGGTCTCTGCTCTCCGCCAGGCAAGGACCCCGGGTCGCGGAAGGAGTGCACGACGACCGACGACTGCGGATCCGGCAAGGCGTGCAGGGCCGGGAAGTGCGAAGCGTGCGGAGGCACCGAGGGTCCCTGTCCCTGCGAGACCTCGAAGGACTGCGGCGACGGTTTCACCTGCATCGCAGGCGCCTGCACACCGACGAAGGACACGTGCAGGTACTCGAGCGATTGCGAGGGTGACAAGGTCTGCGCCGACGGCCAGTGCCTCGCGAGCTGCGAGGCGGCGACGTGCGGAGACGGATTCACGTGCGACAAGGGCGTGTGCCGACCGACGCCCGGCGGCGGCGGCGGGGGTGGCGGCGGCCCCGCATGCGAGTCGGACGCGGAGTGCACGTCCCCGGACGCGCCCAACTGCGTCAGCGGCTCCTGCGTGAAGTCCTGCAGCGGCGACGCCGATTGCGGCACGGGCAAGTACTGCAACCAGGGCGCGTGCGTGGTCGACACCCGACCGGCCCAACCGAAGTGCGCCACCGACGCCGACTGCGGCGGAGCGGGCGGACCTCCGCAGAAGTGCCTTGCGGGCTACTGCAAGTACCCCTGCACGGACGACCAATACTGCCGGACGATCGACACCCGCATCGGCTACTGCGCGAAGGACGGCGTCTGCCGTACCGCCACCGAGGCGAACGCGCAGTGCTTCGGCCCGGGCGAGTGCCCGGCCGGCAAGTCGTGCATCGACAATACGTGTCGGTAGGAGGGCTCCAGGCTCCGGGCTCCAGGGAGGGCGCACCTGCGGAGCACGCCGAATGCGACACGAAGCTCTCGGCTCCGGGCTCCAGTCTCCAGTTCTGCGGGTTTGGGGCGCGCTTCGCGCGCCCCTCCTCAGACGCTGAGGTCCGAGGTCTGAGGTCTGAGGTCTGAGGTCTGAGGTCTGAGGTCTGAGGCCTGAGGTCCGAAGTCAGTCGGGCTCGACCTGAATCGTCACGTACTCGACGTTCAACTCGTCTCGGACCGCCTCGCTCGCGCGCTTGGCGAGCGTGGGATCGTTCGTCGAGGCGCGCACGTGGGCGGTGACGGCATCGTGCCCGGTGCCGAGCGACCAGACGTGGACGGCGCTGACCCGCGATACGCCCGGGACGGCGAGCAACACCTTCTCGACCTTCGCCACCGGCAGGTGCACGGGCGCTGCCTCGAGGAGCACGAGCCCCGCGTCGCGTAACAAGCGAAGCGCGCCCACGACGAGGATCGCGACGACGACGAAGCTCGCGATCGGATCGACGATCGACGGCGCTCCGAGGCGGATCGCCAGGCCGGCGATGAAAGCCGCGAGCGAGCCGAGCGCGTCGCCGAGGAGGTGAAGCCACGCACCTCGGATGTTGAGGGCGCCGACGGGGCGACCGTCGCCCCCGCCACCCTCGCCGTCGTGTCCGTGCGCGCCGTCCGAGTCGTGCGCGTGCTCGTGGTCGTCGTGATGCGCGTGACCGTGGTGGTGATGATGATGCCCGTGGCGACCGAGCACGCCGTGGAGCAGCCAGGCGTTGAAGCCGTTGACCATCAGCGCGGCCGACGCGACGACGAGCATCACCTCCGACCGCGGCGTCGCCGGATGCTCGAGGTGACCGATGGCGTCGCGTACGAGCTCGACGGCGACGCCGAGAACGAGAGCGCCGTTCGCGATCGCGGCCATCGGCTCGGCGCGGCGCAGGCCGAAGGTGAAGCGCGCGCTCGGGCGCCGGATCGCGAGTCGTAGCGCGCCCAGGCTGATCGCGAGCGCGAGCACGTCCATCAAGAGGTGGTAGGCGTCGGCCTCGAGGACGTCGCTGCGCGCAATCTTCGCGGCGACGAGCTCGACGACGAAGAACACCGCGATGAGGACGAAGACGGCGAGGAGGCGCGCTCGTTGCCTGCGCTCGACGGCCGAGAGCGCGATCGCCTCGGCCGTGCGGTCTCTGCGCGACCCTGCGGTCCGCGAGTCCTTTGCTTCGGCAGTCGCTCCCATCAGACGAGGTCGTAGCCCTCGGTGAGCGCCACCGTCGTACCGGCGAGCACGCTCGACGTCTCCTCGTCGCGCTGTACGGCGCAGAGGTACAGCCCAGCGAGGATCGCGGGATGATCCCGGATGAGATCGATGAAGTCCTCCTTGGGGAGGTGGAGGGTCACCGTCGGGTGCACCGCGACGACGTCCGCGTTCGCCTTGCGCCGGAGCACGAGCGCGACCTCGCCGACGGTCTCGCCGACGCCGAGCGTCGCGATGACGAAGTTCTCCCCACCCTCCTCGCGTCCGATGACGGCGACCTCGCCCGACGCGATGAGATGGAGACCGGTCGACTCGGTCCCGTCGACGATGAGCTTCTCGCCCTTCTCGAACACCTTCGTCTCGAACCGCTCGACGAGCGCAGGCCGCTCGTGCGGCGGAACCGAGAGCAGGACCTTCGACGTGCGCACGAGGTTCGCGACCATGCGCCGCCGGCAGTGCGCCGCCAGCTCGACTCCGACCGCCGGCATCTTCTCCGCGACGGCCTCGAGCGCCTCGCGACGAGCCACGAGGAGGATCGAGGGCCGACACGCGACCACGCTCGCCGCACGCGGCGCCCTCGACAAGAGCGCCATCTCGCCGAAGAGCGCGCCGTTGGTGAGACGCGCGAGCGTCACCGTCTTGCCGTCTGCGTCGGTGCGACGGACCTCGAGCTCTCCGCGAGCCACGATGTACGCCTCGGCGCCTTCCTCGCCCTCGGAGATGACGGCCTTTCCCGCGGGGACCGTGATCATCTCGAAGCAGCCGATGAGCGCGCGAAGTGCGTCCTTGGGCAGCGCGCTGAACAGCGACAGCGGCGCGATCAGCGGCAGGGCCGAGTCGGCGAGCGACTCGTAGTCCTTCGACGCATCGTGGATGATCTCCGTCGCCTTCGAGAGGAGCGCGGGCCCGCTCAAGAAAGAGCTGAGAGGCTGGAAGCTCGCATCGTGCGGAAGCGGCGGCGGAGGCGGGCTCGCGTCGTCGGAGAGCCGCGGCGACCCGGCACAGAACGCGCTCGCGATTTCGTCGAGGTGCTTGTCGACGTCGACCCCGAGGAGCTTGAGGTCCCCGACCGCGGCGACGGCGAGCGGAAGGTTGCCCGTGTCGATCGCGCGCTTCACGCCCAGCTCGAAGCCCTCGATCGCCGCCTCCGTGCGCCCGGCGTCCGCGAGCAGGCGGCACGTCAGGATGAGCGCGCTCGGGATCGACATGTCCTTCTGGACGACCGCAGCGCTCCATCGCAAGGCGGCTTCGCGCTCGCCGGCGAGCAGGAGTGCGAGCGCTCGATCGAGCGGTGAATCGACCGTCTGCGCGCCGGGCAAGACCGGCGGGGCCCTGTGCATGGGATTGGCTCGTATACTACACCGCTCGGTGCCGCCCGCCTCCGTCACGCGCGGGGAGCCGACGACGGCGGCACGACGTTTCGGCAGGTCCGGCCACGGCCGAACCCCCAACGATTGCAGCGCGTGGCGCGTCGCGACGCCCGCGAAACAAGCTCGACCGCTCGGCCGAACGCCGGCAGGGCTTCGCCTCGGCGAAGGCCTCTCGGCGGACGTCGGCGCGACGTCGGCGCAGGGCCGTCAGTCGTCGTCGCCGAGGCTGCGATAGCTCTCCGAGCGGCGGTCGATGAAGGAGCTCAGCGCGTTCGCGGTCGCAGCGACGAGCGGAACGACCTTCGGGTAATCCATCCTCGTCGGTCCGATCACGCCCACCGAGCCCGCGGCTCGTCCCTGGTTCCGGTACGGGGCGCCGACGATGGCGAGCTGCCCGCCGCCGAGATCGCCCGCCTCGCGGCCGACCACGACCGTCGTGCCGCTCGCGGCCAGCGTGGCGTCGAGCAGGCGGACGATCGCGTCCGCTTCGTCGAGCGCGGTCACGACGTCCTTCAGACCGGGCCCCTCGGCGAACTCCGGGAGACCAAGGAGCTTGGCGCGTCCTTCGATGACGATGTCGGCCTTGGTGTCCGCGGCGGCCACGGCCGCTTCGCCGAGCTCGAACGCCCGCTTCTTCAACTCGTCCGCCCGCACCCGCTCGCTCTGAAGCCGGCGCATGAAGAGCTCGCGCAGCTCTCCGAGAGAGCGCCCCTCGATCACGTCGTCGAGGAGGTTGTGAATCTTCGTCAGCTCGTCCTCGGTGACGTCGGACTTGACGAAGCGATTGAGCACGGTGCCGTTCGCCATCACGACGACCGCGAGCACCTCGCCCGGCACCGTGCGGATGAAGCGCAGGTGCTTGAGGGTCATCGTCTCCGCCTTCGGCGTCATCACGACGGCGGCGGTCCCCGTCAGCTCAGAAAGAAGCTTGCCCGTCTCGCGAAGGAGGTTGGCGCCCGGCTCGAGCTCGGAGAAGCGCAGCATGATGTGCGCGGTCTCCTCGTCCGTGAGCTGCCGGACCTCCATCATGGCGTCGATGAAGAGCCGGAAGGCCTTGTCGGTCGGCACACGGCCAGCGCTCGTGTGCGGCTGGTGCAGGTAACCGAGCTCCTCGAGATCCGCGAGGACGTTCCGAATGCTCGCGGGAGAAAGCTCGATGCCGCGCTTCGAGAGCGTCCGCGACCCGACGGGTTCACCAGTCGCGACGAACTCCGTGATGCATGCGTACAGGATCTGTTTGGCGCGCGGCGACAGCTCCGCCATGACATCCGAAGTTTAGCAGCTTCGGGGTGGTGCCTGTGGCGACCGCGCGCCCATTCCGTCACGCCCGCCCCGGGTGCCAACCGCCGCGGCCGATTGGCTCGAGCGACGGACGAGACCGCGACCGCAGAAGAGAGGATGCAGCGACATCGAGGAGCACGCCAGCCCGGCCACGGCGTCGAATGCGGACGAGCAAAGCCCCTGGTCGAGCCACAAGTCGGCGCTCGTCGTACCTCCGTCCCGAACGCGGCCCCCGTGCGAGCCAGGCCGATGGGCGCAGCCACTCCGCAATTGGACAACCAAGTTATCCAGTCACCGCGTTCACCAGTCGCACCGACCGTGGGCATTACGGTCGCGCTTGATATGGTCGACCGAAGAAGGCGGGGGCGTGAGCATCATCGAGAAGGTGTTCCCGGGCCCAACATCACGGCCAACCCCGTCGTGCAATCCCGGCTGCTCGAGCTCCTTCCCGAGCCGCAAGCCGAGGAGCTCCGAGACAGAGTCTGGAAGGGCTGAGAGGAGGATGGATACGGACGCCGAGCCGGGGCGGCGTTGGGCCACGCGCTCGGAGCCGCATCGCTGCGGGGTGCAGGCCCCACCGAGGCGAGAGAACGCCCGCTTGGGAAACCAAGTTCCCTAGTCACCACGTTCCGTGCCGTGACGGCACGAATGGCCCGCGCGCTCGCGGCAACGCCTTGAACGAAGCCTTGGTCGTGCTCGAGCTCTCGCCCTGCGAGCGCTCCATCGATATGCTCGCCGCCCTCGATGACCCCGGCTCGTGCGTTTCTCCCGCTCCTCATGGGCGTGATCGCCGCGCTCGCGTGCGGCTGCGGCCTGGTGGGGCAGGGACGGGTGCCGAGCCCCGAGCGTGCTCTCGCCAGCGAAGGGCTGGGCTTCGAGCCGGAGAGCACGCCGTCGTCGCCCATCGGCGTCGTCGGCGACGAGAGGCAGGGGGACGAGGGCGACCACGTCGCATGGCAGCCCGCGGCCTCGTCGGTCCCCGAGGTCGACGACGAGCCGGATCTCGTGCCGGAGACGGCCTCGGACGAGCACACCGACGAAACGCCCGGGGAAGGTCCTCCGCCTCCCCCCTCGCTCGAGCGCGGTGGGCTCCCGGTCGCTTCCAAGTACGCGAGCCTCGATCGCGCGAGCTGCGAGGCCGAGCTCGTGAGGCGTGGCATCTCGTTCGAGCGGGTCGACGAAGCGCGTGGTGTCGTGGCGCCGTTGCGACTGACCGGGCCGCTCTCCGGCGTCACGTTCCGCTCGAACCTCCCGGCGAAGAAGCGGCGTACGGCCACGATCGAGATCTACGACTGCCGTCTCGTCCTCGCGCTCGACGACTTCGCACGCATCCTCGCGAAGCACGACATCGTCGAGGTCGTTCACCTCTCCGTTTATCGTCCGGTCTCGAAGAAGGTCCGGCTGAAGGGCCCGGCGAGACGACACGGCGGCGCGCTCGCCATCGACGCTGCGCTGTTCAAGACGAAGGACGGACGGACCCTCTCGGTGGAGAAGGACTTCCACGGCGGCCGCATCGGGACGCGCCCCTGCCCTGCGCCTGCGTCCGCGTCCGAGCTCCGGAAGATCGCGTGCGAGGCGGGAGAATCGCGGCTGTTCAACGTGCTCTTGACGCCCAACTACAACCGAGCGCACCGAAACCACTTCCACTTGGAGGTGACCGCCGGCGTCCGCTGGACGCTCGTCCGCTGATCGCGTCGACACCGGCGCGCCGCGAGCTCGTCCGCAGCTCGCTCGACGCGAGCTCGTCCACGGTCGCGCCCCCGCCCGTGCGGCGCCCGGTTTCTCGGCTCGTTTCCCCGGCGGACATCGGCCCTTTGAGCCGAGCGGGCTTTTGTGGTTGGATGCGCCGCCTTTCGAGCTCGCCTCGAGGCACAGGGCCATGATCGCGATCGAAGCCGACGCCTCGCGCGCCGACGAAAAGATGGGGAACCCGAAGGCACTTTCACGCCGCTCGCGAAGCGCTCCGGCGCAAAGGGGGACGCGATGAGCGCAGCCGCCAGCACGGCCTCCGCCGCCACGGCCTCCGCCGAACAGCAGCAGGGCCACCCGCGAGGCCTCTACACGCTCTTCGGAGCCGAGGCGTGGGAGCGCTTCTCGTACTACGGAATGAGGGCGATCCTCGTTCTGTACCTGGTCAAGAAGATTGGCCTCGCACGAGAGGACGCGCTCGCGGTCTACGGCCTGTACACGGGCCTCGTCTACCTGACGCCGCTGCTCGGCGGCTACCTCGCGGACAAGATCCTCGGTCGCCGCAAGGCCGTCCTCATCGGCGGCATCGTGATGGCGCTCGGGCAGATCGGCTTGATGTTCGAGCCGCTGCTCTATCCGTCGCTCGGCCTCCTCATCGCGGGGAACGGCTTCTTCAAGCCGAACATCTCCACGATGGTCGGCGGCCTGTACCGCGAAGGTGATACGCGGCGCGACGGTGCTTTCACGATCTTCTACATGGGGATCAACCTCGGCGCGCTGTGGTCCCCGGTCGTATGCGGCAACCTCGGAGAGAAGGTCTCGTTCGCCCTCGGTTTCGGGTGCGCCGCGCTCGGTATGGCGCTCGGCCTCCTCCAGTTCGTTCTCGGTCAGAAGTTCCTCGGTGACGGCGGGCTTCCGCCTGGCCGTGTGACGTCCTCCGAGGCGGGCAAGGGCGGCGGCGACGCGACGACGACGAAGCCGACGTTGCTCCTCGCGCGCGACTACTTCGACGTCCTCCTCTGGACCGCGGGAACGGTCGCACTGGTCTTCGGCATCCTCTTCGCCTGGAAGTTCGTCGGGCCCGTCTGGACCGCAGCGCCCGGGCTCGCGAAGGCCGCCGTCGGCCTCGCCGCGGTGGCCGCCGTGTTCTTCCAGCTCTTCCGCGGATCGAACGGCCAAGAGGCGCAGCAGATCCTCGTCATCATCATCCTCTGCGCGTTCAACATCTTCTTCTGGATGGGGTTCGAGCAGGCCGGCGGGACGATGACGCTCTTCGCCGACGAGCAGACCGACCGCAACGTCGGTGGCTTCGGCATGCTCCTCATCGCCGCGTTCGTCTTCGCGTGCGCGTACAACTTCCGCCGATCGACGAAGGACCAAGCGAGCGGCCAGACGCTGTGGCTCGGCCTCACCGGCATGTTCGTGCTGCTCGGGCTCGTCGCGCTCGGCTTCGCCGTCTACAACTTCGCGACCGGGAAGCAGACGAACATCCCCGCGTCGCAGTTCCAGGTGATCAACCCGCTCCTGATCGTCGCGCTCGCGCCGACGTTCTCGAACCTCTGGAACCGACTCGACAACAGCAAGTACCGGACCGCGACGCCCACGAAGATGGCGATCGGCATGATCATCCTCGGGCTCGGGTTCCTCGTGCTCTTCGTGGGGCAGAAGCTCGCGACGGCGACGGGCACGAAGGCGAGCGCCGCATGGCTCTTCGCCGTCTACGCGATCCACACGACGGGCGAGCTCTGTCTGTCGCCGATCGGTCTGTCCATGGTGACGAAGCTCGCGCCGCCGCGCGTCTCGTCGCTCGCGATGGGCCTCTGGCTCTTCTCCTCGGCGGTCGCGAACTACCTGGCGGGAATCCTCGAGTCGCTGCTCGAGAAGGTCCACGTGCCGATCTACGGCTTCCTCACCGCGAGCTCGATCGGCCCGGCGTTGCTCTTGCTCGCGCTGACGCCGCTCCTCAAGAAGTGGATGCACGGCAAGGCGTAGCGCCCACGCGCCGCCCGCTGTCGTGACCCGTGAGGCCGCGAGAGAACCACGCGGGGGCGCGGGCGATCAGCGCTCCCCGCGAAGCGACGCGAGCATCTCCGCCATGTCGGCGGGCAGCTCGGACGTCCAGCGCATCTCGCGGCCGGTCGCCGGATGCTCGAAGCCGAGCTCGGCGGCGTGGAGCATCACGCGCGGCGCCGGGATGAGAGGCCCGGCGTAATCACGGATGTAGACCCGCTCGCCGATCAGAGGATGCCCCTCCTCCGCGAGGTGGATGCGGATCTGGTGCGTACGGCCCGTCTCGAGCCGGCAGGCGACGAGCGCCCATGGCTGGCCGCTGCTGCCGCCCCGCTCGGCCTGCCGGCTGCGACCGCCCTGCGAGCCGGGCGAGGCAGGCGAGCCGTGCGAGGCGCGCCGCGGCTTGCGGTCGTGCTCGGCATCCGACCGAGGCGCCGGGCCACCTGGCAACTGGGTCACGGAGTGCTCCAGGACCTCGACGTGGGTCACCGCGCGCTGCGTCTTCTCGCTGCCGATGGCGCGATTGCGGCCGCGTCGGCGCTCGACCGAGCCGCGAAGGCCGTCGCCCCGGTCCTCGACGAAGTGCGAGACGATCGCTCCCTCCTTCGGAACGCCGTGCACCAGAGCGAGGTATCGCCGGTGGACGTGGTGGAACCGGAAGGCCTGCGAGAGCGCCTTCTTCGCCTGCCACGAGCGCGTGAAGACGATGAGACCGCTCGTGTCCTTGTCGAGGCGATGGACGACACCGAGCTCCGGAGGAGGCCCGCCGCGGCTCCGTGCGCTCTCGCCGCGACCTCGGGCACGCTCGTAGCGAGCGAGCGCGGCGCGGACGCGCTCGACGAGGGTGACCTCTTCGCCCGGCCGCGCGCGGTGGCCGATCGACGCGGCCATTCCCTCGGGATCGAACGGCACCGTCGACACGCCGGCCGGCTTCTCGACCACGACGACGTGGGCGTCGACATGGACGAGGGCCTCGAGCGACAGCTCGTCGCTCGTCGGCCTGCGGCGAGCGGCGAGGTCGATCGCGATCGATGCCCCGGCCCGGACCCGAGCCGTCGGCGAGGTCACCGTGACGCCGTCGACCGTGATCTTCCCGCGCTTCACGAGATCGCGGGCGCGGTTCCAGGAGAGGCCGAAGAGCGACCGGACCGCGGCGTCGAGCAGAGCGCGGTCGAGCTCCGGACCGACGGTGCCCGTCGTGGGCGCCGCCTTGGACGGCTCGCGAGGGGCCTTTCCGTCGGGGTTCGGCATCGAGAAATGGGCGGGAGCGATGGGATTTACCAGCTCTCCACCCCGAGGTCTCCCTCCCGCTCGGCGGCGGGAGCAGGTAGCTTGACACGACCTGACACACCTCCGCAGAATCGAGCCGAGCGCCAGGCGTAAGCATTGTCGGCGCCGGCATTTTCACCCTTGCACGCATTGGGGGAGCCAGGCTCCTCAAGCCCTCTGCGAGTCGATCGGAGACGCCCGTGGCCAAGACCCTGCTCGCTGTCGACGACAGCGTCACGATGCGAAAGGTCCTCGAGATCACCTTCTCGGGTGAGGACTTCCGAGTCGTCACCGCCGATTCGACGCAAGGTGCTCTTGCCAAGCTGTCCGAGAACCCCCAGGTGTTCGTGGTCGACACCGTTCTCGGGTCGGAGGACGGATACGCCCTCGCCAAGGAGCTGCGGAAGCGGAACCCTGGCGCGGCCATCGTGATGCTCGCGAGCCGGTACGCGCCGTACGACCAGGCGCGCGGTCGAGATGCGGGCGCGGACGACTGGGCCGACAAGCCCTTCGACACGCAGCAGCTCATCGACAAGGTGAAGAAGGTCATGCTCGCGAAGGAGGCCGCCGGTGCCGCGGCCCCCGCGCCCGCGCCCGCTCCGTCGCCTGCGGCGGCCCCTGCAGCGCCCGCCGTCCCGCGCGCGCCCCAGCCGGCTGCAGCCGCGGCGAGCCCCGCTTCGCACCTCAATCGTCCGCCGCCTTCGGCCGCCGGCCGCACCGGGACGCTCCTCTTCGGCGAGAACGCGCCGGCAGCTCCGCCCGTCGCCCCTCGACCGGCGGCCGCCTCGCCGGCAGCGCCGCCGGCGGCGCCGCCGGCAGCACCGCCCGCTCCGGCTCCCGCTGCCGCTCCCGCTCCGCCTCCCGCACCCGCCGCGCAGCAGGTGGCCGGCGCCGTCAACGGTCACCTCGCGGGCAAGCTCGGCGACCTCGGCCTCACGCCGCAGCAGGCCGAGGCCGTGCTCGCGCTCTCGCGCGAGGTCGTCGAGCGCGTCGTCTGGGAGGTCGTCCCGCAGCTCGCGGAGGCGATCATCAAGGAAGAGATCGCGCGTCTGACGAAGGAGTGACGCCAGCTCGCCACGCTCGCGCGCGAGCGTGGACCGCAAGAGCCGCAAGAGCGTCGACCTCGGCGACAGGAGCTCGCGTGCGCCATCGTGGCATGCCGCGCCGTAGGAGCGGCTTCTGCGAGCGCTCGTGCGCCAAAACCCGCTCGAACGCACGCTCATCGACGCGTGGAGCTGCGTTCGTGCGTGAAGCACGGCGCCGGCGGAGCGCTGCCGGCGCGCCCGAGCTCGCCAATCGCAAGGGGCACGAACGCCCCGCATCGAAGCGCGACGGCTCGCCCGCCGACAGACCGCGGCCCCTTGTGCTAAGGGAAGCATTCTCTTTTTCCCCGCGAACGCCATGAACGACGCCAAGAAAGAGGCCGCCAAGACCGACCTGGATCGCCCCTACGATCCCCGTGAAGTCGAGGAGCGCTGGTACGCGTTCTGGGAGAAGGAAGGGGTCTTCGAGGCCTCCGACGATCCGGCGGACACGCGCGAGCCGTACGTCATCCCGATGCCGCCCCCGAACGTGACGGGGTCGCTCCACATGGGCCACGCGCTCATGACGACGCTCGAGGACGTGCTCATCCGTTGGGAGCGCATGCGCGGCAAGAACGCGCTCTGGCTGCCGGGCATCGATCACGCCGGCATCGCCACGCAGATCGTCGTCGAGCGGCAGCTCGCGCGCGAAGGCAAGACGCGCCACGACATCGGGCGCGAGGCCTTCGTCGAGCGCGTGTGGAAGTGGAAGGCCGAGAGCGGCGGCACGATCACGAAGCAGCAGCGCGTCCTCGGCGCTTCGCCCGACTGGCGGCGCACGAAGTTCACGATGGATCCGGACCTCTGCGTCGCCGTCACGGAGGCGTTCGTCCGGCTCTACGAGGCGGGGCTCATCTACCGTGCGACGCGCCTCATCAACTGGTGCCCCGAGTGCCAGACGGCGCTGTCCGATCTCGAGGTCGAGAACGAGGAGGGCGCGAACGGCGAGCTCTTCCAGTTCGCGTACAAGGTCGACGGCTCCGACGAGGAGATCGTCGTCGCGACGACGCGTCCCGAGACGATGCTCGGCGACACCGCGGTCGCGGTCCATCCCGACGACGAGCGGTACAAGCACCTCCACGGCAAGATGCTCGTGCACCCGTTCGTCGATCGGAAGATCCCGATCATCACGGACGCCATCCTCGTCGATCCGAAGTTCGGCACCGGCGCCGTGAAGGTGACGCCCGCGCACGACTTCAACGACTTCGCGACGGGCAAGCGTCACGGGCTGCAGGAGATCAACATCCTGAACCTCGACGGCACTCTCAACGAGCAGGCAGGCCCCTTCGCCGGCATGGACCGGAAGAAGGCGCGCAGCGCGGTGAAGAAGGCGCTCGAAGAGAAGGGCCTCGCGCGCGGGTCCAAGCCGCACGTGCTCACGCTGCCGCGGTGCCAGCGGTCGGGCGGCGTCGTCGAGCCGATGATCTCGACGCAGTGGTTCTGCAACATGAAGGAGATGGCGGCCGAGGCCCTCAAGGCCGTCCACGAAGGCCGCACGAAGATCGTCCCCGAGGAGTGGGTGAAGACCTACGACCACTTCCTCACGAACATCCAGGACTGGTGCATCTCGCGCCAGCTCTGGTGGGGACACCCGATCCCGGCGTGGCACGGCCCGAACGGCGAGATCCGGGTCGCGCGCACGAAGCCCGCGGACCTCGGGCCGGAGTGGGTGCAGGATCCGGACGTCCTGGATACTTGGTTCTCCAGCGCCCTCTGGCCGTTCTCGACGCTCGGATGGCCGAACGAGACGCCGGCGCTCAAGAAGTTCTACCCGGCGAGTGATCTCGAGACGGGCTACGACATCCTCTTCTTCTGGGTCGCCCGGATGATGATGTTCGGGCTGTACTTCATGAAGGAGGTGCCGTTCCGTCGCATCCTCCTCCACGGCATGGTCGTCGACGAGACCGGCGACAAGATGAGCAAGGTGAAGGGGAACGTCATCGATCCCCTCGACCTCATCTACGGCACGACCTTCACCGAGATGGTGAAGAAGACGCTGCCGGGCGCGCCCGAACAGGAGGCGCTCGCGAAGTTCAAGAAGGCGTACCCGTCGGCCGCCGCGATGGGCAACGGCTTCCCCGCGTTCGGCGCCGACGCGCTCCGCTTCACGCTCGCGACCTACCCGCCCTCGAACAAGCGCATCGCCCTCGCGCCGAAGCGCATCGAGGGCTACCGCCACTTCGCGAACAAGATCTGGAACGCGACGCGTCTCGCGCTCAGCCAGCTCGAGGGCTTCGACGCGAAGGTGCTCACCGGCAGCGCGCCGGAGGCGAAGGCATGGTTCAACCGCTGGATCCTCGCGCAGCTCCGGAAGACGATCGCCGTCGCGAACGAGGGGCTCGCCGAGTTCCGCATCGACGAGGCCGCGAACGAGAGCTACCGCTTCTTCTGGTACGACTTCTGCGACTGGTACCTCGAGATCACGAAGCCGATCCTCCGTGACGAGTCCGGTGGCGAGCAGAAAGAGGAGACGCGCGCGGTCCTCGCGCACGTCCTCGAGACGTCGCTGCGGCTCATCCACCCGCTGATGCCCTTCATCACCGAGGAGCTCTGGCAACGCGTCCCGCGCCCGGCCTCGCGAAGGAGCTCGATCGCGTTCGGTCCCTACCCGCAGGAATCCGACGGGATCGAGGACGAAGCGGCGCTCGCGGACATGGAGACGTTCAAGGCCGTCGTCTCGGCCGCGCGCACGATCCGCAGCGAGCACGAGATCGATCCCAAGGCGGACGTCGCCCTGTCGATTCGCACGGACGACGCCTCGGCACGCGCTCTCCTCGAGGAGCGGCTCTCGTCGATCGCGCTGCTCGTGAAGAGCAAGTCGCCCGTGATCGAGGGCACCAGCGCGCCCCGCACGGCCGGAACGACGACGAGCGTCGTGCCGAGCGCCCGCGGGCCGATCGAGGTGCACGTCGGCCTGAAGGGCCTCGTCACGAAGGCCAAGGAGCTCCAGCGCATCGACCGCGAGATGAAGCGCATCGACAAGGATCTCGCGGCGGTCGAGAAGAAGATGTCGTCGAAGGGCTTCCTCGAGCGCGCGCCCAAGGAGGTCGTCGAGGAGACGAACGCGATGAAGCAGCAGCTCCTCGAGGCGAAGAAGCGGCTCGAAGAGGCTCGGCGCCTGGCCGACGAGCTCGGCGACTGAAAGAGCACTTCCCGCCCGCCTCGACGTCGCTCGGCGCGTGCCCCGTCGACGGGCGCGCGCCTCACGGCCTTGTCACGGCGCGCCGTCACGGCCTCGCGCCCCACGACCACATGGCCTCGAAAGCAGGGCGACCTCAGGCGTGCCCGTGCGCCAACGTGCCGCTCGTGCTGCGCCGGCCCTCGTCCAGGTGCACGTCCGCGACCGCTGCCGTGGCGTGAGCGTGATGGCGATGCAGATTTCGACGGCAGCGGACCGAAGGCGCGTCGGGTGCGCGCTGGACGGGCGTCTGGTCTCCGGGCGGAGAAATTGGTAAAGCACGGGCCGGACTGCCCATGGGGGTGCACGTGGGCCGCAGCAGCCATTCGGCCGCTCCCGAACAACCGCTTGCCTTCAGCCGAGTCGCATGAGCGAGACGAAGCCCACCGACGAGCATCGCAGCGAGAAGGATCTCCAAGGTCCCGATCGCGCGAGCGCGGTGGACGACGGCGCAAGCGACGCAGGAAAGGACGCGTCGAACGGGGTGTCCGCCCACACGCGCGCCGTCGACGGCGACGGCGACACCGCCGATGCGCAGGCCGAGGCGCGAAACGAGGCCCGCGGCGAGAAGGCCGACGACGCGAAGAGCGCGAAGAGCGCGAAGGGCTCCGACGACACGAAGGGCTCCGACGACACGAAGGGCTCCGACGACGCGAAGAGCGCCGAAGACTC
>CALFEQ010000184.1 GCA_937949945.1 uncultured Myxococcales bacterium
TCGCGGTCTCGTCCATGCGTGGCTGGTCGCGAGACCTCATTTGCCGAGGACTGAGGACTGAGGTCTGACGCGCGCGAAGCGCGCGTCATTTCAGCACCGGATACACGAAGAGCAGTCCCAGCCAGTAGAGGACGCAGAACACGCCCGTCATGATCGCGCTGCGGCGGACCGCGCTCTTCACCGAGCCGCCCTTCGCCGCGATGAGCGGGATCAGCACGGTCGCGAAGAGGATGCTGATGAGGAGCGCCTTCTGCATGGCACCTTCATTCTAAGTCGCGGCTCACCACTTGCGAGCGAGTCGCGCCTTGACCATGCGGCCCCAGGCGCTCGGTTGGAGAGGCGCGCCGGCGACGCAGGCGCCCTTGCGCTCGACGAGCAGGTTCGGCGGGCAGTTGTTGTGGAACGTCCATGCGATCCACGGGATGTCGTTCTTCTCCGCGAGGTCCATCAGCTTCTGGCAGTCCTCGGGGTACATCGTCACGTGGCGGTCCTGTTGCGGGCCGAGCTCGCCGATGATGACGGGGAGCTTCTTCGACGGGCGGACGACGAGCTCGTGGAAGCGCGAGGGGCGGTTGTACACGTGCGTCTCGTACGCGATGTTCACGCCGCCGCCGGCCGTGATCGGATGGTCGATGTAGTAATCGAGCGAGCGGCCCCACTCGCGCGTGCCCTGTACCGTGATCACGTGATGGCGGCCGGGGCGCTCGACCGAACGGATCGCCGCAACCGTGTCGTTCATCGCGCGCCACACCTCCGCGTCGCGCTTGCCGTCCTCGTTCGCCTGAGGCTCGTTGACGAGGCCGAAGAGCACGAACGGCATGTCACGCAGCGCGCTCGCGAGCTTCTTCCACACCTCGGCGGTGCGCGCCGTCGGCCAGCCGAGCGGCGAGAACGTCGGGTCCTGCCACAGGGAGATGAGGACGTAGACGCCCTTCTTCTTGCCGATGTGGCCGACGATCCGCATCACGTCGCGGAAGTAGTCGTCGTCCTCGAGGACGTTCTTGTAGTGCACGCGTGCGACGCCGTGCTTCGCGCGGCCGTCGTCGGGGTAGCTCTCGAGGAGCAGGCGCAGGAAGTTCGCGTGCCACTCGTCGGTGAGGACGTCGATCCGCCGGAGGACCTCGTCGACGCGCGGCGGCTCCCACGTGCAGGAGTCGCACGATCGCGTGTCGTGGATGTTCGCGCCTCGGCCGCGGAACGGGCGCCCGTCCGGCAGTCGGATGCGGTTGCCCTTCACCTGGAGCCAGCCGGTGATGATGCCTTCGCCGGTGGGCTCCTTCGGGTCTGCGAGATCGGCCGCGCTCGGACCCGCCGTCGCAGTCTCTCCCGTGTCGGCCGGCGCCGGTGCCAGCGGCACGGACGGCGGCGGTCGTTCGCGCTCGCATGCAAGGACCGTGGCGAGCACGGTGAGCACGAGGACGAGCGACCGCGCCTTCGCCGGCACCCTCACTTCGACATCGACGCGTTGAGGACGACGGAGCCGAGGAACTTCGGGCGCCCGACCTCGTCGACGGTGCGCGTCGCGGCGATGACGCTCGTCTCGCCGATGAACACGCCGAGGAGCGCCGCATCGACGTTCTGCGCCATGGGGACCGTCGTGGCGTTCTCGGTCACGAGCTTCAGGACGACGATGCAGCGCTTGCCGCGGCTCGTGATGCTCTGGATCTGCGCCAGCATGCGGCCCATGTCCTTGAGGCCGAGGTTGCGGGCATCGAAGACCGTGAGCTCCTGGCCGAGCTCGCTCGCGAGGCGGGCCATCCCGTGGGCGATCTCGAGGACGCCGTCGGGATCGCGCTTGCTCGAGCCGATGAACGCCAGCGACTGCCAGTCGTGCTGCTGGCACCGGAGCCAGAGGCGCTGCCAGACCGGGTCCATCGTGTTCGACGGGCTCGGCATGGGCGGCGGCGGCGGCGCGACGGGAGGCTCGATCCCCATGAGCGGGCTCGAGCCGCCTCCGGCGAGAGGTCCGGGGTGCTCGCTGAGGCGCTTGTTCAACGCTTGCCCCTTCGTCGCGTCGTCGGGAGGCGCGGACGCCGGGTCCGGGCCCCCACCGCCCCGCCGAGAGCTGGATGGCCGGTCATCGTCGTGCGCCAGGGCTCCCCGGGCTGGAACGTCATCACGCCCAAGTATATCCAAAGCCTTACCCTCCAGAAGCGCGATCATTCAGCGGTTCTGCCGGGGTACGACGCGACGCGGACCCCCGGCGCCCGCCGCGGAGCAGGATCGGTCTCGCCCGACCGGGGCCATCGCCCCCGGGCTCGCGTCGCCATTCGCGAGCCGTGCCCGGCCGGAGAGCGGCTCGGTGGCGGGGGCCTTCGTGCTTCTCGACGCTTCCGGGAGCCGGGCGGTCGCAGCCCCGTCGCAAAACGGCTCGCCGGCCAACTTGCCCCGTCGCGGAGCCGAACCTCGACGGTACGGACCGCAGGAAGGCTGCGGCGCGGCGGCCGGAGCGCACCTCGGAGCAGTGACGCGCCCGCGCATGCTAGAACGAAGACGGTCATGCGGATTCGCCTCCGGAGCCTCGCGTGCGCGGCGTTGTTCGTGATGCCGGCCTGCGCGGTGCGGCTTTCGGACAGGAACTCTCCGCTCGAGAACGGCGGCGTCACGGGGCCGCCGGCGGACTGCTCGAAGGTGACGCCCGAGCCCGGAGGCAGCTATGGAGGCGAGGCGGCCCCCAAGTTCGTAGGGCGGTTCGTCGCCGTGCAGGGGCCCTCGGCCGACGAGCCCGTGCACTACGTGTTCGACTGGTCGGGCAACTACATCACGGTCCGGTTCCAGGGCACGGACAGGATCACGATCAAGCTCGCGATCACCGGGGATCCTCCGCAGGACCAGATGTTCGAGTTCATCGTCGACGACCTGCCCCCGGACAACCGCCGCATCACCGTCAAGTCGACCCCCTCGGGCGAGCCGACGAACATCCCGCTCGAGAACTACGACATCATCAACCTCGATCCGCGGGTCCCGCACGAGGTCACCATCTACAAGAACACCGAGGCCCAGAAGGGCACGGTCGTCTTCAAAGGCTTCGACCTCCACGGGGGCACGCTCCTGCCGCCGACGCGGCGCCCGCGTCGCATCGAGTTCATCGGCGACTCCATCACGTGCGGGTACGGCAACGAGGGCAAGAACGCGACGTGTCCTTTCGAGATCAAGGTCCGCGACGCGCGCGACGAGAACGGCAAGGTCATCCTGAGGGACGGCGAGCCGGTGCCGGTGTTCGTCCCCGTCACCGAGCGCCAATACTTCTCCTTCACCGCGCTCGCGGCGCGCGCGCTCGACGCGGACGCCGTGACCATCTGCTGGTCCGGCAAGGGCGTGTACAAGAACTACAAGGAGGCGTTCGTCCGCCTGCCCGACGGGACGCTCGGACCGGCACCGGACACGAAGACGACCGTGCCGGACCTCTGGAGGACGCGCACGCTCGCGAACGATTTCGAAGGCAACCCGTGGGACTTCGACGCGGAGCCGGAGGAGGAGAAGCCGGATGTCGTCGTCGTGACCCTCGGAACGAACGACTTCGTGCGCGACGTGGAGCCGCCGCCGAGCGCACCGGGCGAGCTCGGCGGCGACAACGTCCCCGACGGTGATCTCGCCAGGCCCGAGGAGCTCGAGGCCTTCTACGAGACGTATCTCGAGTTCGTGAAGGACATCCGCCGGCACCGGCCGCAGGCGCACATCTTCCTCGCGACCTCGCCGATGCTCTCCGATCAGTTCCCCATCGACAACGCGCGATCGAAGCTGCGCGACGTCCTGCGCCGCATCGCCGACGCGATGGACGAGAAGGTCTATCAGCTCGACCTCGTCGAGCAGGGCTTCCGGTACGGGCTCGGATGCGACTACCACCCGAACCTCACCGTGCACTCCATCATGGCGCAGCAGCTCGTCGGGGCGATCAAGTCGAAGACCTGCTGGACCTCGCGTTGAGGCGGTCGAGCGTCGTGATCGTCGCCTGACGGCCGCACGGCCGGGCGGCTCGTCGTCGCGTTTCGTCGGTCCGGGACGTGCTCTCCGGAGCGCGCGCCCTCGCGGCCAGGTCCTGCGCTCGGCGTGCCCTTCGGCCGGCCGCGCGCGGGCCGATGCGCGCCGGCGCGACGAGCGATGCGGGGTCGACGATGACCGACGAGACGCACGAGCCCGAGGGCGGGGGCGAGGCGGGCTTGCCCGCGGGGACCTCGCTGCCCCGGCATCTCTCGCCCGAGCAGCTCCGCCTCCTCGAGGAGCGGGTGAACCGGAGGTACGGCGCGTTCGGCGTCCGCGCGTCGATCGACGACGCGGGCGAGCGCCGTGCGATCGCGGACGACGGATGGAGATCGACGGTCCGCCTCGTCGCAGGCGTCGCCGCGGCGTCGGCGTTCCTCTCCTTCGTCTCGACGCCGGCGTGGAACACCCCCGGCGAGTGGTCGACCTCGTTCCGCCTCGACACCGCGTTCGCCGTCGTCTGGGCGCCGCTCCTCTTCTGGGTGATGCTCAAGGAGAGGCTCCACGAGAGCCTCCGCATCTACGTCGCGCTCGCGCTCTTCATCGAGTCCTTCAGCGAGACGATGTTCCTCGCGAAGGGCGAGGGCGGCTACTGGGACTCGATCATGTGGCCGGCCGCGGTCGCGTACTTCGGCACGGTGAAGGAGCTGAGTGGCCTGCCGGGCGCGTCGTTGCCGATCTTCTTCTTCGTGACCGCCGTCCTGCTCCATCGCGCGATGCGGCGTCGGTGGGCGCCGGAGCGTCCGGCGCCGCCGCGGTTCGCGCGCGATGCGCTCCTCGTCTTCCTCGCGACCATGATCGCGCTTTGCGCGATCGGCATCGCGCGCGGCGGGCGCGTCGACTGGGCCTTCCAGCAGACCCTCCACATGCTCCAGCTCCCGCTGGTCGCGCTCTTGTTCCTCTACGCGCTGCGCGTGCCCGAGGACCTCGCGGCGGTGGGGAGCGCGTACGTCGTCGCGGCGCTCGCGCGCAGCTTGCTCGTCTTCTGGGTCTACTTCGGCGTCTGCATGCCCCAGGGCATCACCGACCTGCCGGGGAAGCCCGAGTGGTGCACGACGCACTCGGACACGGTCTTGTTCGTGGGCGCGCTCGTCATCCTGCTCGCCCACGCGCTCGAGCAGCGCCATCGGAGGGTGGTCGTGCGCTGTCTCGCCGCCGGCGCCGTGATCCTCGCCGCCATCGTCCTCAACAACCGACGGCTCGCGTTCGTGAGCCTCGGGATCGCGCCGCTCGTCATGTACTTCGCGCTCGCGCCGAGCAAGCGGAAGCGGCGTGTCACAGTCGCGCTCGCGCTCGTCGTGCCGCTGTTGGTCGCGTACGTCCTCTACGGCTCGGAGGTCGACTCGAGCTCGCCGCTGTTCAAGCCGGCCAAGGGGATCGTCTCGGTGCTCGATCAGCGCGACACGTCGGCCGCGTCGCGCGACATCGAGAACGAGAACCTCATCTACACGCTCCGGCAGAGCCCCTTCTTCACGCGAGGGTTCGGCCACGAGTACGAGCACTCGCCCGACAATCCGCCCGTCGACCTGAGCTACGTGTTCCAGAACTACCGGCTCATCGCGCACAACGGCGTGCTGTGGCTCTGGTCGATCGCGGGCGTGGTCGGGTTCACTCTCCTCTGGTTCCTCTATCCGCTCGCAGGCACGCTCGCCGTCCGCGGCCATCGCGCCGCAGAGACGCCGCTCGAACGAACGAGCGCCCTCGCGGCGCTCGGCTGCATCGCCGTCTGCGTCGTCCAGATCTGGGGCGACCAAGGCCTGCAGAGCTACACGACGCTGGTCACGTTCGCCCTTGCGTTCGCGGTGTCCGCGCGGCTCGCGGAGACGACGACGACGGGGAGATGAAGGGAGACAGGGGGCAACAGGGAGACAGGGAGACAGGGAGCCCGCAGGAGATGCTCCGCATTTCCTGCGGAAAAGGGAGTCTCGCTCGCCGCCGGCCACACCTCGCGCAACTGTGACCTCGTTCCCACCGACCACCATCGTCATCGAGACGAGGTCGTGCGCTCCAGCTAGCCCTCGCGCTCCGCACCGCGTCGCCGCGAGACGCAGCTACGCCTCTGCGCGCTGAAGCACGAGCACGAGCACGAGCACGAGCTCATGCACTCCATGAGCTCTCCGTGCATGCGCCCTTGCTGGGCGCGCGAAGACGAGCTCATGCACGCGCACGAGCCCATCCACGAGCAAGAGCGCATGCACGGCACGACAGGCGCGCCCTCGGCTAGGAGCGACCGGAGCACGAATCTGGAGCCTGGAGCCTGGAGCCTCTTTTCTGAGGACCGAGGACCCAACCGTGAGGCCCTAGGCCGTCCGGGAGCGGTCGGCACCCCTCGTGCTAACGTTCGCCCTTCGTGAGCCGCCAGGCCGAGCGACGAATAGGCACCGTGATCGCGGGCAAGTGGCGTGTCGACGCACTGCTCGGCTCGGGCTCGATGGCCGCCGTCTACTCCGTCACGCATCGCAACGGGGCGCGGGCGGCGCTCAAGATCCTCCATCCGACGCTCTGTACCGATCCCGCCGTCTGCGAGCGGTTCCTCGGCGAGGGGTACCTGACGAACGCGGTGAAGCACCCGGGGATCGTCCGCGTCCTCGACGACGGCGTGACGGACGACGGGTGCGTCTACCTCGTGATGGATCTCCTGGAGGGCAAGACGCTGGAGGCGCTCCGCCAGGAGAGGGGAGGGCAGATCCCTCTCGTCGAGGTCCTCGACATCGCCGACGAGCTGATGGACGTCCTCCAGGCCGTGCACGCGGCGGGGATCATCCATCGGGACCTCAAGCCTCAGAACGTCTTCGTCTGCAGCGCCAAGGGCGGGCTCGGTCGCGGGGCGGTCAAGCTGCTCGACTTCGGGGTCGCGCGCTTGTTCGATCAGAACGGTCGAAACAAGGTCTCCGTCTTCGGGCTCGTCCTCGGGACGCCGTCGTTCATGGCGCCCGAGCAGGCGCGCGGAGCTCGCGACCAGGTCGATCATCGGACCGACATCTGGTCGCTCGGGGCGACGCTCTTCACCGCTCTGACGGGGCAGACGGTCCACCTCGGTCCGAACGTCCAAGCGAAGCTCCTCGCCGCCGCGACCTCGAAGGCACGCTCGATCTCGATGGTGAAGCCGGATCTTCCGGCGCCGATCGCCGTCGCCATCGACACCGCTCTGCGTTTCGAGCGGGACGATCGCTGGCAGAGCGTCGACGCCTTCCGGCGCGCGCTGCGCGAGGCGCGTGTGCAGGTCGGATTGGGCAAGCGCGACACCGCCCCGCCGCCGACCTTCTCCGTCGACGACGCGCCGCTCCCCGACGATCCGGGCGAGCGCGCGCTCGCCATCATGGTGAGAACCGCCCACGCGGCGAAGACCTCGTCGCGCGTGCGCGCCGCGACGAAGTCGTCTCCTGGCGAGCACCTCGTCGAGGGACCGAACGGGACGTGCATCGGCGTCGCGCCCCCGGCGCCCGTCCACGACGAGGTTCCGCCGACGAGCGGGCCGGTCGACGACGCGTCGAGCTCGCTCGATTCGTCCGCCGCGGACGCGCCGTCGGAGGTCGAGCCCGAGGTGAGCTTCCCGCCTGTCGAGGAGACGCCGAAGCTCGTCGATCAGCTCGAGCGCAGGTCCGGGCGGCGGCGGCGCTCGGGCATCTCGTCCGTGCTCGCCGTGATGGCTCTCGGCGGCGCGGCGGTCGGAGGTGTCGCGTTCTTCGCCGTCGACGCGGGCAGCGGCGGCGACGGCGCCGCTCCGCCTGCAGAGCTCGGCCTCACGTCGGCGGAGGTGCCGCTCGCGTCGCAACCGGCGGCAGAGGCGCCTCGAGCCACACCCGAGATCGAGGGCGATGCGGCGGCTCCGTTCAGGACGGCGGCCATCGCGGCGCCGGTTCGGACCGCACACGCCACCCAGCCGCCGCCGGTCGCGAGCGGGCGGACCAACAAGCAAACCGACCGCTCTCGGGCGAAAGCCCCGTCGAGCGCGCCGGCTCCCGCCCGGACGAGGACCGACCCGCCGCCCGAGATCGGGCCCCGCACCGCGACCGAATCCGAAGGCACGCCCAAAGGCGACACGCCGAAAAACGTGCCAGAGAGCCTACCCGAGAGCGACGGCGTAAAGGAGCCCGCGGCGCCGGCGCCGACCTCCGACCCCTTCGGTACTCCCGAATGACCTCCGGCAGGCTAAGCTAACATCCCGGGAGGCTGGGATTGCCCGCCACCCGCGGCTTCGCCCTCCGGCGGCGCCATCCAAGTCCCCGAACAACCTGAGCGTCCGATGGCTCGCATCGAAGAAGCGACTCTGTTTCGACCCGATCCGAAGCTGCAGTATCCCGGCACGTCTCGCAGCGGTGGGGGCGGAGGCGGTGGTCGGGGCGGCGGCCACGACGACGACGAGGGGCCGAGCATCGCCATCCGTGAGCGCATCGCGGAGGCGGCGCGCTCGGCCAAGCGGCGCAAGGGCCTGTCGTTCGTCGTCTGGATGATCTGCGGCGCGCTCACGGTGCTGGGCGCGATCTTCGCGCCGCGCAACTACGAGGTCGAAGCGCGTGTGCTCGTGCAGCGCACCCAGGCGATCACCGGCGGTCAGCCGGTCTTTTTGTCGCCGGAGGAGATGCGGAACATCGCCAAGGAGTACGAAGAGCAGGTGATGGCGCACGACAACATCGTCGCCATCGTTCGGCAGAAGAAGCTGGTCGAGCGATGGGACGAGATGCGCCAGCCGCATCGCCGGCTGATCGACAAGATCAACCGCAAGCTCGGCAAGGCTCCGCCGACCGACGAGGAGAAGTACGACGCGCTCGTCGCGAACATCAAGCGAAGGCTCAAGGTCTGGGTCGACGGCAGCACCGTGACGATGAAGCTCGACTGGTCGGAGCCCGAGGCGGCGCGCGACATCGTCGAGGCCGCCGTGAAGAACTTCCTCGAGGCGCGCTTCCAGTCCGAGGTCGGTGTCATTCCGGAGCGCCTCGCCATCCTCCAGGCGAGCGTCGCCCAAGCGCACAAGGATCTCGAGGTCGCCGCATCCGAGCTCCAGCGTCAGCAGAAGGCGGCGAACCCGCGCGAGCGCGTGAGCATCATCATCCCGAACCTGCCGCAGGGGGTCCAAGCCGAGCCGGTCGATCCGGCGCTCAAGGCACGCCTCGACTCGGTCCGGCAGCAGATCGCCGTGCTGCAGCAGCAGAAGATGCAGCGCGAGGCCGAGCTGAACCAAGAGCTCCTCCAGAAGCGGCAGACGCTCGCCGAAGGGCACCCCGAGATCATCGCGCTCAAGAAGACGCTCGAGGCCGTCCGCGCCGACTCTCCGCAGCTCGCGAAGCTCCGCGCCGAGGAGAGGGAGATCCTCGCCGAGATCCAGGCCAAGCAGCGGGCGGCCGCCGAGAACAGGCCTGCTGCTCCGCGCGCCGTGCCCACGCCCGCGCCTCAGCCGATGGCAGGCACGACGAAGAGCCTGCAGGACGCGCAGGTGCAGTTCGATACGGTGAAGAACAAGTACGCCGACCTCGTGGCGCAGCTCGACGCCGCGCGCCTCGAGATGAAGACGCAGGAGGCGGCGTTCAAGAACCGCTACAAGATCGTGCACCCGCCCGAGATCCCGACGGGACCGAAGCGCCCCGTGGGGCTCATCGCGATCCTCATCGGCGTCATGTCCACGATCGCGGCGGTCCTCGCCGTCGCGGCGCTCGCGGATCGACTGTCGGGCATCTTCTTCGAGCCGCGTGACGTCCGCGATCGGCTCGGGCTGCCGGTCTTCGCGACGTTCAGCTGAGAGAAGAGGCTCCAGGCTCCAGGCTCCGGGCTCCAGTTGGGGGGCTCGGCCGACCGCGACGTCTCGCGTCGCGGGCCTGGAGCCCGAGCCATCTGGAGCCGAAACCTGGAGCCCGGAGCCTCGAGGGCGTCAGCGCGCAACGCGTACGCCGCGCGTGGTCGCGCGCTTCGTCTTCGTCGCGCGTTTCGTCGCGCCGCGTTTCGCGGTCGGGCGCTTCATCGTGGTCGGGCGCTTCACGCCGGCGCGGCTCGTCGTCGTCGTACCAGCTCTGCCGCGGGCCCGGCTGGCGGGCCGCCGTGCCGTCGTCGTCCCGCGCCGCGTGGTCGCGCTCGCGCGCGTCGTCTTCTTCCCCGCGGTCTTCTTGCGAGCGCCGAGGGTGGCGCGTTTGGCCCCGGGCGCGCGGCCGGGCGTGGCGCGCTTGCCGAGCTGGTCGGCCACGGTGTCGCGCGACACGAGCTTCGAGAAGCGCGTGTGGGGATCGTAGACGAAGGCGAGCTTGTTCTTGTCGAACCACTTGAACCACTCGTTCCACGACATCCGCTGGAGCGATTCGACCCCGCGATAACCCGGGAAATCGATGCGAAGAACGCCGGGATCGTCACCGCGTCCCGTGCCCTTCACGCTGGCCGGGCAACCGCCCTTCGACTCCACCCAGCGCCTCATCTCGTCGTGGTCGATCGTCACTCTCGACTTGGATCGTCTTGCGGCCATTTCCGCCTCCGTCGAATCGTCCCCTCGTGCGGGGAGGGGGAGCGCGACGCGTCAGCAAGGGGCGTGCCGCAGCGTCTCTACGTAGCGGCTCGGACGGCCGAACGTGCGCGCGGGGGAACGAGCGCGGCAGAGCCGCGGGCCACCGTCGAACGAGCGCGGCGTATTTCGCAACGGTGCCGAGAGGCTACGACCTTGTGAGCGTCAGCCGAGCACCGTATACGTAATCGTCCTAGGGCCCGCTGCGCGCAATCACGAACGCGCCGATCGAAACAGGACTCCGTCGCGCCGATGCTCCCGTTCACCGCTGCCTTGCCGATGGACGTGCAGCAGCAGGGGCTCGTCGAGATCCGCGCGGAGGAGAGGTTCAAGTCGGGCAGCGACATCAAGAACGTCGAGCTCGAGCTCAACCCGATGCTCCGCTACGACGTCATCTGGAGCGGCGGCCAGGATCACCTCGTCGCGCTCTATCGCCCGCGCCTTCTCCACACGAACAACTGGGATCAGCGGCGGCCGAACCCGGACCTCGTCAACCTCGGGACGCTCAACCTCACCGATCCGAACGCCAATCCCTTCTCGGTGCTCCACAACGGAGGCGTCGGATACGAGCGGGTGCGGCGGCGCTGGCGTCTCTCGCTCTACCAGTTCCTCGCGTACGGCTCGATCTCCACGACGGCGCTCCTCGTCCCGCCGGTGTGGGAAGGCGGCGTCCTCCCGCCCGACCCGAACCCGATCATCCCGTCGACGATCGGCGCGCGCTTCAACCTCGTCTTCGTCCAGACGCAGGCGTTCGTTCCCATTCGTCTCACGCCTCGGACGGCGCTCATCCCCGGCGTGACGTACAACGTGTTCGGTGGCGCCGATCGCCAGTCCCGCGGCGTCATCGCGCTCACGTCGGGCCCTGCCGCGAGCCTCTCGCTCGAGCACGACCTCACGCGGAACGATCGCCTCATCAGCACCGTGAGCGCCGCGCAGGTCACCACGCAGTTCCAGGACGACCGCGACGGCGCCCTCATTCTCCGTACGGAGGCGACGCAGAGGTGGCGGCGCTTCCTCACCGCGAACCTCTCGACCGAGGTGATGGGCGGCGTGGCGATCGGCGGCGACGCGATCAACGGCTTCACCATGTTCACGGTCGGCCACGCCGGGCTCCTCTACGACTCGTGGTCGCTCCCGAAGATCGCACCCGGCGCGCCGCCGTGGGCGGTCTTCGGCGGCCGCGGGCACCGGCTGCAGCTCGGCGCCGTCGCGAGGGTCGCGCCGTGGATCGACCTCTTCTCCGGCGACATCGAGCAGCGCCTCGTGATCTCCACCGCGGCGAACTACACGATCGACCGCCTCACCCTGAAAGGGCAGCTCGCCCAGGCGCGCGTCATCAACACGCCGCGATCCGTCGCGGAGTACCAGATCGTCTTCACGGACCTCGGTATCCGCTTCCGCATCACGCCCACCTTCTATGCGGACGGAGGCACCCGCATGGGCTACCAGAATTTCAACAACGCCGTCCGCTTCAACGAGCTCACCCAGTTCCAGCTCTACGCCGCGCTCACGTGGGCGCCGCTGGCGCACCGGTTCTGAGCCGAGAGGACCGTCGCCGTCGGCCGCGAGCCCGGCCGTCGCGGAGGGGTGGGCGAGTCGACCGGTCACCGCCGTGAGAGGTATCCCGTCTGCACACGCGGCGGTCGCGCGGCCCGCTGCCCTCCTTTAAGGGGTCGCTTCCGAGTGTGGAGGGCGCGTACGATGGACTCGTGCAGCTGAGTCCCGGTTCAAAGATCGGGGTGTACGTACTCGAGTCGCTACTGGGGTCAGGAGCTTTCGGGGTCGTTTGGCTCGCACACCGCGCGGACAACGGGGAGCGGGTCGCGATCAAGGTCCTTCACCCCGAGGCGGCGGTATCGCACGAGACGGTCGAGCGCTTCCGCCGCGAGGCGTGGGCGCTGTCGCAGCTCACGAGCCCGCACATCGCGAGGATGTACGAGCTCTTGACGGGGCCCGGGTTCGAGATGGCCATCGTCATGGAGTACATCGAAGGCGAGCTCCTCTCGGACGTCTTCAAACGCGCCCGGTTCTCGATCGAGGACGCCCTCGGCCTCGGGATCGGAATCCTGAGCGGCGTGGCGGAAATGCAGTCGATGGGCATCATTCACCGGGACATCAAGCCCGAGAACGTGATCCTCCGCCCGAACGACAGCGGGTGGCACGCGGTCATCTTCGACTTCAACCTGTCCCGTATCAACGACAAGAAGGCGAAGATGAGCAGCCTCACGTCGATGCATGCCGCGATCGGGACGGTCCCGTACATGTCTCCGGAGCAGCTCCTCGACGCGCGTCGCGTGACGGAGGCCTCGGACGTCTACTCCGTCGGCACGGTGCTCTATCGCGCCGTGTCGGGCGTCCTGCCGTTCGACACGAGGGAGAGCCTCCGCGAGAAGTTGCAGCAGGAGGCGCGGCCGCTGCAGACGGGACGGACCGATCCCGTCGCGAAGGAGTTCGAGCGCGTGGTCAACAAGGCGCTGCGACGAAGGCCCGCGGAGCGCTATGCGAGGGCCCAGCTCATGCTCGACGATCTGACGAAGATCGCCACCGAGCTCATGGGATGAGCGCAGCGGGACGTTCGAGATGAGCATCGATGTCGAAACGAAAGCGGGGGCGCGATCGAGCCCTCCGGTGTCGGAACCGTACCGTGGTGCGGTCTCCTCGGGAGGCACCGCCGCGACGAGCGCCCGCGCGCGGCTCCTGATCGCCTCGGCGGCGCTCGCGTTCTACGTCGTCTTCATCCTGCGGACGAGCGCGAACATCGGCGGGACGCGGTACTTCGTGCTCTTCGAGGACGCGATGATCTCGATGCGCTACGCGCGTCACCTCGCGTCCGGGCACGGGCTCGTGTGGAACGTCGGCGAGCCTCCGATCGAGGGCTTCACGAACCTCGCGTGGGTCCTCTGGATGACCGTGGCCCACCTCCTCGGCCTGTCCGAGTCGAAGATCTCGCTCTTCGTCATGCTGACCGGGGTCGCCGTCCTGCTCGCGACCGGCCTCGTCGCCTCGAAGATCGCACGCAAGGTCTCGACGTCGCCGTGGATCCCGGTCCTCGTCCTCGCGGCCACGCTCTTCGACTATCCGCTCGTCTTCTGGACGCTGCGCGGCATGGAGGTCGGCGCGCTGACGCTCGCCGTCTACACGCTGCTCTGGCTCGCGCTCGAGAACGAGGAGCGCTTCAGCGTGGGCCGCACCGTCGCGATGGGCGCGCTCACGAGCTTCGCGCTCCTCATCCGGAGCGACTCGGTCGTCCCCGTCGGCCTCATCTCGCTCTACGGCTTCCTCACCTGCTCGCGCCGGTGGCTCTTCGCCGCGATCATCGGCGTCTTCGCCGGCAGCGCCGTCGGCGGTCAGACCCTGTTCCGCAGGGCGTACTTCCACGAGTCGCTGCCGAACACGTACTTCCTCAAGCTCTACAAGATCTCGCCGTTCGCGCGCCTCAAGCGAGGGCTCTTCGTCGCGCTCGAGGTGCTCGCTCTGCACCTCGCGGTGCCGCTCTCGGTCGTCGTCGCGAGCGTCCCGTGGGTGCGTCCGTCGCTCGCCGCCCTCGAGGAGATCTGGAGCGAGCGCACGACGCGGCGGCTCGTCCTCCTCGGCACGCTCTTCGTCGCGCAGGTCGCCTACGCGGTCTACGTCGGCGGCGACGCGTGGGAGTGGATGCTCTACGCGAACCGCTACATGTGCGTCGGCATGCCGGCGCTGATCGTCCTCGTCGCCGCGCTGCTCCAGCGTACGCTCGTGGCGAGCGACGACGAGCGCGCCGTCTTCGCGCGACGGTTCGCGTGGTCGCTCACGGCGAGCGGCGCCGTGCTCCTCGCGCTCCAGCTCTACGCGAGGAAGTTCCCCGAGCAGGGCATCGCCGCGACGATCGTGTTCGGCAAGACGCCCGCCGCGGCCGGCGCGGCGATGGTCGTCGGCGGCCTCCTGCTCCGCCTCCGCGACGCGCGCACGGGCATCGTCGAGGGCCTCGCGGCGCTCGGCCGTCGTCTCTCGAGCCAGCGGACCGTGACGGCGGCGGCGCTCGTCCTCGCCGCCGTGGTGTGGCTGCCGTCGCATCTCTTGCCGCTCGGTCGCTGGGCGGCGCAGAACGCGGCGCAGTTCGAGGACGAGGCGCGGTACACGCGCACGGGCCTCCTCATCCGCGCGAGCACGGCGCCGGACTTCCGCATCGCCGTCGCCGCCGCGGGCGCGACGCCGTACTTCGCGGAGCGACCGACGGAGGACCTGCTCGGCAAGAACGATCGCTACATCGCGAAGCTGCCGCCGCGCGGCGTGTTCTCGCCCGGCCACGACAAGTGGGACTACCACTACAGCCTCGGCGAGAGGAAGGCGCAGCTCGTCGTCGAGGCCGTCGACGTGAACCCCGACGACGAGGCGTACATGGCGAGCCTCGGCTTCGAGGAGCTCGCGAACGGCATGCGCCTGCGTCGCGACGCGCCCGTCGCACGGCGCGAGCTCATGGCCCTCGACATGAGCGAGGGCGCCGGGATCGCGAGCGCGCTCGCGGCGCTGAACTACGCGCTTCCGCCCGCGATGGGCGTGATGGACTTCGTCGTCCTGCTCGTCTTCGGCCTCGTCGCGCTCGTCGCGATCCGAGGCATCGCGAAGGACGCCGACTCGTACGCGGATCTCTCGGCGGCACCGCCGGCCGAGCCCGGCGAGCTCGACGATGCGCAGAAGAAGGCGCTCGCCGGCGCCGACGCTCCCACGATCCCGACGCTCGACGGCATGCGCGGCATCGCCGTGCTCCTCGTCCTCATGTTCCACTTCGCGTGGACGTTCCCGGGCGACGATCCCTCGAAGGCCGTCGGCGTCGTCGATCGCATCGCGGTCCACCTCCACGCCTTCTTGTGGTCCGGGTGGACGGGCGTCGACCTCTTCTTCGTGCTGTCCGGCTACCTCATCACGCGCGGCCTCGTGACGCCGTCCGACAAGGCGCTCGGCACGCGCATGAAGATGTTCTGGATGCGGCGCGTGCTCCGCATCTTCCCGCTCTACTACGCGGTCGTCATCGTCGGCACGATCGTGACGCTCGCCTTCGGGGCGAAGTGGATTCCGGGCCTGCCGTACTGGCTGTACATGCAGAACTACGTCCTCGCGTTCGACCAGGAGGTGATGCGCTGGACGGCGCACTTCTGGTCGCTGGCGATCGAGGAGCAGTTCTACTTCGTATGGCCCATCGTCGCGCTGATCGTCTCGCGCCGGCGCCTCGTCCCGACGATCCTCGTGCTCGTCGTCGCCACCGTCGGCCTCCGCGCCGTGCTCACGTTCAAGGGGGCGAACCTCGATCTCTTCCAGCAGTGGTTCGGAAACGAGCCCGAGGGGATCGACCACGGGATCGCGAAGTTCGTCTACCGCGCGACGTTCACGCGCGCGGACGGTCTGCTCCTCGGCGCGTTCGTCGCGGTGACGCAGCGGGAGGTCCACCACCCGATCGCGCACGTGTGGCGCCGCCTGCGGATGCCGATCTTCGTCGGGACGGCGCTCGCCCTCGCGGGCCTCTACGTCCTCGCGAACGGCCTCAACGACTACGACCGGCGCATCATCGGCGTCGGGTACTTCACGCTCGCGCTCTTCTTCGCGAGCGCCGTCTCGCTGTGCGCCGACCACGTCATCGGCGAGCGCGCGCGGCGCTTCCTCTCGTGGCGGCCCCTCGTCTCGTGCGGCAAGGTCAGCTACGGCATGTACATCTTCCACTGGCCGCTCGTGGTCCTCGCCGTGCCGCACCTCGAGAGGTGGCAGGAAGGGCAGTCGACGGCGGTGCAGATGGCCATCTCGGGCGCGTTCGTCGTCGTGGGGATCGCGGTCATCTGGGCCCTCGCCTCGGTGAGCTTCCGCTTCTTCGAGACGCCGTTCCTCAAGATGAAGAAGCGGTTCCACGGCTGAAGCTCGTCTGGGACGGGGCTTGCATCCTCCGCCGCCATGCTCGCTCGATGGGTCCGGGCACGAGCGCGCGCAGAGTTTTCGCGCTCGCCGTCCGCCGTGCCGTCCGACGAGGACGCGGTCGTGCGTCGAAAGGTCGCCCAACGCGGCGCGAACGGCCATAAACTGACGCGAAAAATGGGCGTCCTCCTCCTCGGCGCGGACTACTACGGCACGCTCGCTGCCGCGCGCGCGTACGGGAGGGCGGGCGTCAAGGTCACGATGGCGGACGAGAACCGCAAGGCGCGGGCGCTCTACTCGCGCCACGTGCACGAGCGGCTCGTCCACCCGCCGCTGTCCGATCCGGCGGCGCTCGTCGACTGGCTCGTCGACTGGGGGCGCAAGAACCCGGGCACGCTCCTGTACCCGCCGAACGATCACCTCGCGTGGCTCTTCGCCGCCGAGCGCGACCGCCTCTCGAAGGTGTTCGCGATGTACTCGCCCGGCGAAGAGACCGTCTTCGGGCTCCTCGACAAGAAGCGCCTCCACGAGGCGTGCAAGAAGGTCGGCATCGAGGTGCCGGAGACGCTCGGGCTCGCCGACGTCGCGATCGAGTCGACCCTCGTGAAGACGCTGCCGTTCCCCATGCTGCTCAAGCCGCGCACGCAGGTCTACCTGACGAGCGGCATCAAGGGGTTCATCGCGCACGACTACGTCGAGCTCGGCACGCAGCTCGGGCGCTTCCGCGAGCTCGTGACGTTCGACCCCGTCCTCACGCGTCGCCATCCGGACGTGGCGGAGCCCATGATCCAGGAGTACCTCGCCGCTGCGGAGACGAGCATCTTCAGCGTGTCGGGGTTCGTGTGCGAAGACGGCAGCATCGTCGCGCGCGGCGCGATGAAGGTGCTGCAGCGGCCGCGCAAGGTCGGCATCGGCCTGTGCTTCGAGGGCCGCCCAGCCGAGGAGCCGCTCGTCGAGAAGCTCTCGGCTTTGTGCAAGGAGGTCGGCTACTACGGCGCCTTCGAGTCGGAGTTCATCGCCCACGGCAAGCGGCGCCTGCTCATCGACTTCAACCCGCGCTTCTACAGCCAGATGGGCTTCGACATCGCGCGGGGGCTCTCCTTGCCGATGCTCGTGTGGTACGCGGCCCGCGGCGATCGGTCCGGCCTCCAGGCGGAGATCGCGCGCGCCCGGGCGTGGAAGGCGAGGGGAGACGAGGTCTACTGCCACAAGACGATGCTCGACCTCGTGCTCCGTCTCCAGAGCCTCTCGGGGCAGATGACGCCCGAGGAGGTCGCTCGGTGGCGCGCCTGGTACGCCCGTCACGAGAAGACGGTCACGGACGCCGTGCGCGACGCCGACGACAGGCTCCCGAGCTTGATCGATGCGGCGCAGTGGGTGACGCATTTCGCGCGGCACCCGCGGAGCTTCGTCCGCAGCTTCGTCCTGAACCGGTGACCGACTCGTGCGGCGCGCGACCTGTCCACGCGCCGTCGTGAGCCGATACACTGGGGAGAGGGAAGGAGCGCGACATGCCTTCGTTCGACCACCTCGGTGAAGGCCTCTGGGCCAGCGTCGTCATCGCGACGTACAACCGCCAGGATCTGCTCCTCCGGCTCCTCCAGCAGCTCGACGCGCAGACGATCGATCCGTCGCGCTTCGAGGCCGTCGCCGTCGACGACGGATCGACCGAGGACACGCGCGAGCGGCTCTCGGGTCTCGTCACGCGCTACGAGCACCGCATCGTGCGCCAAGAGAACGCGGGCGCCGCCGCGGCGCGGCAGCGAGGCGTGGAGCTCGCGCGCGGGAAGATCATCGTCTTCCTCGACGACGACATGCAGGTCGCGCCGACCTTCCTCGAGAAGCACCTCGAGAAGCACGACGCGCCCGACACCGTCGTGCTCGGGAGGCTCCGTCCCGACGCGAAGCTCGCCGAGATGCCGCTCTTCGAGCGCTTCTACGCGCGCGTGATGAAGGCGCAGAACGACGAGCTCGCCGCCGGCAAGCCCGTGCGCGGCCACAACATCTACACGGGCAACGTGAGCATGCCGCGCGAGCTCTTCCTCCGTGCGGGAGGCTTCGATCCTGCGTTCCGCGCGCTCGAGGACGAGGAGCTCGGCGTCCGCCTCGAGAAGGCGGGCGCGCGCTTCGTGTTCGCGAACGACGCCGAGAGCGTCCACGGCTCCGACTGGACGTCGATGAAGAAGTGGATGGAGCGGGCCTATCGCGACGGCGTCTACCAGACGAAGCTCGCGAAGAAGCATCCGGACATGCCGGAGTCGAGCCCGTGGCGCTTCCTGCCGAACCTCAACCCGGTGTCGCGCCCGTTCATGGCGCTCAGCCTCACGGCGCCGAAGGCGGCGAGCGTCGTCGCGGGCGCCGCGATCCGCACGGCGTCGGCGCTCGACAAGGTCGGGCTCGAGCCGGCGGCGATCGCGGGCATGACGCTCGTCTACGGCATCCAGTACTACCGCGGCGTGCGGCACGAGGCGGGCTCGATGAGCGAGGTCCGCCGCCAGTATCGCGAGTTCAAGCGAGGCCTCGAGCTCCTTCGGCGCGGCGAGCGCGGCGACGGCGCGTCGTTCCGCGCCCTCGTCGAGGCGGTGCGCGAGGACCATCGCATCATGCGCTGGTACGGCGAAAAGTACGACGACCGCGTGGCGCCGTCGAACGGCGCCGGGCCTCGCCGGATCGATGCGATGCCGGCGCCGGCCGGCGCGGGCGCGCTCGCGAGCGACGCAGTCAAGAAGATCGGCTTCCAGCTCATGATCGCGTACCGCGTGATGCGGTACCTCCGGCAGTCCGGCCTCGTGCTCGGCGCGCAGTTCATGTCGCGCACGATCCGCCATGCCTTCTCGTCGGACATCCATTGGGACGCCGACTTCGAGCCCGGCATCATGATCGTCCACGGCTTCGGGCTCGCGATCAGCTACGCCGCCCGCGTGAAGCACGGCTGCATCTTGTTCCAGAACGTCACGCTCGGTTACGGCCCGGACCCGGAGACGAAGGTGGGCGGCGCCCCGCTCCTCGAGCGCAACGTCCACGTGGGGATCGGCGCCACGCTCTACGGCCCGATCGTCGTCGGCGAGGGGACGAAGATCATGGCCGGGTGCGTGCTCTCGCGCAGCGTCCCGCCGCGCTCGATCGTCGAGGCTGCGGTCCCGCGCGTCTCGCCGCGCGGCTCGGCCCGAGCGGCCGAGCGCGCGTGATTCGTCATGGCGACGGGGGCGGCTGCCGCGCGACTTCGCGAGCCGCCCGCACGGCTGCGCACGGCAGAGCCCATCCGCATCGCGCGCGGCCCGAAGGACGCACCCGGAGGCCGCAGTCGATGGCTTCGCGCGGGCGCGTTGTCGGGTGCCGGAACCGTGTATGATGACGGAAAATGTTCTCCGCCGGATGGGTACGCGCCTGCCTCGCCGCCTCGGTGTCCCTGGCTTCGGTGTCGGTGGCTCCCGCTTGCTCCACCACGGGCCCGTACGTCTGGGCTGACAGCCTGCCGGCATCGGCGACGGGCTCGACCGACGGCGTCGTGATCCAGGACGGCGACGTCATCAACGTTCGCGTGTTCAACCAGGAGCCGCTCTCCACGCACGAGCGGGTCCGCCCGGACGGCAAGATCTCGATGCCGGTCATCGGCGAGGTGATGGCGCGCGGCAAGAAGCCGGCGCAGCTCGCCTCGGAGATCCAGGAGCGGCTCAAGTCCGTCGTCGTCGCGCCGTCCGTGACGGTGACGCTCGACAACGGCGCGGAGGTGAAGGTCTCGGTCCTCGGCGAGGTGAGGCAGCCGGGGATCTTCCAGCTCGACCACGGATCGAACGTCCTCCACGCCCTCGCCGCGGCGGGCGGTTTGTCGGACTACGCCGACGGCGACAAAGTCTTCGTCATCCGCAAGTCGCTCCCGCAGCGCGTGCGGTTCCGCTACCAGGACTTGCGATCGGCCGACCCGAAGAGCATCTCGTTCCAGCTCCAGACGGGCGACATCGTCGTGGTCGAGTAGCCCGGGCGGTCCTGCGGAGACAGGGCTCGACAGGGAGACAGGGAGGCCGCAGGAAACGCTCTCGCAGTTCCTGCGGAAAGGGAGTCTCGCTTCCGACTCGCGATGCCTCGCGCAACTGCGGGCTCGTTCCGACTTACCACTGTTGACCCCTGTCTCCCCTCATCTCCCTTCGAACGCCTCGACACACGAGGGCCTCGCAAATGGAGAAAGGCGCCGCGACCACGAAGGGATGGCCGCGACGCCCGACTCGTGACTCGGTCGACTCGGTGTCGTTGCGTTGTGAGGAGGTTCGACTCTCGCTATCTCGCCGTCACTACGCGGCGTCGCGAGCCAATCGTCGTCAGCGCAGTCACTGCGAGATGCCCGCGAGCTTCAGCTTCGCTTGATAGACCTTCGTGCCCTCCGTCGTGATGTAGAGGGTCTTCATGTCCTCGCCGCCGAACGTCATGCCGGTGGGTTTCTCCGGGACGGCGAGCGTGCCCCACGGCTGGCCGTTCGGCTTGTAGACCTCGATGCCCGCCTTCGTCGCGACGTAGACGTTGCCGACCTTGTCGACCGCCAGGCCGTCGGGCGACGAGTCGAGGGGCGCGACGTCGATGAACTTCGTCCATTCGCCGAGCGAGCCGTCCTCGTTGACGATGTACTTGCGGATGAACGGCATCGTGCCTTCCTGCGGTGCGGAGAAGCCGACGTACAGCGTCTTCTCGTCGGGGGAGAGCGCGATGCCGTTCGGGCGCGGCACGTCCTCGAAGGCCTCGACGACCTCCACGGCGCCCGTCGGATCGATCCGGTAGATTCGGTTCGCGACCACGTCACCCGCGAAGTAGCCCGGATCCGTCACGTACATCGTGCCGTCCTTGCGCGCGACGACGTCGTTCAACGTGTCGAAGGTGCCGTCTTCCACCGGAGCGCCGGCGTCGTCACCGCCCGGAGGAGGCGCGATGTTCCCCCAGCGCGTCGCGATGACGATGGGGTCGCCGCCCTCCGCCGGCATCTTCACGAGCCGCTTCATCTCGGCGGTGATGAGCTCGCCGGCCGCGCTCACCGTGTTGCCGATGGGCGTCGTGCCCGCTTCGCGGTTGCCCTCGCGGACACGAAGCCCGCGTCCGTCGGGGAGCATGCGATAGAGCGCGCCGTCACCGAGGGGCGTCGAGAAGAAGAGGACGCCCATGCCCGCGTGCCAGACCGGGCCGTCGGTGAACTGCCCCGCCTCGTAGATCGGCTGAACGCCTTCCACGCCCTCGATCGGGTTCGTGTTCTGTTCTTCGATCGTCGTCCCCGGAGGTCCGCCGGACGACGACGGATCGTCGGACGTCTCGCCCGGCTGCTCGCCCGGCGTGGAGCCGTCGTTCGAGTTGCTCTTGCATCCGATCGCGTGGGCGGCGAAGGTCGAGAGGACAAGGAACAGCGGCAGAATGCGTTTCATCGTTGTCTCCGGTTCTGGCCGTCGATAAAGCGAGAGAAGCGCGCGAGCGTCCGCTGGCTGCTTCGTGGGCTCGACCGAAGCAGGACGTGTACCCGGCTCGACCTTCGTGTTTGCGACCCCTTGCGCGAGCGCGCGGGTCGCAGGCTTGTGGCGAACCGTAACAAGCGTCAGACCTGCCACCGCCCGACCGATGTGCGCATCGAGTCGACCTCTCGTCGCGTGCTCGTCGTCGTCGCGCGCTCTCCGATCTCGGTCGCGCGTCCTCCGGTCCACGGTTCCGGAGCGCGATCCGGCCGCCGGTCGCCGTCGGACGACTGAGATCGTCCTCCGCAGCTTTTTCCCGCTGGCGGCGCCAGTCCGCGTATAACGGAGCTCCACGGGTGCGCCGGAAGCTCGAGCGCAGCCCGAGCCAGGGAGCTGGATGAACCACGACATCCGAAAGCGCGTGCTCCGTATCGTCG
This sequence comes from uncultured Myxococcales bacterium, assembly GCA_937949945.1. Classification (GTDB taxonomy): domain Bacteria; phylum Myxococcota_A; class Polyangia; order Polyangiales; family Polyangiaceae; genus Labilithrix. The sequence goes on from CALFEQ010000184.1 coordinate 22,209, forward strand.
TCACCGCCATCACCGTCGTCGCGCTGGGGCTGCTTCCCCGCGTGGCGCTCGCGGACGACACCGCAGACGAGGCCGATCTCCAGTTCCAGCTCGGAACCGAGCGCTACGAGGCCGGCGACTACCGGGCGGCGTTGGGGCACTTCCTCGCGTCGAATCGCCTCGTTCCGAACCGGAACGTCCTCTTCAACATCGCGAGGACGTACGAGCAGCTCAAACAGGCGCCCGACGCGTATCGGTACTACCTCCTCGCGCTCGAAGGCGAGACGAACCCGCAGGCGAGGAAACGCATCGAGGACTCGCTCGCGCGCATCACGCCGTACGTGGCCATCCTCAAGATCGAGACCGATCCGCCCGGCGCGACGGTCTACCTCGATCGCAAGGACCTCGGTCCGCGCGGCACGACCCCGCGCACGCTCGGTCTGCCCGAGGGCAAGCACAAGGTCATCGTCGAGAAGCCCGGCTACGAGCCTGCGGAGTCCAACGTCGTCCAGCTCAAGATCGGCCAGGAGGTCGTCGTCTCCCTGAAGCTGAAGCAGGTCCTCGGCACCCTGAAGATCGAGGGCGAGGCCGGTGCGCAGGTCAAGATCGACGACGAGAACGCCCCGGTCGCCTGCACCATCCCGTGCACGAGGGAGGTCGCGCCCGGACGGCACACCCTCTTCGTCACGAAGGAGGGCTTCCAGACGAACGAGCTGACCGCGGACGTCAAAGCCAACGAGACGGTCACCGTGCGCGCGCGTCTCTCGTCGCAGACGGGCGCGGTGGTCGTGAGCTCGGACATCCGCGACGCGCTCATCACGATCGACGATCGACCCGTCGGCTTCACGCCCGCCGTCCTCGACGTCCCGGTCGGCGTGCACACGATCAAGATCTCGCAGCAGGGCTACCGCACGTTCGTGCAGACGATCGTGGTCACCGCGCGCAAGGAGACGCGTGTCGATGCCGAGCTACGCGTGGTCGAAGAGGTCAGCGCAGCGTCGCGTGTGACGGAGTCGGTCGAAGACGCGCCGGCGTCCGTCTCGATCATCACCGCCCAGGAGCTCCGTGCGATGGGGTACCCGACCATCGCCGAGGCCATCCGCGGCATCCGCGGCATGTACCTCTCCGACGATCGCCACTACGTGACGATCGGCGTCCGCGGGTTCTCCCGACCCGGCGACTACGGCAACCGGATCCTCGTGCTGCTCGACGGGCAGCCGATGAACGACAACTACATCTGGTCGTCGTACGTCGGGACGGACGGACGACTCGACATCGACGACATCGAGCGCATCGAGGTCGTGCGAGGCCCGGGCTCCGTGCTCTACGGTTCGAGCGCGTTCTTCGGCGTCATCAACCTCGTCACCCGCTCGCGCAACGAGCCGACGCACGCGGAGGCGTCGCTCAGCACGTTCGACTACGGCGTCGGACGGGCGCGCGCCACGGGCTTCGTCCGCCTTAGCCCGGAGGCCGGGTTCTGGAACACGGTCACGGTGATGCAGGGCGACGGGCGCGACTTCTACTTCGAGGAGTACGACTTCGCCCCGACCGATCCGAACGCGGAGAAGAAGGCGAACGGCCTGCCGTCCGACGGAATCACGCGCGGCACAGATCGCCAGCACGGCGGGATGATCACCGGGCGCCTCTGGTACAAGGACTTCACGCTCCAGTGGTTCCTCAACTCGCGCCGCAAGCACCTCCCGACGGGCGCGTTCGGCGTGATCTTCGATCACCAGCGCACCCGGTTCGTCGACACGCGCGGCATGATCGAGGCCCGCTTCGAGCCGCAGCTCACGAAGACGCTCCAGTCGTTGAGCCGCGCGCACATGAACATGTACAACTTCGACGGCTTCACGCCGTACCTGCCCGAGGAGGAGGGCGACTCGCGCGACTCGTATCGCGGCCGCTGGGGAGGCGTGGAGCAGCGCTTCGTCTACACCCCGAGCTCGCTGTTGCGCCTCACGGTCGGCGGCGAGGTCATCCAGCACTTCGCTACGAAGCAGGTCGGCGTGAGCCAGGCCGGCGCCTACCTGTTCGACGACCAGGGCCGGCCGGGACGAAACGACCCGTTCACCGTCGGCGCCGGCTACGTGAACGCCGACGTCGTGCCGACGAACCGCTTCAAGGTCGTGGCCGGCGCGCGCCTCGACTACTACTCGAACCTGCCCAAGTTCGAGCTGATGCCTGCGCTCAACCCCCGTCTCGCGGTCATCGTGAAGCCGTACGACGGAGGCAACACGAAGATCATGGGCGCGAAGGCGTTCCGCGCGCCCAGCGTCTACGAGCTCCACTACGCCGCGTCCAACCAGCGTCCTCCGACGGAGCTCTCTCCCGAGCAGATCTACTCGGCCGAGATCGAGCACACGCATCGGTTCTCGTCGACCGTCTTCGGGACGGCCGCCGTCTACACGAACTACGTCAACAACCTCGTCGTCCTGAACGAGATCGAGCCGGGCATCGTGCAGTACCAGAACTCGCCCGGAGACGTCCTCGTCATCGGCGGTGAGGCCGAGGTCCGTCGCGAGTGGCGGCAAGGCTGGATGGTCGCCGCATCGTACTCGTACCAGAAGGCGCGCTACGTCGGCGCGAGCGGGCTCCGCGAGGTCCCGAACACGCTCGAGCACCTCGCGTCGGTCCGAGGCGGTGCGCCGATCATCGGACGCGCGCTCATGGGAATGACGCGCCTGACGTTCGAAGGACCGCGCCCCGACCGCAACGACAGGGACATCGATCCTCCGCAGGAGACCACGACGCCCGGCGTCGTCTGGGATCTGGTCCTGTCGGGCACGGCCGAGCAGCTCCCGATCCGGTACAACCTCGGCCTCTACAACGTCCTCGACTGGCGCTACACGGTCGTCCCGAGCGGCGAGTTCCGACAGCGCCAGATCATCCAGAACGGACGAACGCTCCTCGCCTCGGTCACCGTCACCTTCTGATCCGATGAGACGCTCGACGAAGACATCACTCGCAATCGGTCTGCTCGGAGCGGCGCTCGCGGCCGCGTGCGACGAGAACCCGGAGAGCTCGCTCCGGTACGGGACGATCGAGGTGCTGACGAACGCGCCGACGGCGGAGAACGACATCACCACCGTAGACGGCTGGACGATCAAGGTGGACAAGCTCCTCGTCCACGTGAGCTCGATCGAGGTCTCGGGCCTCGACGGGATCCTCACGGCGTCGGCGGAGGGGCAGATCGTCGATCAGGTGACGCCCGGCCCGAAGCTCCTCCTCGAGGCTCCGGCGCGCCTCGCGCGACCTTGGGAGCTCTTCACCTTCACCATCGGTCCGGCGACGGCGGACTCCACCGTGCTCGAGTCCGCGACGGAAGAGGACGCGGCCGCGATGGTCGCGGGCGGGCTCTCGATCTTGCTCGAGGCCACGGCCACGCGCGGCGGGGACACGAAGAAGATCCGGTGGGGGTTCACCTCGGAGACCACCTACACGGACTGCGAAGGCGACGTCGGCGGCGCACGCGTCAAAGGCATGGTCGTGCCGGTCGACGGGAAGGACACGGCCATCATCGGCATGCGGGGTGACGCGTTCTTCCTGGACCAGCTCGACGGTCGCGGAGCGCTCCGCTTCGATCCCATCGCGGCGGCGGACGCGGACGGCAACGGAGAGGTGACCCTCGACGAGCTCGGAGCCACGGATCTCGAGCCCGTGCGCACGTCCGGCGGTTACGACGTGGGCGATCGAGAGGACATCACGACCCTTCGCGCGTTCGTGGAGACGCTCACCCCGAACGTCTTCGCTTCGTTCCGAGAGAACGGGACCTGCACGGTCGTGTCGCCGTCGGACGAAGAAGACGAAGACTGAGTCAGCGCTCGTGCCGGATGTCCATCTCGGGCTCCGGCGGTTTCGGCGAGC
>CALFEQ010000185.1 GCA_937949945.1 uncultured Myxococcales bacterium
CTGAGGACCGAGGACCGAAGAGGCCCGAGGCCTCTGATGAGGCCTGAGGCCCGAGGCCTGAGGCCTACTTACTTGGTCCCCGCGGCCTTCTGCTCGGGCAGCGCCTCCGTCGACACCTTGGGGTTCATGAGCTCGAAGAACGCCTGGCGAGCCAGCTCCTTCACGGGGCCGTCTTCGCTCTTGAGCGCCATGAGGACGCCCTTCTCGTTCATGAACTTCAGGATCTGGATCGCCTGCGTGCGCTTCTTCTCGTCGTCCGAGCGCGCGTCGCGCATCAAGCGGACGCGCATCTGGACGCGCGTGAGCGAGTGCGGGCCGTTGTCGTAGTCGATGCCCTGGATGGCGCGCGCGAGGATGAGGCGCGGCCAGTCCTGGAGCGCGTCACCGAGCTTCACGCGCGAGGCGGCTTGCGCGTTCTCGATCCATCGCGCGACGTCGCCGTTCTCGTAGTTCCTGTCGCTCCAATACCCGAACGTCTGGTCGTAGATGACCTTGAGCTCCTCGAGAGCGGCGGGGTCGGCGTCCGCGTACGAAGCGAGCGCGCGGCGCGCGGTGTCGGCGTCGGCGCCGATGAGGAGCGCCAGCGCCGCATCGTTGCGCGTCGCCGGATCGTTCAGCTTCTCGAACAGCTTGGCAGCCGTCTCCGCGCTCATCCCGCCGAAGCCGACGGCACGCGCGGCCTGGTGCTGCACGACGAGATCGGAGCGGCCGTTGATGAGATCGACGAGCGTCGCCGTGGCCTCGGGCACCGGCCTCCGCACGAGCGTCTCGAGGTAGCACGTGCGAATGAGCTGGACCTTCGGGTCGGGGTTGTCGAGCTCTTTGACCTTCCGCGCGACCTCCTTCATCTGCTCGTCGGTCGCGACCCAGGCGAGCGAGAAGCACGCGTCGAGGCGCGATTGCTCGTTGTTCTGCTTGTCCTCGATGTACTTCACGAGGAGCGGGTACGCCTTCGGGTCGCCCCACTGCGCGAACCCGTACGAGGCGCCGACGCCGATCGCACGGAGGGTCATGCCGAGGACCGCCAACCCGCCCTGCAGGAGCGACTCCATCGTCGCGTCGACCTTCTCGGGGCGGCGACGGAGCTGCGACTCGAGGATGCCCCAGCTCTGCTGGTCCTTCATCCAACCGATGTAGCGGAGCGCGCTCTGCGCGGTGGCCCAGACGGGCGGGAACTCCTGCTGCCCCTCCTTCGGCAAGGGCACCGTCGGGTTCGCCCACTTGCGCATCATCGGCAGCGCCTCCCGCGCATCGACCGCCGCCATGAAGCGGAGGCCGTTCGCGTGCGGCTGCGGCTTGTCGGTGATCCAGAAGCGGACGCCCTCGTACGCCTGCGCGCGGATCTCGTCGCGCTTCTCCGGGTAGAGGATGGCGAGGTCCGCGAGCATGCGGGCGGCGACGACGCGCTCGTTGTCGTCCATCCGGTACTCGGGATCGGCGTTCTTGTCGTAGAGGACCAGCGGGTCCTGCTTCATGCGCCACGCGAGCGTGGGCACGGCGCGGAGATCGCCGACCTCGGCGAGGCGAAGCGCGGCCTCGGTCTTCCAGTGCGGGTGCGGGTTCGACTCGATGTACTCGACGAGCAGGTCTCCGGCGCGCGGATCCTGGAGCGACCGCAGCATGTCGAAGAGGAGCTTCGTCTGGAACTTCTCCGTGTCCGGCTTGCTCTTGTCGACGCTCTTGAGCGCGAGCACGAGGCCCTTGCCGCCGACGCCGTCGCGCAGCGCCTCGAGGAACTTCTGACGCGAGTCCTTGTCGGCCTTCGCGAGCGCGTCGAGGAGGGGCTGCATCGCCTCCTCGTTCGCGATCTTCCCGAGGCCGACCGCCGCCTCGCGCGCGACCTCGATGCTCTTGTCCTTGACCAGCGTGATGAGCGTCTGCGTGTACTTCGGATCCGCGTTGCGCGAGAGGACCGTCGCGACGAGCTGGCGGACGCTGTCGTTCTCGTCGTTCGCGAGCGTCGCGAGCTTGTCGACGGAGACCATCGACGCGAGCACCTCCGGATCGAACGCCGGGCTCTTGTCGAGGCGCTGGACGGTCGCGAGCCGGCCGGCCCGGTACTCCTTCATCACGTCGTCGAACGCGGAGCTCTCGCGCAGCGTCGCGAGCGCCCACGCGATCTGCGGCCGATCCGCCTCCGTCGCCTCCTTCAGCGCCTTGAGCAACGCGGGCTTCGCAGCGTCGGCGGCGGGCGAGCCGTACTCGAGGAGCGCCTGCGCCGCGGTGCCACGCACCGCGTGATCGATCGACGAGAGCCCCTTGATGATCAGCGGAAGCCCCTCGGCGTCCTTCGCCCAAGCGAGCTGCGTGAAGGCCTCCTCCTGCAGCTTCGTCTCCTGATCCTGCGCGGCCCACTGCCTGTACTTCGGGAGGGCCTCGGCGATCGGAAGGAGCGCGAGCTCCTTCTTCGCCTGCGCGACCTGCTTGGGGTCCATCCGCTCGGCGTCCTTCATCGCGCCGAACACGATCGCGGCGCCGAGACCGGCGACCGCGAGGACGCCGACGAGAATGGCGACGGGCTTGAAACGGCCCTTCTTGAAGTTGCCATCGTCGCCGCCCGAGAAGCTCGGCATGCCGCCGCCGAACGATCCCGGCGGGAGCGCGTCGTCGTCGGGCGGCCACTTCGCCGCCTCGAGGCGGGGCGCTCGTACGATCGAAGGCGGGAGCATCCGACCAGGCACGTGGGAAGGAACGTGACCGGACGAGTGCCCAGGAAGGGGCGACGGCGAGAGTTGGGGTCCCATGGCGGCCGCGCGACGATACCCCAAAGGCTCGCCCCGCAGAAGCCGGCAGAACACGCCGAAAATTGTTTGGAGCTCCGACGTTTACGGGGTGAGGTCAGCCGCTGCGAAGCGAGCTATGCTTTCGTCGATGTCGGGGACGTCCCGGAGCCGCTCCGGAAGGGACGGGCGCGCACGGAGGAGAGCTCTTGCACGGCGCGTGTGGGGCCTGCTCCTCGTCGGGGGCGTCGTAGCCGCGTGCAACGCGATCTCGGGCGCAGGCGATCTCGCGGTCTGCGAAGGCGCGGCATGCCCGTCCGACGACTTCGACGCCGGCGTCGCGCCGGACGCGCACGTCACGACCGAAGACGCCGCGCGGGCACCGAACGACGGTGCCCCGTCCGCCCCCGAAGATCCGACGCCGGACGCGAGTGATGCATCGCCGTCCCCGGACGGCTCGACGTCGTGCACGACGATGTGCGACGGCAGCGCGTGCTGCGCACCCGATCGCTGCATCGTGGCGACGGGGACCTGCGGCGAGTGCTCCCGTGAGGGCGGCGTCTGCGAGGTCGACGAGGATTGTTGTGCCGGCTTGGTCTGCACGACGCGCGGCCGTTGCGTGAGGGCCTGTTCGCAGAAGGACCAGTTCTGCTTCCCGAACGGATGCTGCCTCGGCGTGAGGTGCTCGCCCACCTCGTTGTGCGCCGAGTGCAAGGTGCACGGAGTCGCCTGCACCGACGAGACCGAGTGCTGCTCGGGTACGTGCACCGGAGGCAAGTGCGTCGGCAACACGTCTCCGTTCACACCTCCGGGCGGGTGACGCCGCTCCGAGCTAGATCGACCTCAACCGGACCGATACGATGGGTGGAGGGAGGTCGTCCATGCGAACTTTCATCTCGGGCTTGCTCTCGCTCTGCGGGGTGGGCCTTCTCCTCGTTCCCGCCTGCGGGGGCGGCGGCGTGCAGCTCGCCGACATCCCCGGGGTCGACGGCGGCGAAGGCGGGGCGAACGGGCCGCGCGGCGTCGGCGAGCGCTGCGACGACGGCGGTGTGTGCCGGCCGGGGCTCGCGTGTACGGGCGGAGTGTGCCAGCCGGGACGCTCCCTCGAAGAGGGCGCCGCCTGCGTGATAAGTGCAGAATGCAAAGATGGCCTCTACTGCGGTCCCGAGCGCACGTGCGCTCCGGCGGGTACGGGCGAAGCGGGGACATCGTGCTCCTCCGACGCGGACTGCAAGTCGGGCCTTCGCTGCAACCTCGTCGGCTTCGGGACCGCGTGCCAACCGGAGGGGACGACGGATCTCGGCGGCGCGTGCGCTACGAGCGCCGATTGCTTCGGCGGCTTGTTCTGCGCCGAGAACGTCTGCGTGGCGCCGCCTCCCGGCGGTCCTCTGCCGATCGGCATCCCCAAGTTCAAAGGCGTCGAGTGCGAAGACGAGGCGGCGAGCCCCGTCACGGCGCACTTCCGCGTCCCGCGCGGCAGCGGCGACGGCGACTTCTTCCGCCTCCCCTTCCCGAACGACATCCGGCGCAAGGACGGCAAACTCGACCTCACCGGCTTCCCGACGCCCGGCGCGGATCTGCTCGGCTTCGATCTCGTCGATCGCTGGGCGCGCTACCTCGAACGGACGGCGACGGGCTTCAGCGTCTACCCGACCGTGACGTTCCGCTTCAGCGGCGAGATCGATTTCGAGTCGCTCAAGGTCGAGGGAGCGACGCGCTTCATCGACGTCTCTCCGAACGAGGGCAACGACCTCGGACACCAGTGGGTGGGCACGACGGGACGCAGCAACTACGTCTGCTTCAACTCGCTCTCGTTCCGTCCGCCCGCGGGGGCGCCGCTCCAGCATGGACACACCTACGCGGTCCTCGTCACGAACGCGAGCAAGGCGAAGGACGGTAGCGCGATCGTGCGCTCGCCGGACCTCGACGCGGTCCTCGGTCCGAACGACCCGGGCGGTGTGCTCGAGGCTGCATGGAAGGCCTACGAGCCGCTCCGCGCGTGGGCCGCGTCGAAGGCGTTCGACCTCTCCACGGTCGTCAACGCGGCCGTCTTCACCGTCGGCGACCACGACGCGATCGCGCGGGCGATCCCGGCGGCCGTGAACGCCGCGCCCGCCCCCACCGTCTCGCACTGGGTCAAGTGCGGCTCCGGTCAGCCGTCGCCTTGTCCGCAAGCCGAGGGCGATCGCGCCTGTCCGACGACGCCGGCCGCGGAGTTCGACGAGTACCACGCGCTCGTCACGCTCCCGCAGTTCCAGCAGGGCACGCCGCCCTTCACCGACCCCACGGACGGAGGGGATTTCGTCCTCGACTCGGAGGGCAAGCCGGCGGTGCAGGGCACGACCGAGGTCTGCATGTCGGTCACCGTCCCGAAGGGGACGGCCCCGGCGGGCAAGTGGCCGATCGTCGTCTACGCGCACGGCACGGGCGGGAGCTTCCGCAGCCACGTCACGGAAGGCGTCGCCGCTCGGCTCGCCGGCCTGAACGTGGCCGTGCTCGGCATCGATCAGGTAGGGCACGGCCCCCGTCGCGGCGCCTCGACCGCAGCGCCCGAGACCGTCTTCTTCAACTTCACGAACCCCGCGGCCGCGCGCGGCAATGTCCTCCAAGGCGCGGCGGATCAGGTCTCCCTCGTGCGCGTCGCGAAGGACCTCACGATCCCACCGGGAGTCTCGGGCAACGGGAACGTCCAGTTCGGCAAGATCGCCTTCTGGGGTCACTCGCAAGGCGCGACCGAAGGCTCGATCGTGATGCCCTACGTCCCCGCGGCCGACGTCGCCGGCGTGGTCTACAGCGGCGTCGGAGGCAGCCTGATCGACGCGCTGCTTTCGAAGAGGAACCCCGTCCATCTCGCCGCGCTCGCGCCCATCGTGCTGTCGGAGCTGCCCGTGAACGTCACGGCCATGCATCCGGCGCTCGCCCTGTTCCAGAACGCCATCGATCCGGCGGACCCGATCGATCACGCTGCTGCCGCGATCGGGACCGGCACGCTCGCGAAGCACGTCTTCGTGCCGTACGGGCAAGGTGACACGTACTCGCCGCCGGCGACGCAGCTCGCGTACGTCGTCGCGGCTCGGCTCGGCGTGGCGCAGGCCCCCGCGGGCGTCACACCGGACGACCTCGGACGCACCCCGCTGCCTTTGCCGGTGCAGGGCAACGCGGCCGGCGTCACGGCGGTCGTTCGCCAGTACGCGCCGGACGGCTACGACGGTCACTTCGTCGTGTTCCGGAACGCCGAGGCGAAGACCAACACCGATCGCTTCCTCGCGGACGTGCTCGGGAGCGCGGGCGCGCCCGCCTTCGGTCGCTGAGCAGCGATACGCGTGCGGCGACGCGCGAGCGCGTCGCCGCACGAGAGCGTGGCCATAGGACCGCCCGCCTCTTCAGCGGCAGGGGTCGAACGGCGCCGAGGCGAGCTCGTCGCGTCCCGACGGCGGATCCTTCGCGATGCCGCTCCCCATGGTGGCGCCGTGATCGCGGACGAGATCCTCCTCGCCGAGGATCCCGTCGAACGTCCCGACGTCGGGCACCACCTCGTCGGGCTCGGCCGGAGCCGAGGGATCGGGCTCCGGCGGAGGCGGCGTCGGCGCCTTCAGCGTCATCGCCTCGAGCTGCGCGAGCGTGCCGTTGAAGAGGTTGGTGTCGACGTTGCCGTTGACGCCGGGCACCGAGCCGCGATCGGAGTCCTGCCAGAACTTCCACTCGGTCCATCCGCTCGGCATCGTCGGGCAGGCGGCGCCGTAGTTCGCGACCCAGAGCGGGTAGTCGGCGAAGTGGTTCCCGATGATGTTCGACATGAACGCGGCGGTGTAGACGATGGGCTTCACGCCGAACGCCGCCTCGACCTTCGCGAGCCAGGCCTTCGCGCGCGCGACGACCGTGCTCGCGGGCAGCCCGCCGTCGCTCTCGAGATCGAGCACCGGCGGGAGATCGCCCGGTTCGAGGCCGCCGGCGGCGGCGATCTTCGTCACGAGCAGGTCCACCTGCGCATCGACGTCCTTCGCGGGCCGGAAGAACTGGTAGGCGCCGCGCACGATCCCCGCCGCCTTCATGGCCGGCCAGTTCTCCGCGAACTTCTTGTCCGGATGATCGATGCCGTCGCTGACGCGCGCGAACGCGAACCTCCGGCCCGACGCCCTCACCTTCACCCAGTCGACCGTGCCCTGGTAGTACGACACGTCGATGCCCTGCAGCGTCGACGCGCCGGCGCAGACCTTGAGGTGTTGAGCCGACGTCCCGACGCACTCGTCCGCCGTCGGGGGCGCATCGTCGGCGGCCGAGCAACCGGCGGCACCGGCGCCCGCGCATCCGAGGAGGAAGACCGACACGCTCGCCCACTTCGTTCCACGCAGCAGATAAGCCATCGCCGAAGCGCGACAGCACGCGACGTGCCGCTCGGGTCGAGCTCACGACACCTCGCGATCACCGAGGAAACATGGCGTGTCGGAGGAGTCGGGACGTCGCCCACCGCGCCGCGTCGCGATCCGCGCGCGACGGCGCGCGATGCGATTGCGGAGCACAAGAGAGTCGTCGGTCCTCGGTCCTCAGTCCTCGGGTTTCGGCGTGGGATTGGCGCGCCGTGAAGCCTGGAGCTCGGAGCCTGGCGCCTGATTTCTCACACGCGGACGCTGCGACCGAGGCGGGAGCGCAGCTCCATGCGCGCGCGCATCGCTCGCGCGACGTCGTCGGCTTCGAGGCAGCGATCGCGCTCGAGGGCGGCATTGAGCGCGCGCAACGCCTCGTCCACGTCGCCCCGCGCCGCGAGCGCGCAGCCCATGGTCACCATCAGCTCGGGATCGCCGGGCAGGACGGCGAGGCCCACCGACAGCACGCGCATGGCGCGATCGACGTGCCCGTTCGCAGTGAGCCGCGTCGCGGCGTCGCGCACGCACGAGACGAGCGCCCGCAGGTCCTTGCGCGTCAGCGGGCGACCGATGAGCGACTCCCCCAGGGCGCGCGCCTCGGCGAGCGAGTCGGCTCCCGTGTCGCTGTCCGACTCGGCGGTGGCCACGAGCTTCGCGAGGCGCTTGCGGAGGCGATCGATGCTCTCGTCCGAGGAGCGCGTGAACGCGGCGCCGGACCGGGCGCGGCCGATGTTCATCATCGTGCGGAGGTGGACGAGCCATCCCGGCAGCTTGTTGGGGCGGACGTTCCCGGTGACGTCGTTGGTGCTGAGCGGCGCCGACTCGAGCGAGCTCCGGGTGTCGGGATCGAGGTCGTGCGGCTCCCATCGAGCGTGCTCGACGTCGAGACGCCAGCAGAGGATCTCGCCGGGATAGATGACGAAGTCGAGCGTGGCCTCGCCCGTCGTCGTCGTCGTGCGCACGCGATGCCGCCCCGCCGGTACGCCGCAGAAGCCGCGCACGGGCTCCGTCGTGTAACGACCCCACGGCTCACGTAGGTCGTCGACGGCACATGCCTCCCATAGGTTGCCCTCGAGGATGACGAAGCCGCTCGGCTCGCGGCCTTGCCTCGGCTTGCGGCGGCGACGACGCGACCGCACGACGACGACCACGACCGTCGCGAGCAGCACCGCGAGAGGGATCAGCGCCACCAGGAAGGAAGGCACAGTGAATTCTAGCGCGCGTTCTCACGCGCGCACGGGACCATCTCGCGGTTCCGATCGACGCGGCGACGGTCGAGCTCGGTCGAGCCGCGCCGCCGAAGCGGGCTCATCGAAGGATGTTCGCGCAGACGACGTACGCCTTGCACGCCCCGGAGGGCTGACCGTCCGGATCGATGCACTGCACGATCCATCCCGTCTCGGTAGGACGGTTCACGACCACGATCGGGACCTTGCCCGCGGCGCGTGCTTCTTGCGCGATCTCGTAGCCTCCGCCCACGACGGTCGCGTCCGCCGGGCAGGTCGCCACCTGATCGCTCGACGCCATCATGCTCGATACCTTCGGAGGCGGTGCCTGGCCCCGGCACCCCACGACGAGGAGGCAAACCGAGAGGAGCGCGTCCCGAGGAGAGGCACGTTCATGCGCGCAGCATAGGTCACTTCAGAGCCTCGAGCCGCTTCACGAGGGCATCACGCACGGCCCGCTGCCCCTCCGTGAGGACGGCCTTCTCGCTGCGTGCGAGCGCCTGCTCGAGGGCGGCGATCTCCGCGGCGCGGTCCCCGCGCGCCTTCGCGATGTCGGCCTTCAGCGCATAGACCCGCATGGCGCGCGGGCCGTAGACCCTGGCTATCGCCCGGTCGGCGGCCGCGTCCGCCTCGTCCAAGCGAGACAGCTCGAGGAGCGCTCGGCCGAGCCTCGCAGGCGGGTTGTAGTCGTCGGGGAAGTCGCGCTCGCTCTCTTCCAGCATCGGCAGCGCGCGGGCGGGCTCGCCGAGCGCGAGGTAGGCGGAGAGCCGTGCCGGGTCGAGCGACGCTCGTGCGTCCTTCGTCTTCGCCCGCGCGGCCTCGGCCTCGAGGAACGCGGCCCACTCGCGAGCGAGGGAGAGCGCGCCCGCTTCGTCGCCGCGCGCCTTCCTCGTCTCGACGACCGCCTCGTAGAGCGCGGATCGGTCATCGGGCAGAATCGGCGATTTTTGCGCCTGCGCGTCCTCCAGCGCGAGCGCGGCGAGTCGATCCACGTCCTCCGTGCGCTCCGCGTGCCTCGCGCACGAGAGGCCGGCGACGATCGTGCTCGCGCGCGACGTGCTCGCGGGCAGGCCGGCGGCCTCCGCCGCGGCGAGCTCCGCGCACTCCGCGTGACGCCTCCGGAGCCAGAGCTGGGTGACGAGCGCCTCGACGATGCGCGCGCGATGCGGATGGTCCTTCCCGGCCGCGGCGAGCGCGGCGCGATACTCCTTCTCGGCGCCCTCCGAGTCGCCGGCGGCGAGCGCGTGATTGCCGCGGACGAACGCGGCCGTCGCCTCGACCGCGGGGCCCTCTGCGCCGGCGCGAGCCCCCGCCACGGCCACGGTGAGCAGCTCACGCAGCTCGTCGGCGGTGACGGTGCCCGCCCACTTGAGGATCGGCCGATCCGTCGCGGGGTCGATGACCCAGAGCGTGGGAAGCGCCGAATGCGGATGGCGCTCGACCCAGACCGCGTTGACGTCCTTCTCCGTGTCGACCGAGAGCCAGACGAAGTCGGACGCGAGCGGAGCGAGCTTCGGATCGGTGAGCACGTACGTGCGGAGGCTCTGACACGAGTGACACCACGGGGCCCACGCATCGACGAAGAGCGGCTTGTTGCGCCGCTTCGCTTCGGCGAGGGCCCTCGGGTAATCGTCGTGGATGAAGGGCAGCACCTCGCCCGCGGCCGCGTGCGCCTGCGCCTCGACGGCCGGCGCCGCAGGCGGCGTCTTCGAGCCGCCGCACGCGACCGCGAGCATCGCCACGACGACGCCGGCCCGCGCCGCCTTCCGCGCTTCGCGCCGAGTACGTCCTACTTGTTGCCTTCGATCGTCAGCTTCCACTTCTCGGAAGGATTGCACGTGCCCGAGACGTGGCGCACCTCGATCGTGACGTAGCGAGCGTCCGAACGACCGTTGGAGAACGTCCCGGTCTCGCCGAACTCGGCCCGCGCGGCGTCGAGCGAACCGGAGCCCGTCGACTGGACGTGGACGGCGCTGCACTCGATGCTGTCGCCGGGCGAGCTCGGAACGTAGACGTAGAGGTCGAAGTTCGTGCCCGGCGGAGACGTGAGCGTCGCCGCCACCGAGAGCGGCACGCCGAAGATGTCGTTGTCGTCCTCGGTCACGTAGACGCGGAACCACTGCGAGGAGCTTCCCTCGACCGTGAGCACGTCCGCGCCGGTGTCCCCGCTGACGCTGCCGAGGTCGGTCGCGCCCGCGCAGGGCTGCGGAGCCGCGCACGCATCGCCGTCGTCGGGATCGGCGTCGTCCTTGTCCGCATCGCCGTCGTGGCCGATGGTCTGATCCGGATTCGACGGCGGCGGAATCTTCACCGTCGCCTGCTCTTCCTCCTCCGACTCCTCGGGGAGCGTCGTGAGTCGATCGACGTCCGGATCGAGCTCGACGCCCTGAGCGCAACCAGCGAGCACCACGGCCCCCATCGAGGCACACGCGAGGAGCGAGACGACGTACTTCTTCATGGCCGGCGACATTAGCGCGTGGACCGCGAGCGCTCGGGCGCCTCGGGTCGGCGAGACGTGATGGCGACTGCCTTTTTGCTGCAATTTCTCGCGACACCCAAGCACAACCGCCCCATAGCACCCACACGGCCGGACACAAGGGACGCCGGCGAAAAAACCGCTCACCGCGCGCGATCGAGCGCGGCTTCGAGCGTTGTGCGCGACTGCTGCCCCTCGAGGCGCGTCCGGCCGACGAACAAGAGCGGGACGCCGTCTCCGTCGACCGCCTCGAACATCGCGATGTCCCGGTCGATGCGGGCGTCGGTCGCAGGGTCGGACAAGCATCGCTGCAGCGCTCCGCGATCGACGCCGCGCTCCACGGCCATCTCCTCGCACGCCGCCTCGGAGAGATCCGAGGCCTCGAACAACGCGTGCGCGTAGTCGGCGAGCAGCATGGGCGTGAGCCGCTCGACGCAGACGGCTGCGCGCGCCGCGGTGCGCGCGTCCGGGTGAGCCGGGATCGGGACGTGCCGCAGCACGAGGCGGACGCGCCCGTGTCGCTCCGCGAGCAGCGGCGCGAGCGCGGCGTGCGTCCTCCGGCAGAACGGGCACTGGAAGTCGGTGAAGAAGACGACGGTGGTCGCGCCGGGGCTCACCTTCGCCGTCGTCGCGATCTCGTCGCGGATCACCGCGGGCAGCTCCGGCTTGCAACCCACGAGCGACAGGATCGCTGCGATGAGGAACACGGCTCGTGCTCGCATGGGCGCGGACGATAGCGCAGACCGCGGCGGCGACACGTGCCTCGCGCTACCCCGGCGCCGTCGCGAGCGTCGCGTCGGCCATGCGCACGTTCGTCAGCTCGTGGATCACGAGCTCGTTCGGCGGAATCGCCGCGCGCGCGAGCTCGACCAGCCGGGCGTGGTGCGTGAAGAACAGGACCTGCATGGTCCGCGCGACCTCGGCGAGGACGGACAGCGCGGCCGATGCGCGCTGATCGTCGAGCTGGATGAGGACGTCGTCGAGGACGAGCGGCATCGGCTCGGCCACCTCGGCGCGGCGGAGGAGGCTCGCGAGGCGCAGGCTCAAGTAGAGCTGGTCGCGCGTGCCGTCGCTGAGGCCCGCCACGTCCACCTCGGTCCCGTCGGCGCGGACGCAGCGGAGGCACGGACGGTCCTTCTCGTCGAAGCCGGCCTTGATCCCCGAGAAGCCGCCGAGCGTCAGCCGCGAGAACAGCGACGAAGAAGCGGCGAGGAGCGGTCCCTGGTTCTCTTCGCGGTAGCGCTCGATCTCGCGCGAGAGGACGAACGCAGCGAGGCGGACGCGACACCAGCGCTCGACGTTCTCGCGGACGCGGCTCAGGTGCAGCTGAGCGGCGGCGGCGGCCTCGGCGGCGTGGGACTCGGCGCGCATCCGTTCGAGACCGCTGCGGAGCCCGCCGATCCGCTCGGTGAGCCGGGAGATCTCCCCGTCGACCTCGTCGATCTGCTCCGTGAGCTCCTCCTCCGCGCGGGCGGCGGCGTCCGGGTCCGAGAGCAGCGCGCGCTCGGCGTCGTCGAGGACGAGCTCTTCCTCGCTCGCGAGCTGGGCGTCGATCGTGCTCGCCTCCTTCGCGGCCTCCCTCGCCTCGGCGGCGCGCGCGAAGAGGGCGCGCGCGGCGTCGCCGGGAGCCAACGACGCGAGATCGGGCGCGAGCTCCTCGAGCGCTCGCGCCAGATCGTCCTCGAACGCGCGGATGTCGGCCTCCGTCACGCGCATGCGCGCCTCCTCCTCGGCGCGCGCGTCGACCACGTCGAACAGCTCGCGCAGCGCCTCGATCGATCGCCTCACCTCGTCGACGTGGGCGTCGGCGGCGATGCCGAGCGGCGCCAAGAGCTCGCCGAGCTTGGCCGAGACGTCCGCGAGCGCGGCCTCGTCGCGCGTCCGGAGGGCCAATCGCTCGTCGAGCTTCGTACGCACCTCCACGAGAGAGCGCACGGCGTCGGTCGCCTCGCGGCGCTGGCCTTCGATCCGTGCGGCGCGCTCGGCTGCGAGGGCGACGAGGTCCGAAAGGCGCGATACACAGTCGCCGAGCCCGTCGTCGAACGCACGGAGCGCGGCGACGAGATCGTCCTTGGCGCTCGCAGCCTTCGCCTCTTCCGCGGCGAGCGCGGCCTCGGCCTCGCGGACCTGCCCCCACGCCTCCGCGATCTGCGCGTGATCCTCGAGCCACTGACAAGCCTCGACGAAGCCCTGCGGCTCGACGCCGGCAGGCTCGAAGAGCCCGAGGAGCTCGGCGCGGAGCTCGTCACGCGAGCGGACCGCGCGCTCCCGATCGTCCTTCGCCTTCTCGATGTTCCGCGCGACGGCGTCCGCCTCGGACCGGAGCCGCGCGAGCGTCGTCACGCGATCGGCCTCGCGGATCATCCGGTCCGCGACCGCGTCCGCCTCGCGGAGGAGCCCCTCGACCTCCACCTCCGCCGCGCGCCGCGCCTCCTCGTCCTTCGCGGCACGGAGCGCACGCCATGCCTCGTCGCGCGCGGCCCTGGCGGCACGGAGCGCCGCGAGGTCGGGCGGCGCGAAGTCGCCGGAGCGGACCGCGAGCTCCTTCTCGATCGACGCGGCTTCTCGCTCGAGATCCGCCAAGCGCTCGTCGATGCGCGAGAGCGCGACGTCGCCCTCTTGCGCGCGCGCCTGCAGCCGTCTCACCGTCGCGAGCGCAGGCAAGCGGAGGGCGACGAGCTCGTCGAGCTTCCCTTCGAAGGGACCGAGCTTCGCGGCGCGTGCTTCGAGCTTCCGCCGCTGGAGGTCGATCTTCGTCCTCTCGTTCGCGATGCGCGCCTCGATGTCCCCGAGCGAGCGCGCGCGATCGAGCGCGGACGTCAGCGCGTGCAGACGCTGGTCGGCGACGTCGCCGCCCACCTCGGCGCGCGCGACGATCTCGGAGAGGCGATCGCGCTCGCGCTCGAGCCGTGCGATCTCCGTCGCCGTGGCCTCGAGGCGCGCGAGGAGCGCGGTGCGTTCGCCGAGCAGCGTCTCGACGCGCGCGGTCCGGCGTCCGTCGAGCCGGAGCGCGCTCATGTCGGCGCCGGGGTCGACGCCGGCGCGGCGCGCGGCCGACGCGAGGCTCGCCGCGAGGCGCTCCGCCTTCGCGCGGAGCTCGCGCCGCTGCTCGAGCGTCTTCTCGTAGACGCCGAAACGATCCTTGAGCGCCTCGACGCGTTCGAGCTGGGTGCCGACGGGACCGAGCTCGGCGAGACGCTGCTTCGCCCGATCCCGCCTCCGCTCGAGCGGAAGGCGACGGCGCGCGCGAGCGAGGCGGGCGCGCTTCGTCTCGAGCTCCTTCTTCTTCGCGACGCAGGCGTCGCGCTCCTGTACGGCCTCGGAGAGCCCCTGCTCCTGCTGGATGAACGCCTCCGGCCGGCTCTCCTTCGCGCGGACGGCCTTCTGCGCCTCCGCGAAGGACTTCAGCGCCTCGTTCAGCGGCAGCGACGAGGCGCGCGGGCGGTAGATCGCGTCCGCCTCCGCCTCGAGCTGCGCGAGCAGACGCTGGACCTCTCCGCCGCCGCCGACGCCCGCGTCGAAGAGGCTCTCGCCGAGATCGCCCTTGCCCTCGAGGAGCGCATTGGCGCCGGCGGCGAGCGTGTCGTGGTCGAGACCGAAGGCGTGCGTGAACGTCTCCTTCGACACCCCGCCCAGGAGCTTTCGCATCACGCCTTCGTCGATCGGCTTGTCGCGCTCGTCGAGGAGCGTGTTCGTGTTGCCCTTGCGGCGCACGACGCGGAGCCGCTCGCCCGAGGCGCTCTCGAGGACGCCGCCGATGCGCAGGTCGCGCAGATCGTGGAGGTGGCCGTCGCGCGTCCTCGGATCGATGCCGTAGAGCAGTCCCGTGATCGCGCGGAGCGTCGTGCTCTTGCCCGCCTCGTTGCGGCCGAACACGACGTGGACGCCGGGCGCCGAGAAGTCGAGCGTCGTGCCGCGGAACGGTCCGTACGCGATGAGCTCGAGCGTCGCGATGCGCATCTACTCTCCCCTCCCCTCGAGCAGTCGCGGCACGAGCATCTGCTCCACGTCGTCGAGCACGAGCCGGAGGAACGCCGGATCGTCGAGCCGCAGCGCGCCCTCGCCTTCGCGCAGCTCGGGGGGCAGCTTCTTGTCGAGCTCCGCGAGCACGGCGCCGAGCTCGGCGAGCTCCGCCGGGTCGGACCGCATGGCGGCGATGCGCCGCGCGAGGTGTCCGACGGCGCTCGCCTCCTCGCGCACGCGGTCCATGTCGATGGTCGCCCGCGTCTGGATCGCGATCTTCTCGACCCACGCCGTCTCGCCGAGGGCGTCCGTGACGGCCGCGCGGAGCTCGCTCGTGAAGCGATCGACGTCCCGGCGGATCGCGCCGTTCGCGCGCGTGCTTCCGGTGACGACGACCCGCGCCGCGAGCACGCGCCCGTCCGCCTCGGCGGCGCATTGCGCGATCGCGGCGCGGGCGAGATCGACGACCTCGAGCGCGTCGTTCGCCGGCGAGGCGTCGACGGTGACGACCTCCCAGCGCAGGACGTCGAGCGGACGGTGCTCCACGCTCTGGACGACGCCGTCCTCGACGGTGACGACGGTCGCGCCCTTGGAGCCCGTCTCCCTCGCGTGGCGGCCCTGGAGGTTCCCGGGATAGACGATCCACGGATCGGTCGCGACGACCTCGCGGGCGTGCACGTGGCCGAGCGCCCAGTAGTCGTAGCCCTTCCCTCGCATCGTCTCGATCGACGTCGGCGCGTAGGGCTCGTGCCCCTCGCGCCCGTCGATGCTCGTGTGCAGCAGCCCGACGTTGAACACGCCGGGTACGCGGGCCGGATACCTCGCCGCGAGGTCGTCCGTGGTCACGCGTTGCGAGAAGCTCTGTCCGTGGATCGCGATCCCGGCGCCGGCGAGCTCGAACGTCTCGGGCTTCCTCGACGAGAGCTCGCGCACGTTGTCCGGCAGGCGCAGCGCCTTCACGACGGAGCTCACCGCGTCGTGGTTGCCGCGGACGAGGACGACCGGCACGTTCGCCTCCCGCAGCTTGGTCATCTGCGCCGCGAAGAAGAGCCCCGTCGAGTAGTCCTTCCACGTGCCGTCGAAGACGTCTCCGGCGAGAAGGAGCACGTCCGCGCGCTCCTCGATGCAGAGCGCGACGAGGTTCTCGAGCGCGCGCCTCGTGGCGCCGCGCAGGCGTTCCACGGGCGCGCCCTCGTACCGGTCGAGGCCGCGGAGCGGGCTGTCGACGTGGAGGTCGGCGGCGTGGACGATCTTCACGACCGCGGACTCTATCACCCGGCGCGGACGAGCTGCACGGTCGGCGCCGGGAGGAATTCGCATGACGCGGGCCGGCGCGCCGCTCTACGACGAGGGGATGGGAACGCAGCGAACGACGGGCCGCGCCGCGCAGAGAGCCGGCGCCGCGGAGCTTCGGGTCACGCCGGAGCAGGTGATCGCCTTCCGCCTCGAGCGTCTCGGGCTGGCGCGGCGCTCGCGCGACGTGCGCTCGGCCGCCCGCGAGGTGGGGCTGCCCGACTTCCCGCCGGGAGCCGCGCTCGCCGCCCTCGCGCCTCGGCTCGACGTACTCTCGCCGCGCGCGCTCGACGACGCCTTCGAGCGGCGCGAGGTCGTGCGGGCGCGGGCGATGCGCGGGGCTCCCGTCGTCGTGCGATCCGAGGACTACGACGTCTTCGTGTCCGGGGTGCTGCCGCGCGACGAGGCCTCGATGCGCGCGTTCGTCGGCCCGGCGATGACCTCCGTGAAGGCGGCCGGGATGTCGGCGCTCGACGCCGTCGATCTCGTCACGAACGAGGCGACGCGCGCGCTCTCCAAGCGATCGCTCGATCGCGACGCCCTCCACGCCGAGCTCCGCCGGCGGCTGCCCGAAGGGCTCCTTCCGTGGTGCCGTGCATGCGAGAGCCACCACGTGCACCCGTCGCTGCTCTACGCCGTCGCGCTCCGGGGTCGCTTCGTCCTCTTCCCTCGCGACGACGGCCCGTACGTCGTGTCGCTCGCCCGTCGATGGCTCGAGCGCGTCGAGGAGGTGGAGCACGCGCCCGCCGAGCTCGTGCGGCGCTTCTTGCGCGCCTACGGCCCAGCCTCCGTCGGCGAGCTCGCCGCCTGGGCGGGCGTCGGAGGCGGACAGGCGAAGACGATGTGGAAGGCGGTCGAGGGCGAGCTCGTGCCCGTGGTGATCGACGGGAGCGCGGCGAAGCGCTTCGTGCTGCGCGCCGATCGCGAGGCGCTGCTCTCCGCGAAGCCCGCGCCCGTCCGGATCGTGTCCCCCGGCGATCCGGTGCTCCAGATGCGCGATCGCGACACGCTCGTCCCTGCGGCCCTCCAGAGGATCGTCTGGAAGAACCTCGCGCCCACGGGGCTGCTCTTCGCGGGCGCACGCGTCGCCGGCGTCGTGCGCGCGAAGAAGAAGGGGCAGACGCTCGACGTCGCGATCGAACGCGTCGGCAAGGTCGACGCGAAGGTCCGCGCGGCCGCCGAGGAAGAGGCGGCGCGGCTCGCCGCCCTCCGGGGCGCGAAGCTCGCGCTCTCGTGGACGTGAGCCGCGCACCGATCATCGAGGCGGATCCGCCGCGCTGGCCACCGGCCGCGAGCGTGGAGCGACGCGTGACCTCTCGCGAGGCGGCGCCCACACGAGCCACGCGTCGCCGAGCTCGTGGCCGAGGAGCCCCTCGTCCGCCGATCGCTCGAGCGCGCGCGCGAGAACCTCGGGCGATGCGAACGCGCCGAGCATCGCATGGTGGCTCGTATCGGCCTCGTGCACGCCGGTGAGCACCGCGTCGACGATCGCCCGCCGGACGCCGGCTCCGATGCGCAGATCCGTGATTCCCGTCCGAGTGCCTGCGCGTGCGCCGCCCTCGAGCGCGCGCACCACGCTCGTTCCGATCGCGACGACGCGACCACCGGCGGCACGCGCTCGCGCCACGGCCTCCCACGTCTCCTCGGAAACGTCGAAGCGCTCGGGCAGCGGCAGCACGGCGTCGATGTCGGCGTCTCCGATCGACGACAGCCCCGCGGCGTGCGTCACCCACGCGATGGCGACGCCTCTTCGACGAAGCTCGAGGAGCGTCTCGATCCGGAGCGCACGTCCCGCCGAAGGCATCTCCACGGCCCACGGTCTCCCCGCGTAGACGTTCTGGACGTCCCAGAGCGCGAGCGCCTCCGGCACGTGTGCATACTGCACGGGTCTTCCCACGCGGTAGAGCGCCGCCCAGATCTCCGCGAGCGGGGCGTCCGGCCGCCCTTCGAGGGCGAGCTCGACGTCGGCCAGGCGCGATGATCGGGCGTCGAGCTCGACGACGGTGGCGACGAGCCCGCCGCCGATCTCCAGGCGGTCGCCGGGCTCGAGCCGCGGCGGCGCGGGCCGATCCTCCGTCCGCAAGCGGAAGGAGCCGGGCCCGAGCAGCGCGACGGTCCAGCGTCGATCCGAGACCGCGCCCGCGAGGCGGAGCTCGAGCGCCTCGCCACGGTTCGTCCGCGCGGCGATCGACGCCGGGAGCGTCGCGGCGTCGTTGAGGATCAAGAGGTCCCGTGGCTCGAACAGCGACGGCAGCTCGGCGGCCGAGACGACGCGCAGCGGGCCCGACGCGCCGTCGACGACGAGGACGCGCACGTCACGCCACGGCCGAGGCGACGACGCCGGACGGATCGGTCCGGCGTCGATTGCGGACCGGCGGCCCCCGTGCTCCATCACGCCGCCACTCCTTCCTCGGACGCGAAGTCCGCCGCGACGAGACGAGCGCCGTTCTCGAGGGACTCGGCGCGCTCGATGATGCGCACGAGCCGCGCGGCGACGTCGGCAGGACGCGCGAGCGTGGCCGGGTCGGCGTCGGGGATCGCGTCGGCGTGCATCTTCGTGTCCATCTCGCCCGGATCGACCGCGAAGAAGCGGACGGGATCGAGCTCCGCCGCGAGCGAGCGTGCCAGGTGATCCTGCGCCGCCTTCGAGATGCCGTAGGCGCCCCACCGCGGGTACGCGTTCACGGCGGCGTCCGAGCTGACGAAGAGGAAGACGCCGCGCCTCCGCAGCACCATCGGCCCCGCGAGCGCCTTCGTGAGACGGAAGGGACCGACGAGGTTGACGGCGAGCACGCGCTCGAAGTCCTCGCAATCCGTGTCGAGCAAGAGCGGCATCGGCAGGGGGCCGAGCGTGCTCGCGTTGTGGACGACGATCGACGGCGTCCCGACGAGCGCCGCGGCCGCGCCCGCGATCCGGTGCACGGCGTCCTTCTCGCCGACGTCGAAGGCGAGCCCGTGCGCCTCGCCTCCCTCCGCGCGGATCTCCCGCACCACCGCTTCGAGGTCCGCTGCGCCGCGCGCGACGAGGACGACCCTCGCACCACGTCGCGCGAGCGACCTCGCCAGCTCCTTCCCCAACCCTCTCGACGCGCCCGTGACGAGCGCTGCTTGGTTCCCGATGTCCATGCCCGAAGGATGGACGCGCAGCGCCATTGGGATGGCATCGATGACAATCTGTTGGCAGGGTGCTACGCCGTTGGCATGGACGACGTGGCGACGAGGCTCGGGAGGAACGTCCGCAGCCTGCGCGAGGCGCGCGGGATGACGCAGTCGCAGATGGCGAAGCTCGCGTCGCTCCCGCGCGCGACGTGGACGAACATCGAATCCGGCACCGCCAACCCCACGCTGGCCGTGCTCGACCGCGTGGCGAACGCGTTCCAGGTCACGATCGAGGAGCTCATCGCCGCGCCGCGCTCGGAGGCGCGGCACTACCCGAAGGCGCAGCTCGCGGTGAAGACGCGCGGATCGGCGACCGTGCGCAAGCTCCTGCCCGATCCGATCCCGGGAATGGAAATCGATCGCATCGAGCTCCCGCCGAAGGGAAAGATGATCGGGGTGCCGCACACACCTGGCACCCGCGAGTACCTCACCTGCGAGGTCGGCGAGATCGTCCTCGTGGCGTCCGGCGAGGAGTACCGGCTCGAGGCAGGCGACGTCGTCGTGTTTCGCGGGGATCAGCGACACTCCTACGCGAATCCGGGATCGAAGCCGGCGGTGGCGTACTCGGTCGTCGTCATCGCACGTCGCTGAGCCGCCGGTGACGGACGGTGACGCTGCTCGTCGACGACCGCGAGGTCGAATCTCTCCTCGGTGCGCCCAACTCGTCGCGACTCGGACGTGGATCGACCAATCCTGCGCATGGGGAAGGCACGCACGCGAGCGCGCAGCCGGGTCTCACGCTCGTCGAGATCTCGCTCGTCATCGTGATCGTCTCGATCCTGGCCGTGCTCGCCGGCGTGGGGTATCGCCGGTACCGCGCGGCGGCGCGGCTCAGCGAGGCGACGACCATGATGGCGGCCATCCAAGCCGCCCAGCACGAGTTCAAGGGCGAGCGAGGCGTCTTCGCGAACGTCTCGCGTGACCTCGACTCGCTCTACCCCAACGCGAACCCGGGCACGCTCCGCACCGCATGGGGCGCAGCACAAGCTGATCGACTTCGGCATCGCCGCTCGCTTCGACGCCCGCGCCGCCATCTCCGCCAAGCGAGCGCCTCGACGGATCGAGGGCGGCGTGGGAGAGACGGTCGTCCTCGAGGAGACGGCGCAGCTCTCGGACGAGGACGACACCGAGAAGCCCGGCGAGATCGCAGGGACGATGGGCTACATCGATCCAGCGTGCCTCGGCTTCGGCGAGCCGGCCGACGCCTCGAGCGATCTCTACGCGCTCGGCGCGACGCTCTACGAGTGCCTCACCGGCCGGCTGCCCGCGAGCAGCGGCGACGGCCCGGACGTGACGCGCCTGCGCATGCCGGTGGCGATGGGCACCACGCCACCTCCGCCCGTCCGGTCCCTGGCGCCCGACGTCCCCGAGGAGGTCGCGAGGCTCGTCGACGCGCTCGTCCCCCGAACCGCGCCGACCGGCCGAAGCGCGCCGAGTGGGTCGCGTGCGAGCTCGAACGGCTCCGCCGGCTGACGAAGCTCGGCGCAGTGGCCGCGCCTGCGCCGATGGACGCACGACGCGCGGCGCGACCGCGAGCTCGTGGCCGACGTCGAGCGCGCGGCCGCGCGCTGGGTGAAGACGCCGCGCACGGAGCACTTGCTGCGCGGCCGCATGCTCGAGGACGCGCGGCGCATCCCGCGGCACGCCTACTCGGACGACGCGGCGAGGCTCCTCGCGGCCTCGCGTCGGTTCGAGATCCGCACCCGCGTCGGCCTCGCCGCGCTCGTCACGGCGGTGCTCGCCGGCGTCGTGCTGTTCGTTGCACTCTACATCGATACGGAGCGACGCGCCGAGGCCGAGAAGCAGGCCGCGAAAGGCCTGTTCTTGCAGTTCGCGAGCGCGAGAGACATCCCGGCGGCGGAGCGCGCTCGGGCGGTCGCCGCGCTCGTCGGCGAGAAGCACGCTTGCGAACAGGCCCTCGCTCGATGCGAGGCCGCCGCCGACGCCGGGACGCCGTCGGACGCCGGACCGCCGACGAGCGCCGTCGCTCAGCCGTAGATCGCCTTCACCTCGGGCCGGTTCTCGTGCTGCTTCGCCCACTCCACGAGCGAGTCGGGCATGCGGAACCCCAGCGTGAGGATCTGCGCGACGAGCGGAGCCGTGGCCGCACGAGCGGGCATGCCCGCGACCCACAGCGCTGCGGACAACGTCCAGATCTCCGCCGCGCCCCAGCTGTCTCCCACGAGCAGCGGGCCTTTCGCCTGAGCCGCGACGAAGTCGATCGCGGCCTGCGCACGCGCGATGCGCTCACCCACGACCTTGCCCCACGCCGGATCGTTGCGGAGGTCCCAACACCGCGTGCCCATGTCGACCAGCGTGTTCATCGCGACGTCGACGGCGGTCGTGATGGCGATCGCGGCCTGTGCGGCCTTCGCGCCGGTCGGCCAGAGGGCGGGACGATCCGGATACGCGAGGTCGAGGTAGTGCGCGATCGCCGTCGAGTCGCCGACGACGCGATCCTCGTCGACGAGGATCGGCATCGTCTGGATCGGGCTCAGGCGTCGAGCCTCCGCGAGGAGAGACGCGTCCGCGCGCGCATCACGGAGCTCGACGTCGAGCCCCTTGTGCGCCAGAGCGAGCCGCGCACGGCGAGAGAAGACGGACGTTGGGAAGTGGTAGAGGACGCGCATGCTGCGCATCCTACGCCGACCGGCCGCGCGCGACGACGCGACGCCGTGGCTGGACGCAAACGCCCCCGGTCAACCGACGCGACGCTCGGCGGCGCGGCGATCGGCGGCGCGACGCTCACGCGTGAACGCGGCGGCGAGTCGCTCGCCGAGCTCGTCGCCTTCCCCCATCTTCCGCCGATCGCGGGAGCGCCGCTCCCCCACGGCGTCCCGGAGCTCCGCGACCGTCCGCGACTTGGCGCCCATACGGCTGTGCATCAGCGCATGGGATCCGCAGAGGGTGACCGCGGCGCCACCCTCCAGCTCGACCATCACCAGCATCCGCGCGTCGCGCGCACCGCAGACGACACACGCCCCGTGGACGAGCTCCGGCTCGTGAGCCTCCGCCTTCATCGACCGCTTCCTTCGCTCCATCCTTGCCCTGTCGCACAGGAGCGATCGGACGGACAAATTTCGTGCGGTTCGTGCGTGACGGCGCCCGAGCGGGCGCATTTTCGCCTGCGCTCCGGGGGGGAGGCGGTATACGTCCCAACTCATGGGCCTCTATCTCGTCACCGGCGGCGCCGGTTTCATCGGTTCATCGATCGTCGAGACCCTGCTCGCGAAGGGAGAGCGCGTGCGCATCATCGACGATTTCTCGACCGGCCGTCGGTCCAACATCGAAGGGTTCGCCGGGAAGATCGAGGTCATCGAGGGGTCCATCGTCGACGCGGAGCTCGTGGCCAAGGCGATGAAGGGCGTCGAGGTCGTCTTCCACGAGGCCGCGATCCCGTCCGTCGTTCGCTCCGTCGAGAACCCCGCGGCGACGATGCTCGCCAACGTTCAGGGAACGACGGTGGTGCTCGACGCCGCCCGCCACGAGAAGGTGCGCCGCCTCATCTTCGCCGCGAGCTCGTCGGCCTACGGCGACACGCCGACGCTCCCGAAGGTCGAGACGATGACGCCGTCACCGCGCTCTCCGTACGCCGTGTCGAAGCTCGCCGGCGAGCATCTCCTCGCCGTGTTCGCGGCGCTCTACGGCATCGAGACGCTGAGCCTCCGGTACTTCAACGTCTTCGGTCCTCGTCAGGATCCGAACAGCCAGTACGCGGCCGTCATCCCGAACTTCATCAAGGCGGCGCTCACCAACACGCGCCCGAAGGTCTTCGGCGACGGCGAGCAGACGCGCGACTTCTGCTACATCGACAACACCGTCGAGGCGAACCTCCTCGCGGCCTCCACCCCGAACCGCCTCACGGGCCAGGTCGTCAACATCGCGTGCGGCGAGCGCATCTCGCTGAACCAACTCCTCGCCTACCTCGGCGAAGAGGCCGGCAAGAAGCTCGAGCCCGAGTACCTCCCCCCGCGCGCAGGCGACGTGCGCGACTCGCTCGCCTCCATCGACGCGGCGCGCGCGCTCATCGGATACGAGCCGAAGGTACGCGTGGCCGAGGGGCTCAAGAGGACGTTCGCCGCGTTCAAGGCGGCATACGGGGGTGGCTGACGGGAAGGCCTCAGGCCTCGGCTGCGGCTCCAGGCTCCAGGCTCCGGGCTCCAGGGGGTCGAGCGCGGCGTGACAGTCGCTCGTCCGGGCGGACCGACGCGCGATGTCGGCGACCGGGGCCTACGCGAACACCGGCGTCCGCTCGCCGTCCTTCGCTCGTCGCTTCCAATCGGGACGAAGCGCGGCGCGGACGAGGCCTGCGCCGTAGCCGACGCCGTGCGCGACGTGCATCACGGGGAATGCGGCCCACGCGAAGGGGATCGTGACGAGGCCTTCCTCGCGGCCGATGCGCACGGCGGCGGCGCCGGTCGTGAGCGCGTAGGCCGCGAGCGCGAGCGGCGTGACGGGTTGGATCGTCGCCGTGGCGGCCAGCGCGGCGCCGCACACCGTGATCGCGAGCGGGGCGAGCTCGCGGACGGAGCCGATCCGTCGGTCCTTGATCACGCGTCGGCCACGGCTCCGTCCGAGCTCGTACTGGCGTCGGAAGAGCTCTCGGAACGACGTCGCGTCCGAGCGGTGGACGACGATGTCCCTTCGAACCGTGAGCGCTCCGCCGGCGCGCGTGATCCGTCGGGAGAGCTCGACGTCCTCTTCGCAGCGAGCGCCCGCGTCGAACAGGCCGACGCGATCGAAGACGCGACGCCGCACGGCGCCGAGCAAGGCGGGCATGGGCGTGGAGCCTCGCGCGAGCTCCGCGCCCGCGGCGAAGGCGAGCTTCGTCGATTGCGCCGCGGCGAACGCGCGTTCGCGGATGGTTCGGCCCGAGAAGCGCGGGACGATCGCGAGCTGTTCGGCGGGAGAGGCCGAGAGCGCTTCCACGCACTTCGACACGTGCGTCCGCGCGTACACGCCGTCGGGGTCCATCGGGACGATGATCTCGCCCTTGGCCTCCGCGACGATGGCGTTGAGCGCGCCCGCGCGCGTCCGCTCCGGGTTGTCGATGAGCCGCACGCGTGGGTCCTCGCTCGCGACGTCGAGCACCCTCTCTCGCGTCGCGTCCATGCTCATCGCGTCCGCGACGATGACCTCGATCGCGGGATAGTCCTGCGCGAGCGCGACGCGGAGGCATCGCTCGATGCGCTCCTCGTCCTCCATCGTCGGGATGGCGATCGTGACGAGCGGAGCCGGGCCTGCCTGGTCGGGTCGGGGCTGCTGCATGCAGGCCCGACCTTAGCACCCGCGCGCGCCCGCGCGAGGAGCGCCACGCGTCCGATGAGCGCCGCGCGGCTGCCCACGCATGCGAGGAGCGAGCGGGTGTACGAGCTCAGCCGTCTCGGTGCTGCTCCTTCTTCCGCCGGACGGCAGCGAGGCCGAGCGCGAGGCCGAAGAGGGCGATCGGACCGAGGCTGCTCGAGCCGCTCGTGGCCGCGCTGCATCCGCCGCTCTGCTGGGTCACGACGCGGCGGCGCTTGCCCTTCGACTTCGACTTCGACGACGAGCCCGTGCTCTCCTCGTCTTCGTCGTCGTACTCGTCGTCGTCCGTCCCGGGCGCGGATCCGACCTCGTCGTCGTCCGGAGACGTCGGGTCGGCAGGCACCGGATCGGTCCCCTTCGGGTCGACGATCGTCGCGCAGGTGCCCTGAATGATGCCCGTCGCCTTGAAGGCGCACTCGACGATGTTGGTCTCGTTCTCCGTGAGCCCGATGTCCTTCGCAGCTTGGAGGACGCCTTGCGCCGCCTGGGCGAAGTTCGTCGACTGCATGAAGTAGCGGCTGTTCGCGCGGTACCAGAGCTTCTCGCTCTTCTCCCAGCCGATGCCGTACTTCACCTCGACCTTCGAGACCGGGTTCGTGCCGCCCACGGTCATGAGGAACGCGGCGTTGTTGATGATGCCGCTGTTGATGTGCACGCCGCCGTTGTCCTGCTGCGTGTTGACGAACCTCGACATGTGGGCCGGCTGCGGCTGATCGACCGCCTGCGGGTTGCGCATGTCGCGGAGCGGAGTTCCGCTCTTCACGACCGCCTCGCCCAGCGCCCAGTTCTGGACCTCGTCCGGCTTCACCGAGTGCTCGATGAACGCGCCGAAGATGTCGGCGACGGCCTCGTTCAGCGCGCCGGGCTGGTTCTGGTAGATGAGGTTCGACGTCTTCTCGATCACGCCGTGGGTGAACTCGTGCCCCACGACGTCGAGGCTGACGGAGAGCGGACGGAAGAGACGCCCACCGTCGCCGTAGAACATCCCGCGACCGTCCCACGCCGCGTTGTCGTAGTTCTGGCCGAAGTGCACGGTGGAGATCATCGTGCCGCCATTGCCGTCGATGGCGTTCCGCCCGTGCCGCTCCCTGTAGTACTTGAAGACGACGGCCGCGTTGAAGTGCGCGTCGACCGCGGCGCCCGCCCCGGGCACGCCGGTGTCCCACGACGTCGTGCTGTTCGAGGTCACCAGGGTGCCGGGCAACGTCTGCTGCTGCTGCGCCGTGAACGTGCGGATCTGCACGCCGTTCGACGCGTCGACCATGACGAAGCCGTTGCCGTTCTGGGAGACCTCGAACGTCTTGAGGTCGCCGAGGACGCCACGACCTTGTCCCTGGATGGTCTGCAGGTTGTTGTAGCGGTCGAGGATCTCGCCCGTCTTGGCGTCGATCGTCGTCACCCAGATCGCGGGCTCCTTCGCGTCGAGCGCGCGCACCGTGGTCCGGTACGCGAGCCGCGCCGGTTTCTCCTCCGGCGCGAAGACGACGAGCTGACCCGGCTCGTCCGTCTCGAGCGTCGCTTCGTCGACCTCGCTCACCGCGAGGATGTGGGCCTTCACGAGCGAGAGCGCGTCGTCGACGGCGAGCTTCGGCTCGACGTCGACGTCGTCGATGTCGGCGACGTAGTTCGCGTCGATCGACGCGAGACGACCGACGGCGTCGTAGTGCGCCATGACCTCGGCGCCCACGACCGGGACGCCGCGCACCGTCTGCTGGAAGCGGGCGTGCGTCATCCCGAGGTCGTCGACCTCGGTCTTCTTCGCGACCAGCTCGGCCATCGGGCTCTTCATCCGGAAGAGCGCCTTGTGCTCGTCGAGCAGGGCCAGGGTGGTCTTCACGGGATCGGCGCCGTGCACGAGCAGGGGCTTGCCGATCCTCTTCGCGGAAAGGTGCAGCGGGGTCTTGCGGCTCTCGTGCTGAAT
Source organism: uncultured Myxococcales bacterium (assembly GCA_937949945.1). GTDB lineage: Bacteria > Myxococcota_A > Polyangia > Polyangiales > Polyangiaceae > Labilithrix. The sequence goes on from CALFEQ010000185.1 coordinate 26,427, forward strand.
CCAGCGCCAGGGCTGTTGGGTGACGGCCTCGAGCTGCCTGAAGGCCTGGACCTGCGCGGGGGTCACGCCGACGCTCGGGAGGGCTTCCGAGGGGGTCTCCTCGTAGTCCCTGCTCTCGTTGCAGCCTCCCGCCGCCACGACCGCCAACGCCAAGCACGCCAGCTTCTTCATCGAGACTCCCGCCGAATTGGATCCCCGGTTACCCAGTGGGCGAGGCTTGGAGCCCGCACCGGGTGACGTCACACGCTCGTCTCGTCGCAACCCGTGGGCCAGAGCGAAATGATCTCGTCGCCTTCAGCCGAACGGTAAAAAGCCGCCACCACCGTCCCTCGTTTGCGTCGGAGCCGCAGGACCCCCTGACACGAGGACCATCTGCTCCGGACTTTCTCGCGGCGGCGCCGATCCCCCTCCACACGAGGGGTGAACGCTTGATCCACGTACCAAATCCGGTGCCCATGTGGTCCTGCGTACTCCGCGCGACAGCCACCGAGTCGAACAGCCCGCGGCTGGTCATCGTTCGATCCAGCAGACGAGCCGCCGGCCGTGGGTCGCGCACCGCGTGGGATCCGTCCAGTGTCGGGACGAGACGACGCACGATCAGCTCCGCAGGATCTCCGAGACCTCCGGAGGCACGAGCCCGTAGCCTTCCGCAACGGCGAGGAGGCAAGCGTTCGAAGAGACCTGCGTGAGGAAGTCCTTCGCGTGCGTCGTGCCCAAGAGGCCGCGCACGCGCGTGACGAGACGCGGGAGCCCCCTGCGGATCGCGTCTTTCGCTTCTTCCTTGCGCCCGAGATCGACGAGCGCGTCGTGGAGCGCGAGGTAGATCGGGGCCTCGTTGAGGAGGCTCGGCGATCCGTGCTCGAGCAGGCTCGCGGCTTCGGTCGCGAGCTCGAGTGCACGGTCCGGCTGACCGCAACGACGCTCGGCCTCCGCCCACTGCCCGACGGCCACCGGCACGACGTCGAGCATCTTCGTCGCGCGATAGCCGTTCGCCGCGGTACGAAGGAGCGTGCGCGCTTGCTCGGCCGCGCTGGAAGGAGGTCGCGTGCTGCCGGGCTCGTCGGCGCGTAGGCGAGGAGGCGGCGCCTGCGAAGCCGAGGTCGAATCGCGGAGCAGCTCGACGCCGCGATAGAACAAGACGCCGAGCGTCGCGCGATCGTGCGGGACCCACGCGCCGGAGATCGCGTTGTCGGCGATCGACCGTGGCTCGGCGAGGAGCGCGTCGAGCGCGGGGTCCGGGCCGAAGGTCGCCGTCCAGCCGAGCAGGTTCATCTGCCCGTGCCTCACCACTCCCGGAGAGCCGACGGCCTGCGCGAGCGCGATGCCGCTCTCGATCGCGACGCGCGCCTCCTCCTTCGCGCCCATCGTCGTGAGCGCGAAGCCGACGTTGATCGTGAGCGTCGCCTCGCGCGTCTTGAGACCGGCCTCGGAGGCCGCGCGGGCCGCGCTGCGGCGTGCCTCGAGGGCGGCGCCGACGTCACCGCGGGCCTGTCGAACGACGGCGAGCGTCTGCCACGCGTCGACCGCGGCGCCGGGGATGCCGTGCGTGCGCGACAGCTCGAGCAGCGCGTCCGCCCACTCCGCCGCCTTGTCGAGCTCACCGGCATACGCGTAGCGGGCCGCGAGGTCGGCCGCGGAGCGCGCCTCTTCGTCGTAGAGCCCCGCTGCCTTCGCGCGGCGGATCACCTCCTCCAGGCTGGCGCTCGTATCCGGACCGCCGCCGCACGCGTTCTCGTAACGGACGCGCGCGCCGAGCGCACGCACCGCGCTCGCCTCGTCGTAGACCGCCTCCTGCATCGCGCGCACGGAGGTCTCGCGCTCGCTCGCCCGCGCATCGAGACGCACCCACGCTTCGTCGAGGAGGTGCGCGCGTGCGAACTGCGTCGGCTTGTCCTCCGCGAAATCGAGCGCCTTCTCCGCCAGACGTACGGCCTCGCCGAGCGCGCTCGCGGCGAGCGCGCGCCGTGCGGCCTTCTCGAGGTAGTGCGCGGCCTGCACGGGCTCGCCGCCGAGCTCGAGGTGACGCGCGACCGTCGCGTCGTCCTCGCCCATCTTCGCGAGCCACTTACCCGCCAAGGTGTGCAGCTCCTTGAGCTGCTCCTCGCCCAGCGAGGCGTACGCGACCTCGCGGGTGAGCGCGTGCTTGAAGGCCCACTCGCGTGTCTCCTTGAAGCGCGACGTCGCCTGCTCGACGAGCACCTCGGCCGCCGTGAGCGCGCGCATCATCTCGGACGCGTTCTTCACGCCGAGCGCCTCGAGCCCCGCGTCCCAGACCTGGAGCCCGAAGACGGAGAGCTTCATCGCGGCCTCGCGCACGTCTTCCTCGAGCGCGTCGAGGTGCACTTGGATCGCGGCCTCGATCGTGGGCGCGCTCGCGGCGTCGCGTCCCTGGTGAGCGAGGCGCGCGAGCTCCTCCGCGAACAGCGGCGAGCCGCCCGCCTGCGCGGCGATGGACTCGACGAGCGCCTCGCCCTCCGCCGTGTTCGCCTTCTCGCCGAGGATGGCCTTCGCGATCGCGCGCACGGTGCGGCGCGCGAGCGGCCGGAGCTCGATGCGGACGTGATCGCGACCGCTGAAGCGCCCGGGATCGTCACGCCAGAGCGTCGGCCGCGCCGTCGCGAGCACGAAGACCGAATGCCCGACGGCACGCGCGAGGAGGTGATCGAGCCACGCGAGCGACTCGAGGTCGGCCCACTGCGCGTCCTCGAGCGCGATGACGAGCGGAGCCTCCTTCGCGACGCGGAGGGCCATGTCCGTGAGCGCGATCCAGATCGCGTCGCGCGCCGCTCGCGCGTCGACGGCCTCGGGAAGCGGCTCGTTCGCCACGAGTCGCGCGACGAGCTCTCGGGTGCTCGGCCCGGCGATCTCGATCCGGGCGAGGAGCGCCTCCGTCGCGACCATCGCGTCCTCGAGCGGAGCGCCCTTCGCGACACCGGCGAGGCCGCGCGCGACCTCCGCCATGATGCCGAGCGCGTGGCTCTTGGCGAACGACTCGGCGCGGACGAGCACGACCTTCGGCGCGGACGGATGCGCCGCGATCTGCGCGAGGGCCTCGCGGCGGAGGCGCGTCTTGCCGATGCCGGGCGCGCCCGTGATCGTCACGATGATCGGCGTCTGGTCTTCTTGGCAACGCTCGTAGGCGCTCGCGATCTGCGAGAGGTCGGCCTCTCGGCCGACGAACGGAGAGCCGCCCGCGATCTCCTTCTTCCCCGTCACCTTCGGGCCGACGACCGAGGTGCCGTCGGGGCGGACCTGCATCTCGAAGCGACCGCGGGCGAGCTCGCTCGTCGTCGTGTCGGCGAGGACCTGTCCCTTCTGCGCGTCGCGCGCGAGCGCGGCCGCGCGGTCGACGACCTCGCCCGTGGGACGCGTGCGGTCGATGCGCGTGCGTCCCGTCGCGACGCCGACGCACGCGCCCATCTTCGCGAGCCGGAGCCCGAGGTCGAGCGCGCGCGACGCCTCGTCGCCGAGCGCCTTGCGCACGCCGAGGTGCGCGACAATCGCGTCACCGCCGAGCTCGGTCGCCTCGGCGCCACGCGCGCGGAGATGGGCGATGAGCCTCTGACGCGTCGGTCCTTTGGGCACGTGCGTGGCGAGGATCGACGTGACGAGTCGCGTGCCTCCGCGCTTCGACGTCGAGAGGGCGAGCGCGCCCAAGCTGGCCGGCGCCGCCTCCTGCGACTGCGCGCGTGTCGTCGCAATCGACGGACCGTGCTCGAGGTCGGCGATGATCTTCCGCAGCCTGAGCGCGACGTCGCCGGCGCGGGACGGACGATCCTCCGGGTGCGTCGCGAGCATCTCGAACAGGAGGTCGTCGAGCGGCACGGGCGCTTCCGTGAACACCTCGCCGAGGCGCGGCGCCGGCGTCGTCACGAGCCGCGCCAGGATCGCGATCGGCGTCGGCCCGAGATGCGGCGGGCGCCCAGCGATCATCTCGAAGAGCGTCGCTCCGAGGCCGTAGATGTCCGCGCGCGCGTCGACCTCGGCGTCGCCACGCGCCTGTTCCGGAGCCATGTACGCGGGCGTGCCGATGATCGCGCCCGTGCGCGTGAGCCGCGCGTCCTCGGCGGACGCGACGCCGAAGTCGACGAGCTTCGCGACGAGCGGCCACTCTTCGTTCGGCGTACCGCTGCCGACGAGGATGACGTTCGAAGGCTTGATGTCGCGATGGACGATGCCATTGCCGTGCGCGTAATCGAGCGCGTCGGCCACCTGCGCCGCGATCTCGAGAGCACGAACGAGCGACAGCGGCGCGCGCTTCTGTCGCTGCGCGATGTCCTCGCCCTCGAGCCACTCCATCGCGATGTACGGCTGGCCTTCGTCGAGCTGGCCGAACGCGACGACGCGGACGATGCCCCGATGGTTGAGGCCGGCCAGGACACGGCCTTCACGGCCGAAGCGAGCCTCCTCGCCGGCGTCCACGCCCGGAATCGCGATGACCTTGAGGGCGACGGGCGCGCCTGTCACCTCGTCGCGGGCACGATAGACGATGCCCACACCCCCGCGTCCCACCTCGCGCTCGATGACGAAGCGTCCGGCGAGAAGCCCTTGGAAGGCAGCGGCCGTCACGTCGTGAGAGTAGCGAAAGGCCGCGCGCCACGCATCCCTCAGGCGCTTCGATAAGCGCTCGACGTCAGCGCGGGCAGCAAGCGACCTTCTCGGTGACGGGGACGCTCTCGCAGATCGGAGCCACGAAGGTGCCCTTCAGCACCTGCCCGTCGAACGTGGCGACGTCGAAGGTGCCCTCGACCGTGGAGGCCGTGACCTTCGTGATCGTGACCGCACCATTTGCGCTCGTGCCGGCCCAGGCCGACCCGGACCAGCCGCCGCGTTCGGCCAGCTCTTCGTCCGTGATGCATCGCTCGCCCGACTCGAACGCCATCGAGTCGACGGCGTACTTGCCCGGCTCGAACATCACGCCGCGCGTCAGCGCATGCTCGACGATCATGCTGAGCTCGGGGATCTCACGCGGCGAGAGCCGGCTCGCGCGGAACCCGCACTCGTAGCGCGTCTCCCGGCGAGAGTTGCAACCACCACACCGTCATTCTTCGATGTCACCGGGACGTCTCGTGCGCAGGCGTCGGAGACGCAAGCATCGAGAAAAGCTCGAGCACACGAAGAAGGGCTCGCACGGAGGCGACCATGATCAGGGTCGCGTCCGATCCGTCGTCTGATCGACGAGAGTCACCGGGCGGCGTGCGTGTCTTGCTTCGTCTCGTCGTCTTCGCTCGGAACGACGTCCTTCTTGCCGAGCCCGACGATGAACAGCTCGTAGCTCGTCGCCCGCGTTCCTTCCGGACGAATGCCGCGCTCCTCTGCGAAGAGGCGGCGCGTGGCGGCCTTCGCCTTCGGGAGGTCCTCGCCCATGAAGATCTTGCCGACGAACGATCCGCCCGGCTTGAGGAGCTTCTCCGCGACCGCGAGCGCGCGCATGAAGAGCTCGAAGCTGCGGGTCTGATCGCCGAGGCGATTGCCCGTCGTCCGCGGAGCCATGTCGCTGAGCACGACGTCGTACGGCGCGTGCGCGGCGAGCGCTTCGTTGTCGAGAGCGAGCGCGTCGCCGACGATCGCCGTCGCGTTCGGAGGGAGCGGCACGGTGAGGGGCTCGAGATCGATCGCGAAGAGCCGACCCGAAGGTCCGATCTTCTGCGTCACGTACAGCGACCAGCTCCCCGGCGCCGCGCCGAGATCGAGCACGCGCTGCCCGGGCTTGAGCAAGCGCACGCGGCGGTCGATCTCCTCGAGCTTGAAGACGGAGCGCGCGGGGAACCCGGCCTGCCTCGCGGCCCGAGTGTACGCGTCGCCTCCCTTGTAGGGGTTCTTCGCTCCCCTTCCGCTGCGTGCTCTCGCCATGCGCTCTTTCGCTCGGGTTACCGCCAGCCGCGCCGACTCACCGCCAGGCGCGGTGGAAAGATACGTAAACGTACAACGACCGTGGAGTTGCGCAGGACCGGCGTGGATCGCCGTCGATCCGCCGCCCGAATCACCGACGCGTCTCACACATCAAAAAGTCCTCGACGATGAGCGGAAGAGCTCTCGCCGAGCTCATGGACCGCACGTTGCAAAAGCTCGTGCAGAGCTTCGAGAGGGAGCACGACGACATGAGCCTGCGCAGCCTGTTCCGCGTCAGCCCCATTCCTCCCGCACCCCCCAAGGCCGAGCGCGAACGCATGCCGAGCGTGATCGACATCGACATCGATTTCGTCGACGAGCCGCAGCCGCGTGGCCGCGCGTTCGAGACGTGGACGCGCGCGCGGGGGTGGGCGAGCGAGGACTAGGAGCTCGCGAGCTCGTCAGCGCTGGAGCCCCAACCACCGCTGAGTCGCATCCAGAGCCGTTTCGAACCCAGAAATCGCCAAGGCGCAGGCCTCGTCCCGAGGCGCTGCGCCTTTTCTTTCCCCTGAGCCCGGTCTCTCGAGCCCGGAGCCCGGAGCCTCTTACTGCTGCTTCTTCTCCCTCGCCTTGACCGCGTGGCGAACGACGACGAGCCCGTTGCGCGGTCCGGGGATGCCGCCCTCGACGAGGAGCAGGTTCTTGTCCGCGTCGACGCGCGCGACCTTGAGGTTCAGCACGCTGACGGTCTCGTTGCCGTACTGGCCGGGCATCTTGAGGTTCGGGAGCGTGCGACCCGGCGTCATGTTCGTACCGATCGAGCCGCCGTGACGGCGGTACTCGTGCGTACCGTGCGTGGCGACCATGCCGGCGAAGCTCCACCGGCGAACGACACCGCTGAAGCCGCGGCCGCGCGTCGTGCCCTGCGCGTCGACGAGCTGCCCGGGCTGGAAGATGTCGGCGAGGTTCACGGTGGCGCCGATCTCGAACTTGCTCGCGAACTCCTCGTCGCAGCGGATCTCGCGGACCGTGCGCTTCGGCGTGACGTTCAGCTTCTTGAACGTGCCGAGCTGCGCCTTCGTCAGGTGCTTCTCCTTCGCGTCCGTCAGGCCGAGGATGAGCGCCGTGTAGCCATCCTTCTCCTTCGTCCGCTTCCCGACGACCTGGAGCGAGCTCGTGTCGACGACGGTCACGCGCTGGACGGTGCCGTCCTCCTTGTAGAGCTGCGTCATACCGAGCTTCTTGCCGATGATGCCGGGCTTCGTGTTCATCTCGCTTCTTCCTCTCCGCGCTCATCCGCGCCGAGAGCCTTCCGAGAGGCTACGGGGCGCTGACCGGGACCGGAGACCGTTGGACGTCTCGCGAGCGAGTCGGTCCGAGCGCTGGACCGAGGAGCGGAGCTCCGACGCCGTCAGTCTCCCCCTCACCCTGCTGGGGCAAGGGGGCGCGGAGCTTGGTCTTTGTCGGCTCTCACGTCAAGCGGGGCGTTCGGCAGCGAGCTTTCGGACGACCTCGCGGACGCCTTCGACGTGCTGGCTCGCGCGAAGCGGGGAGTCGAACACGCCGGCGATGTGGCCCTTCTTGTCGATGACGTACGTGACGCGGGCCGTCCTGCGGAGGAGCTTCCAGAGGGGTCCGGTGGCCTCGTAGCTCTGCGCGAGATCTTGCTTCTGGTCGGAGACGAGCTCGAACGGCACCTCGTACTTCTCCGCGAAGCGGCGGTGCGACTCGTCCGTGTCCACGGACACGCCGATGACCTCGGTGTCGTTGCTCGCGAGCTCGGCGTAGCTGTCGCGGAAGCCGCAGGTCTCGCGCGTGCAGACCGGCGTGAAATCGGCCGGGTAGAAGTAGAGGACGACGTTCTTCTTCCCGACGAAGTCGGAGAGCTTGATGCGTTTCCCCGAGCTCGTGGTGATTTCGAAGTCGGGCGCCTTCTGTCCAACGCGGAGAGCCACTTTTCGGTTCCTCGACGGAGCCGCGGATGCTAGCAAGGGAGCGCACGCAGCAGCGAGCGCCGATTTGCTCGAGCCCGACGGGGCGAGCATGAGGCTCGTTGACACGCCCGTTCGTGCGTGCTTTAAGACGCGCCCCCGAGTCGCCTGGGTGCGCAATTTTCCCCAGCTTTTCCGCAGGGCTGACTGGGGATCCTTGGAGAGACGGTCATGCAGAACGCGAAGATCGCGGAGATCGAGAAGCAGCAACTCCGAACCGGCATCCCGGACTTCCGGGTCGGCGACACGGTCCGCGTTCACTACAAGATCGTCGAGGGTGACAAGGACCGCATCCAGGTCTTCCAGGGCGTCGTCCTGAAGCGGCACCGCGCGGGCGCGCGCAGCACCTTCACGGTCCGGAAGGTGAGCTTCAACGTGGGCGTCGAGCGCGTGTTCCTCACGCACTCCCCGCGCATCGACAAGGTGGAGATCGTGTCCCGCGGCGTTGTCCGTCGCGCGCGCCTCTTCTACCTGCGCGAGCTCCAGGGCAAGGCTGCCCGCGTTCGCGATCAGAAGGACACCTGAGAGAAAAGGCTCCGGGCTCCAGGCTCCAGGGGTCGCGCTTCGAGCTCCGGGCTCCATCGTTGGAGCGCGGGGCTTCGTGCTTTGTGGGATCGGGTTTTTCGCCTTGGACGTGGGTCAGCCGCGCTCGAGCGACTGCTTCACGAGGATCGCGAGCCGCTCGATGTACGCGGGAGCGTAGGGGACGAGCTCGTCGGGTCGCAGCGTCGTCGGGCCGTCGACCGTCTCGACCGAGAGCGATCGCGCGCGTCCCGCGTGGAGCGCGAGGAGGGCCTCCGGTTTCGCGAACGCGAGCGCCGTCACCTCCGGTCCCGGTCGATGAGCCTCGAGCGGCAGGTCCGACCGCAAGAGGAACACCGCGTGGTGCTCCCGATCGACGTTGCCGCTCTCGAGGACGTGCTCCTCGCGATGCGGCTCACCCGGCACGAGGCTCTCGGCACGCACCGTGAGCCCGAGCTCTTCGTCGAGCTCGCGAACGGCCGCCTCCACCGCGCTCTCTCCGGCGGCCACGTGCCCCGCGGCGCTCGCATCCCAACGCCCCGGCCACGCGTCTTTGTCGAGCGACCGCTGCTGCAGGAGGATCCGCCCCGCCGCGTCGAAGATCCACACGAAGGCGGCGAGATGCCAGTCCCCGTCGGCATGAATGGCGGCACGCGACTTGAGCACGCCGGTGGGCTCGTTCGAGGCGGTGCGGACTTCGAGGAGTTCGAGCACGGCAGTCCTCAGTCCTCAGCGCCGAGGCTCCAGGCTCCAGGCTCCAGGCTCCAGTGGACGGCACGACGAGAGCAACGCGTCGATCTGCACGCCCACGAAACATCTTCACGCATCTCATTCACTGCAATCGGAAAAATGGGTCCCCATCGCTGACCGCACGAGTTTGGGACGAGGTGGCCGGTCGCCCGTTCTTGCTGAGGACCGAGGACCGAGGACTGAGGACTCCCGCTAGGGCGGCGTCGCCGCCCTCAGCATCTCCTTGAGCCGCGTGCGTGTATCCCGCAGCCAGACCGAATCACTGAACACGTCCCCCGCGAGCAGCGACGTGATCGAGCGGCGCAGGACCGTGTGCTTGTCCTCCGCGAAGAGGAGGCCCACGAGCGGGCCCGCGTAGAACGATTGCACCGCGAGCACGAACGTCTCGGCGGCTTCGCGGACGGTGCGCTCCCACTCCTCGAAGAGGCGCGGCTCTTCGGACGGCGACGCGAGCGCCGCGACGATCGCGTCGGCCGCGAGCTTCGCGCCCACCATCGCGAGGTGGGCGCCCGTCGAGAAGAGGGGATCGATGAAGCCTCCGGCGTCGCCGATCGCGAGCCATCCCGGACCGCGCATGTCGCGCACGCGGTAGCTGAAATCGGCCGTCGCGTCCTTCTTCGGCCAGAGGCACCTCGCGTTCGCGAGCAGCTCGGTCGCGGTCGGCGACTCGGCGACGGCGGTCTCGAACAGGGCGCTCGTGAGGTCGTCGCCTCCGTCGGCCGAGTCGGGACGGCGGACCTTCGAGCGACGATCCCGCATCCACGCCCGCGAGACGACCGCGCCGACGCTCGTACGCCCGTCCTTGAACGGAATGAACCAGAACCAGTTCGCGCGCCGCTCCTCGCCCGACGGGAAGAGGACGATGTCGATGTCCCCTTCGAGCTTTCCCGGCTGGCGCGGTACGCCCTCGAAGTGGGCGTAGAGCGCGGTCTGATCGAGGCCGTCGATCTTCGTGGTGGCGCCCGGTCGCCCGCGGGCGAGGAGCGTGTCCCTGCCGGAAGCGTCGACCACGAACCGCGCACCGATCTCCTCGACGGCGCCCTCGGGCGAGCGAGCCCGAACGCCGCATGCCCGGCCCGCGTCGTCGCGCAGGACGTCGACGACCGTCCACGGCTGGCGCACCTCCGCACCGCACGTCGCGGCGTGACGGAGCAAGAGCTCGTCGAAGGCGTCGCGTGGCACCTCGAACGCGTGATCGAAGTCGCTTCGCCAGGCATTGGCGAAGGCGAAACGCTCCTTCTTCTGCTCGGCGTCGAAGTGGAAGCGCGCCCCGTACTTGTGGATGAACCTCTCCTCCACGGCAGGAAGCACGCCGATCGCGTCGAGCACCGGGAGAGAGCCGGGCAGGAGCGACTCGCCGAGGTGGAAGCGCGGGAAGACGTCCTTCTCGAGGACGAGCGCGCGAACCCCGCGCCGCGCGAGCTGCGCCGCGCAGACGGAGCCCGCGGGCCCTCCGCCGATCACGACGACGTCGGTCGCTCGACGGCCCGCCGGATCCGACACGCGGCTCTCCGCTCAGTCCGTCGGCTTCGGCGGAGGCCCGAGCTGTATGCGCTCGCCGATGTACGCGCCGATCAGCGTGAACATGATGCCGATGCCGCTCATGATGACGTAGAGGAACGTCGGCATCGTGCGCACGGTCTGGCTCTGGATGAGGAGGAACGTCGTCGGGATCGCGATGACGAAGCTCGCGACCATCGGCTCGATGAACGTGCGTCCGGGCGAGATCATCCCGACGAGCAGCCCGCCGAGGAACCACACCGGGACGCAGACGATCATCCCGTTGCCGCCTTCGAAGTCGAGCAGCGTCACGATGCGCGGCAACCCGAAGACGAGAGCGGCGGTCAGCACCCCCTGCACGGCGATCGCGATGAAGAGCCACTGGATGCTGACGCCCTCCTGCTGATACCGGCGCTCGAGCTCCTCCTCACGGCTCCGCGGCCCTCGACCCAACGCTTCGATCTTGGCGCCGCAGGACCCACACCGCACCGAGCCAGGCGGGTTCTTCGCGAAACCGCACGACGGACAGGTGACCAGCTTTCCGGTGGCCATCGGCCGAAAGGGTATCACGATTCGTGCACGTACCGTCGAGCCCAGAGGGCCCCCGGTCGGCGGACCGGCACGGACCGCGAGAGCTCGAAGAATTTACGGAACTCTGGAACACGGCGGGTGTCTCGACTTGGCAGAGGACGGACGAGAGCCGTACGGTGAGACGAGATTTCCGCGGCTTTCCCGCCATGTCCCCATGACCGACGCGCCCACGAGCGAGCTGACAGGAAAGCCGAGCCAGACCGAGGAGGTCGACCCCGAGCTCCTCGAGCTGCCCGATCCTCCGAAGCGGGAGCGGACCATCACGGTCGCGCTCCTCCTCGTCACGGCGCTCGCGGCCTTGGCGATGGTCTTCGCACTGCGCCGCGACGCGGCGTACGCCTTCGCGCCGGCCCAGGCCCGCGACCTCGGCGATCTGACCACCGCGGACACGAGCACCTTCGTCGAGAACGAGCACGTCCGCGCCCAGGCGATGCTCGGCGCCGCGCATGCCATCCGCTACGAGCGCCCCTTCGTCCAGGGATCGTTCCGCTTGATGCCCGTCGCCGGACGCGACGACGTCTGGGTCGAGGTCCGCGTGCCTCCGCGCGGAGAGAACATCCGCTGGGTCCCGCCGTCGCAGGTCTCCGGCCGTCTCGTCCGCTTCGAAGCCGCAGGCCCTCGTCACCGCGGCCTCGCCGACGCGGTCAAAGACGCGACGGGCCGCGAGGTGCCCAAGGGCGCATGGCTCCTCGTCGACGGCGCCACCCCCTCCGACGCGCGCTGGGCGGTCCTGCTCGTCCTCATCTTCGCAGGCTTCGCGGCCTGGAACGCGTTCGCGACGGCGAAGCTCCTCAGGCGAGTGGAGGAGTGAGGGGGGATCAGGCTCCAGGCTCCGGGCTCCAGGCTCCAGGGACTCGGGCCTCGAGCCTCAGCGGAAAGACGGGAGCGTCCTCGGTCGCTTTCGTGCGCGCCACGCACCCCCGCCCCCGTTCCCGTTCCCGAACGTCCTAGGCAGCGAGTCTTCGAGCCGAAAGCGAAGCCACGCGCGTGCAGCCAGCCACCGCTGAGGACTGAGGACCGAGGACTGAGGACTGAGCACGGAGAACCGAGGGCTTTTCAAAGCCGAGCCCGCACCTTCTCCAGAATCGCCACGTCCGCCGGCGGAAACTCCGCCGGATCGAGCGCGCTGCGGTCGGCCCACTTCACTTCCGCCACGTCGATGGCGCGCGGCTCCGGGGAGCCTTCTTCGCGCTCGGCCTCGAAGAACAAGAGGAGCACCGCCTTCGACGCCTCCTCGTAGCGGTGGAACGTCACGTCGACGATCTCGCCGACGCGGACGAGGACGCCGAGCTCCTCTTCCAGCTCGCGGCGGAGGGCCGCCCTCGGATCCTCGCCGGGCTCGACCTTGCCGCCCGGGAACTCCCAGCGGCCGGCGAGGTGCGAGCCCTTCTTGCGGCGAGAGAGGAGCACCTTGCCGTGCTCGATGACGACGCCCGCAGCGACGATGTCCGTGCGCATCGCGGCCGACTATAGCCGACGCGCCGGACGTCGCGCGCGGGCGCTCGGCATCAGAGCCCTTCGTTGCGGAGGCGCTCGACGATCGACCGGAACAGCGCGATGTGATCGAAGGAGGACGCCGCCGGCTCGAACATGCCGACCTCCTTCAGGTGATCGGCCGGGACGCACTGCTCGAAGGTGCCCCACTTCGAGCTCTCCACCGTGACGAGGCCGTCGTTGACCTTCAGCTGCCCCTCCTCGAGGAAGAGCGCGGTCGGCAGCAGCATCGGCTGTACGACGTCGAGCTTCGTCGGCTCGTTGGGGTAGACGCTCCCCGCGCACGCGAGCACGCCCGAGCGCAGGTTCGTGCGCCCCGCGTAGCTCTTGTACACGACGTTCGGATCGTCGACGTACTTCGGGTTGAACACCTTGGTCATGTGCTCCTCGCTCAGGAGCACGAGCTGCTGCCGGAGCTCGGGATCGGTCTCGAGCTCGTAGGCGGTCTTCTGCAGGATCTTCAGCACGGCGCTGGTGACGTCGTCGACGACGTCCTTCGGCAGGTGCTTCAAGAGGCCGAGGACGGCGTCCGCGACCTTGCTCCCGCGGTGCGGCGTGGCGATGGTCGTGACCGAAGCGACGCGGTCGCCGTAGCCGAGGCCGTTCGGGCTCGCGATCACGCGTGCGTCGAGGCCGCCTTGCGAGTGCCCGACGAGGTTCACCTTCGCCTTGCCCGTGCGCGCGAGGATCGTGTCGATCTGCTTCGCGATGACCTGGGCGCGCACCTCGCTCGTCGCGTACGGCGGCGCGATCGTCACGTAGACGGCCTCGCCGTTCTTCGCGAGATCCTCGACGACGCCTTTGAAGTACGTGATCTCGATCGGCCCGACCTCGAGCTTCCCGAAGCCGCCCATGCCGTGGAGAAGGACGATCGGGTACGGAGGCCCGAGCTTCGGCCCCTGCCCCGGAGCCGGCGCCGCGTACGTGTCGGGATCCTGCGCGGGCGTCCCGTCGGACGTCGAACGCGCGGCCTCGTCGGCGCCGTCGAAGACGGACTGCGAATCCGACGCGGGATCGTCCGGGACGGTAGCCGCGGTCCCGCAAGCCGAGACCGCCATGGCGCCGAGCAATGCCAACCAGCGAATACGCATCTCCCCACCTCCACGGGCTCCCCTGCCCGGCCGAAGGACGGGTGACCCTTCGGACGCGAAACTGTTTGAAACAAAGCTGTTCCTTTGAGACGTCCCGCCCACGTCTCCGTCCGGATTCAGTGCGCTCGTGTAGGATTGAGGACGATGACCCCTCTCGATTGGCTTCGAGCCTCGGGCGCGCAGGGCGACGTGATCGACGGCCTCGCGCGCACGGGATCGGCGCGCGATTGGGAGACGTTGTGGAGGGAATGCCCCCGCGGCGACTGGCTCCTCGGCATCTTGGAGCGGCTCGGAGTCGATCACGTCGCGCTCGTGCGGGCCGCCGTCGGGTGCGCGCGCACCGTCGACGCCGGGGGCGAGGCAGCCGCGCGGCTCCTCGACCTCGCGGAGCGATGGGCGAGCGGCGAGGCCGCCGCGTCGGAGGTCGCCGAAGCGACGCGCGTCCTCGAGCAGGCGTCGAGCAGCGTCGCGGATCCCGGCGCGGAGGCGGCGACGCGGGCCGCCCTCGCCGTCGGCTACGGCGTCGAGGATCGCGCCGTGCTCTCGAGCGCGCCGGCGGCGGCGGCCGAGTCGGCGATCGTCACCGCGATGAGCCGAGGCGACGCGTCGCTCGAGCTCGCGATCCGTCGCGCGCACGACGCGTGCGCGCACGCCGTGCGCGCGGCCGTCCCGTGGCAGCTCGTCGCGCCTTGCGTCGCACGCCTCGGGTGAGCAAGCTGGTCGCGATGCGTCGACTCGCCCTCTCACTGCCGGCCGCCGCGATCATCGGCTCGCTCGCGACCGCCGACGCGAGCGCGGCCGACGCCGGCGCGCCCCGACCGGCGCTCCCCGCCTGTGTCCAGGTCCAGACCGACTCGCGGTACGTGCCCTACGGCTACAACCACGTCGTCATCATCCGGAACGGCTGCTCGAAGGCGGTCACGTGCTCCGTCGCGACGGACGTGAACCCGGAGACGCAGAGGGTCGAGGTCGCCGCGTCGAGCGCGGTCGAGGTGACGACCTTCATGGGGTCGCCCTCGTCCACCTTCGTCGCTCGCGTGAGCTGCAATTGACCCCTCACCGGCGGGTCTCCTTCCGGTTCCGGAAGCGGGCGCGCATGCGCTCCATCATGAAGGCGTGATCCTCGCGAGGCCTCGCCCAAGCGACGGCGAAGTTCACGAACAGCGAGAAGTTGGCGATCGACATCGCGTCGAAGCAGAGATCCGGACGGGCCGCCGCGAAGACGAAGGCGCCGAGGAAGACGAGCGCCGACGGCCAGAGCCGGAAGTCCACGAGGACGGCGCACGCGGCGGCGCACACGAACCAGCAGTAGAGGTGCAGCACCCAGACCACCGGGAACGGCAGGCCGAGCACCGCTGCCCCGACCTGGAGCGCGAGCTGCGCGAGGAACGTCACGAGGACGATGGCGAGCGCGCGACGGTTGACGATCGTCTTCGTGAGCGACTCGCGTCCCCAGAGACCGATGGCGACGGCGATCGCGAGGATGACGAGGCTGTACAGGTACAGCTTCCGGTACGCGGGCTGCTCGGCCTCGCGAAACAGCCGTGGGCCGACGCTGGGAGCGAACGTCCAGACGAGGCCGATCATCGCTGCCACGACGAAGCGCGTCCGCCGGCCGATGGACATGTCGTGCTGCGCCTCGAGCCGCTCGAGCTCGGCGACGCGCCTTCGCTCGGCCTCGCGCGCACGCATCGCTTCGGCGACGCGCTCCGCGAGCTCCGGAGGCGGGCTCTCGAGCTCCGCGAGCGCGGCGGCGGCGGCGTCGGGCTTGCCCTCGTCGAGGTAGAAGGCCACGACCAGCTCGGTCGCGCGCCGGAGACCGATCCTCGCCTCTTCGTTGTCGTCGCACGCACGCAGCGCCTGGCGGAATCCGAAGCGCGCCTCGACGAAGAGGCGGTCGACGCGAGCGCGCACCTCGTCGGGATCGCCGCCGCTCGACAGGACCGCGCGCATCTCCTCGACACGCGCGGCGGCGTCCGCGGACAGCGCGAGCGACCCGCGATGGCGGAGGTACCACTCGAGCCGCTGCCGCAGCTCGTCGGCGGAGGCGAAGCGCTCCTCGGGAGCGCGGCTCATCGCGCGCGACGCGATCGCGGCGAGCTCGCGCGGGACGTGCTCGGGGAACGTGAACCGGGAGAGCAGGATCGATGCGACCGTCGCGCGGAAGCCCTCGTGCGCGTGCGGCGGGCGGCCGACGAGGATCTCGTGGAGGATCGCGCCGAGAAGGTACACGTCGGTGTGCTCGCCGAGCTTGCCGCTGCCGAGCATCTCGGGCGCCATGTACGCGGGCGTCCCGGCCATCTCCGCCGACTGCGACGCGAGCGGGAGCCGGCCGGTCGGATCGTCCCGGAGGCTGACCGCGATGCCCCAGTCGACGAGGTACACCTCGCCGAAGCGGCCGATCATGACGTTCTCCGGCTTGAGGTCGCGATGGATGATGCCGCGCGAGTGCGCGAGGCTCACCGCGTTGCAGAGCTGGATGAGGAGCCGGAGGTTCCATTCGAGCAGGTCGTCCGCGCCGAAGCGCGCTTTGACGGCCTCCCGATCGGCGATGAGATCGCTCCACGCGACGCCCTCGATGTGCTTGAGCACGATGATGGGCGTGCCGTCCTCGTCGAGACCGAGGTCGTAGACGGGCACGATGTTCGGGTGCTCGAGCGAGCCGGTCACCCACGCCTCTCGGAGCAGACGGAGCGTCGCTTGCTCGTTCTTCGCGTCGGGGCGGAGCGTCTTGACGGCCACCGTGCGACCGAGCGACCGCTGCGTCGCGGCGCGCACGATCCCCATCCCGCCTTCGCCGATCGTCGCGCCCATCGCGAGCCCGCCCGCGATCGAGGCCGTGCGCTCTCCGTCCAGCGCCGCGAGTGCGTGTCTCCCGAGCGCGTCCGAACGAGGACGGGGCGGCTCGATCCTCGACGTCGGATTCCCCGCGAACGTCTGCGCGAGCGCGTCGAGCGACACCGGCGACATCTCGAGCGTGCGCGCGATCTCCTCCTCGGAGAGCGTCGGAAGGAACGGGAGCGCCCCCTTGGTACCTGCCACCACCGCCAGTGTTCCGGATGCGTGGGCGCAGCGAAAGGGGCAAGCCCATCCAGGCGGCGGCGCGCTCAGTCCTCCGCCTTGAGGCGGTTCGCCTTTCGGAGGAGGTAGATGCCGAGCCCGAACAGCGGGAGCGAGGGCACGAGGACGACGAGGGGGAACGTCGGCCTCTGGCGGATTTCGGGCTTCGTGAAGAAGAAACAGCCGACGTCGATGCACACCGCCATGAGGAGGACGATGGCGCCGAGGACTCGCGCGGTGAATCGATCTGTGATCACGTCGGGGCCTCCTCTATCATCGGCGGAAACGATGCGCGACCTTGGAGTGCGGCTTTTCTTGGGGGCCTGCCTCGTGGCGCAAGGATGTCAGGTGACACCCGCGATCACCGTGGTACGCACCGCGCCCGGCGACAAGCCCGAGGAAATCAAAGGCGATCCCGTCAAGCTGAAGCGCGGATCGCAGGAGCCGTACGTCGGCGCGAACGAAGGCTTCTTCGTCGTCCGCAACCAGGAGGATTGGGAGCGCGCCTGGCCCGCGAAGGCGGTCCCGCCGATGCCGTCGACGTTCGACACGTCGAGCCAGATGCTCCTGCTCGCCGTGGCGGAGAAGCGCGAGACGACGAGCGTGAGGATCCAGCGCGCGGTCGAGACCGCGGCGACGCTCTACGTCTGGGTCAAGGAGACCACGCTGGGCGAGCACTGCGTGAAGAAGACGAACGAACGCGCCTTCGACGCGGCGGTCGCCATGCGCCTCGACAAGCCGGTGAAGGTCTTCGTCGAGGAGGAGCGCGGCGAGTCGTGCGGAGAGCCGCCCCTCGCCGGCGTCCTCTGTCGCCAGTCGGGCAAGATGGAATGGGCAAAGGCGATCACCGCGCAGCCCGGCGACACCGTCGAATGCGAGATCACGGCCGTCGGACGCGGCAAGTTCGCCCTCGTGGACAGGCTGCTCAGGGTGCACGACCTGCCCGCCGGCTCGACCGCGAAGCTCCGCTTCGCGAAGGGACCGTATCGCGCCGACCTCGGGATCGACGTCTACGGCACGTACACCGTGATGGCGGAGGCGGTCGACGAAGCGGGGCGTCGCGGCCAGGCGACCGCGACGATCGACGTGAAGCCGCCCAAGACGAAGGACGTGCTCGTGCAGCTCGTCTGGCACGGCTTCGACGTCGGCGACGAGCCCGACACGTTCCCGCGCGTGAACCTGCGCGTCACGGACGAGTCGAAGGGCCAGCGCTGCTCCGCCGAGATCCCCATCCCCGGGCTCTGCGACGTGAAGACCCGCGGCGCGTACACGTACATGCAGATCCCCGCGGGCGCCCGAAAGCTGCCGGTCTCGGTGCAGTACCTCGACGAGCGGGTGGAGAAGGGCCCCGGCCCGTGCGTGCACGTCTGGTTCGACGGCGCACGCACGGCCGAGACGTGCGACCGCAAGCACCGCGAAGCCGACGAGGTCTGGCAGGTCGGAGTGCTCGACACGGCGACGGGCAAGCTGGAGCTGGAAGGCTCGAGCAGCGCAGCGGCGAAGTAGGCTGCCGCGCGCGGACCTCGTCCTCCCCGCGAATCTTCGAACGAGGGCTACTCGAAGATGCGCCCGAGGAGGAGCATCGTGACGTAAGCAATGACGCCGCTCAGCGGCAGCGTCAGCACCCACGCGACCAGGATGTTGCCCGCGACGCCCCAGCGGACGGCGCTCACGCGCTTGCTCGCGCCGACGCCCATGATGCACGCGTTGATGCAGTGGGTCGTCGAGACCGGGACGCCGAGGTGGCTCGCGCCGAGGATCGTGAGCGCGCCCGACGTCTGGGCAGCGAACCCCTGAAGCGTGTTCAGGCGGATGATCTTCGTGCCCATCGTCTTGATGATCTTCGTGCCGCCGGCCATCGTGCCGAGCCCGATCGCGGCCGCGCACGCGAGGATGACCCACATCGGAACGGCGTCGCCCTGCGGGAGCATCCACGCCGGCAGAGCGCCCTCGTGTCCGGCCGAGACGAATGCCAGCAGCGCCAGCGTGATGATGCCCATCGACTTCTGCGCGTCGTTGGAGCCATGGGCGAACGCGAGCCCCATCGCCGAGAGGAGCGTCAGCGCGCGCGACACGCGGTGCACGATGGCCGGGCGCACGCCTCGGACCGCCCACACGAGCGCGATCATCATGACGAACGCGGCGAAGAACCCGAGGGTGGGCGATGCGACGAGTGGGACGAGCACCTTGTCCTCGAGCGCGTCCCATCGGAACGCGCTCATCCCGGCCTTCGCGACGACGGCGCCGGCGAGGGCGCCGATGAGCGCGTGCGACGAGCTCGACGGGATGCCGTACCACCACGTGATCAGGTTCCAGATGCACGCGCCGATGAGAGCGGCGAGCACGACCGTCTGTGTGACGTCCGACGGATCGGCGAACCCGGACGCGATCGTCTTGGCGACGGCCGTCCCGGTGACGGCGCCGACGAAGTTCAGGACGCCCGCGAGCAGGACCGCGGTGCGCACGGGAAGGACGCCCGTCGAGACCACCGTGGCAATGGCGTTCGCGGCGTCGTGGAACCCATTGATGTAGTCGAAGATGATCGCGAAGACGATGACGCAGATGAGCAGGCTAACCATGCTTCACAGCGAGGTTGGCGAGCGTGTCTGCGATCGAGTCGCACTGATCGATCGCGTTCTCGAGATCCTCGAGCACGGTCTTCTCGCGGATGAGGACGCGAGCGTCCATCGCGGTCTCGCGATAAGCGCCGGAGACGTCCGGCTTGAACAGCGCCGAGAGCGCCTCGCGGTACACCACGTCGGCCTCCTTCTCGATCTTTCGTAGCTCTCGCGCGACCTGCACGATCTCGCTGTACCGGTGCTTGCGCAGCTTCGGGATCGCCTCGTCGATCTTCTCCGTGCACCGGACGATGTAGTCGATGAGCTTCTTCATCGGCTCGGTAGGCTTGTCGACACCGAGCAAGACGCAGGCGCGGATGGCACCGTTCGTGAGATCGAGCACGCCGTCGAGCTCGGAGGAGAGCTTCTGGAGGTCTTCGCGATCGATCGGCGTCACGAAGGTCCGAGCGAGCGCCTCCTCCATCTCGTGGACGATCCCGTCGCCCTCGTGCTCGATCTTCTGCACGGCGTCACGCGCCTGCTCGGCGGTCGTGCCGTTCGTGGCGAACTTGCTGAGCGCCTTCGCGCCCTCGTGCGCGGCCTTCGCCTGTCGCTCGAGGAAGTCGTAGAAGTGGTCTTCCCTCGGCAGAAACCAGCGGATGATGTCTTGAACACCCATCAGCGATTCCTCCGGAGCGATTCCACCGCCACTGGCTGCTCCTTTTGCTCCATTGTCCGCGCCGGAATCTAGCCATTTCGCTCAAGCTTGTGTTTCGACCTCGTGACGTCCTCGCGGCAGGCCGGTGAGGCGCCCGGATTCCATCGGGATCTCCATCGCTTCATGACCGACCGCCGCCCATGGTCCGGCTCGGGGAGCGCCGTCCTGAAAAAAGGAGATTGACTCTTCAAGGGACCTCGGCCGTAGGCGCGTCGACGACGCCCACGTAGGCGCGAGCACGGACGACCCCGCGCTCGCGCAACGGCTCGACCATCGGCCGGAAGCCCGCGCGACGAAGCACCCGGACGAAGCCATCCGCCGGGTACCCGCTCCACACCGCGAAGATCCCGCCCGGAGCGAGCGCGCGACGCGCACGGACGAGCGACGGCTCGGCGTAGAGTCGCGCGTTCGTACGGAAGCTCGCCCAGTCGGGTCCGTTGTCCACGTCGAGCAAGATGGCCGCGGCGCTGCCGGCGTCGGTCTCGGCGATCACGTCGGCGACGTCGGCGCACCGCAAGACCACGCGCGGATCGTCGAGGGCGCCCGCGACGAGATGCGCGGCGTCCGTCCTCGCGAGGTCGACGACGGCGCGGAGCTTCTCCACGACGACGATCTCCGCCGCCGCGGGCGCCACGTCGAGCACGCCACGCAGCGTCGCCCCGAACCCGAGCCCGCCGACGATCACGCGCGGACGAGCCCCCACCGGGATGCGCTCGAGCGCCGTGGCGGCGAGCCGGCCGAACGCGAGCTCCGTCTCGAGCGCGGCGCTCGAGAGGAGCACCACGTTGCCGAGCAAGAGCTCGAGGTGCGGGCCGCGACGGCGCAAGAGCAGCGACCGGTCGTCGTCGACCCACCTCCTCAGGATCTCGATCTTCACGGCCTCGCCACCTGGGACGGGCTCCTAGCTCATTCTCGCGTCGGCGGGATCTCGGACGTGGGCTCGGGCTCCGGCTGCGAAGCCTTGCCGGTCTGCGAGGTCGATGCCGTGTGCGCCGACTTCGCCGTCGTGGACGACGCCCTGGGCCGGGTGGTGTGGCCCTGCGTCGGACGCGTGGTCGAGCTCGCGGGTGCCTTGCTCGTCGTGTCGGCGGGCGTGGTGGGGATCGCGATCGCCGGCGGCAGCGGATCCTCGGGCACGGGCGAGGAGTCGGCCGTCGGAGGAGGCGCCTCGGTCGACACGGCGCTCCTGCTGGACGCCTTGTACCAGCGCACGCTCGCGAACGCGGCCGTGACGACGATGATCGCGAGGAGGCCGGACCAGAGCAAAAAGCTCGCGGCCGACATGTCCTTCTTCTTCGGCTCCTTCGGAGCTTGCGCCGTGCTGGTCGATTGCGACGACGTCGCCCAGGTGCTCTTCGGCCCGGTGACCGACGGCCCGCTCGGAGCCGGAGCGGGAGCGGCAGTGATCAGCGCCGGGCCGAGGATCGCGATGCGCTCGAGCGAAGGTGCCGCGTTCGGACCGGCGTAGGGAGCGAGCATCCTCGCGAGCTCGACGACGTCGGGGCGTCGCATGCGGTCTCGTTCCATGCAGCGGAAGAGCACGTGCTCGAGCCCCTCCGGGATGTCGGGCCGGAAGTCGCGCAGGTTCGGCACCGGGCCGTGCATGATCTTCTGGATCAGATCGCCGAGCGAGTTGCCGGTGAAGGGTGCCTTGCCGCTGATGAGCCGGAAGAGGATGACGCCCAACGACCAGACGTCGCTCCGCGCGTCCGCATCGCGCGCGGACATGATCTGCTCGGGCGACATGTAGCTCGGCGAGCCGAGGAGATCGGTCGCCTTCGTCACGACGCTGTCGACGTGACGGCCCGGCGAGGTGTCCTCGAACCCGAGCTCGAGGACCTTCGACACCCCGAAGTCGAGGACCTTCACGACCGGCTCGCCGCCGGAGCCTCGCGTGAGGAACAAGTTGGCGGGCTTGAGATCGCGATGGACGATGCCGTACGAGTGCGCCTCCGCGATCGCCTCGCACGCTTGGATGATGTAGTCGCACGCCTCTTGGACGGGGAACGGACCGCGCTTCTGGAGCAGCGCGGACAGGTCGGTCCCCTCGAGGTACTCCATCACGATGTACGGCACGCCGTTGTCGAGCGAGCCGACGTCGAGGACGCGCGAGACGTGCTTGCTCTTCAGCCGCACGGTGTTGCGCGCCTCGCGGAGGAACCGGCTCTTGTGCTCCTCGAGGAAGTCCGAGCGCATGAACTTGAGCGCCACGGTCTGCCCGAGCTGGAGGTGCCGGGCGGCTACGACGTAGCCCATGCCCCCTTCCCCGATCACGCGCTCGATCTGGAATTTCCCCGCGATGATCTCGCCGGGGCGCACCTCGCTCACGGTCGAGAGTGTGCGCGTCCTTCTGGGCCAAATCAAGAAACGCCGCGGGAAATCTGGCGAAGCGAACGCCGGGAGATCGCGGTCGATATCGCTGCCTTCGGTCGCGCATCGGTTCGTGCCGGCTCGAGGACGACACATGCGATCGCGACGACGTCTCGTCGGATGGCGCGGGCCACCCACCGCGTGGCCGGGCCATGGGGTCACGCGCGCCAAGCCGCGAGAAGTCCTCGGATGCGTGCATGGAACGCGGCTGGCTCGGGGCGCGCGCCATGAAGCTCGGTATCGCACCACGTCCCGCCCCTCGTCGGACGGCGTTCCTCGCCGTCCTCTCCTTCCTCCTCGCCTGCACGCTCGCGCCACGCGCGTGGGCCGCTCCGCGTTGGGCTTCGTCCCCGGAGGACGCGCTCGCCGACGGCGACGTCGATGCGGAGGACGTCGCAGCCCGGAGCGTTCTTCCGATCCTGTCGTCGCCGACCGGCGGCAGGGCGGTGCTCGGATCGCCGCGCGGCTCGGCATGGCTCTCGCTCGTGGGATTCACGCGACGGACGTACGACGACCGCCGCGAGGTCGGCGGATTCCTCGTCCTCGGGCTCCCGCTCGAGCGCTTCGCGCGTGGGAGCAACCGCGTGTCGAGCCTGCCGCCGCCTCTGCCCGCCCGCTCGGACGCGTCGAGGCCCGAGATCGTGCACGTCGGGTCGGAGCGCGTGGCGCTCGAGGCGAGCTCGACCGAGGTTCCGTTCCAGTCGATGGTGACCCCGAGGCTCGCCCGCGCGTGCGTCGCCGCGGCGTGGCGCGCGGCCGGGCTCGCGCCGGACAACGCGAGGCTCGAGTCGATCGCGTCGCGCGCCCGGTGGAGCGCCATCCTCCCGGAGGCGCGGCTGCGCGCCGTGCGGTACGAGGACGCGCGGCTGTCGCTCGACACCGGGACGCAGACGAGCCGCCTGCGCGACTCCTCGGGCGCGAACATCGGACTCGAGGCCCGGCTCACCTGGAGGCTCGACCGGCTCGTCTACGCCGACGACGAGCCGAGCTTCGAGCGCATGCGCATCGAGCATCGGGACGCGCGCGCCCGTGTCGCCGCGAAGGTCCTCGACGCGCTCTTCCACTGGCAACGCGCCGTGCTCGACTTGCAGACGCTGCCGCCGTCGCAGCAAGGGACGCGCGACGAAGCGGACGTCGTGCTGCGCGTCGCCGAAGCGGAGGCCGCGCTCGACGTGCTCACGAACGGCTGGTTCGGCGCGCACGTCCGCCGCCAGCCGGCGAGGAGGATCGGCCTCGGAGGCTCGGCCGGCGCGCCGCCGAACCGGGACGAGGCAGACGACGGAGATCTGTGATATATGCGCCGGTCATGATCGCAGAGACCCGCGACAAGCTCGAAGACCTCCAAAGGCGTCTCATGACGCTAAGGGGGCATCTTTGACGTCCCCAAGCTGAAGCGGGAAATCGAACGGCTCAACGAGGAGACGCTCGCGCCCGGCTTCTGGGACGATCCCAAGAAGGCCCAGGCGGTCACGCGCAAGCGCTCGAGCATCGAGCAGAAGGTCGAGACGACCGAGAAGCTCACGCGCGACATCGAAGACGCCAAGGAGCTCTACGAGCTCGGCGTCGCCGAGAAGGACGAGTCCGTCATCGCCGAGATCGCGGCGCAGCTTCCGGAGCTCGAGAAGCGGCTCCGCTCCGCGGAGCTCGCCCGCATGCTCGCCGGCCCGGTCGATCACGCGAACGCGATCCTGAGCATCCACCCCGGCGCCGGCGGCGTCGACGCGAAGGACTGGGCGCAGATGCTCATGCGCATGTTCCTGCGCTGGGCGGAGCGCCGCGGCTTCAAGACGGAGATCATCGACTACCAGGAGGGTGACGAGGCGGGCATCGACGGCGTGACGATCACCGTCGCCGGAGACCACGCCTTCGGCTACCTGCGCAGCGAGATCGGCGTCCACAGGCTCGTCCGCATCTCGCCGTTCGACGCGAACGCGCGACGGCAGACGGCGTTCGCCGCGGTCGAGGTCCAGCCCGACATCGAGGACGAGATCGACATCGTCATCAAGGACGAGGACCTCGAGACGACGACGATGCGCGCCGGCGGCAAGGGCGGGCAGAACGTCAACAAGGTCGAGACGGCGGTGCGCATGAAGCACCTCCCGACCGGAATCGTGGTCGTCTGCCGCGCCGAGCGCTCGCAGCTCCAGAACCGCCGCATGGCCTTGAAGATGCTCAAGGCCAAGCTCTACGAGCTCGAGATGGCCAAGCGCGAGGAGCAGGCGGCGGCGTACCAGGCGAGCAAGTCGCAGATCGCTTGGGGCAACCAGATCCGCAGCTACGTGCTCGCGCCGTATCGCATGGTGAAGGACCTCCGTACGGGCCACGAGACCGGAAACGTCGACGCGGTGCTCGACGGCGAGCTCGACGACTTCATCGAGGCCTATCTCCTCGCTGCCGCCGGCGGTACGCTCGGCAAGGGCGGCGTGACGGACGAGGTCGAAGACGCCGTGTGATCGCCGGCCGGCTCGGTGCCGGCCGCGACGTCGCCCCGATCCCCGCCATCGGGCTCTGCCGAGAGGCTCGTCATGACAGCGCAGCATCGCATCGGAGTCGACCTCGGTGGCACGAAGATCGAGGCCATCGTCATCCGCGAGAGCGCGTACCTCGACGAGCCGGACATCGTCGCTCGGAAGCGCGTCCCGACGGACAGGACGCTCGGCTACGACCACATCGTCACGATCACGCGCGCGCTCGTGTTCCAGGTCGCGGAGGCGGCGGGGATCGATCCGCTCGAGACGCCGATCGGCGTCGGCATGCCCGGCTCGGTGACGATGCGCCGTGCCGACGGCACGCCGTCGGGCGTGCCGCTGGTGAAGAACTCGAACACGACGTGCCTCAACGGTCAGCCGTTCCGGACGGATCTCGCGGCCGCGATCGGCAGGCCTCTGGTCTTCGCGAACGACGCGAACTGCTTCGCCCTCGCCGAGGCGACGTGGGGCGCGGCCCGCGGCGCGCGCGTGACGTTCGGCGTGATCATGGGGACCGGCGTCGGCGGCGGCGTCGTGTTCGCGGAGGAGGGTCGGCCTCCACGCATGTGGGAAGGCGCGCAGGGCATCGCGGGCGAGTGGGGACACGTCTTGCTCGACGCGGAGAACGGTCCGACCTGCTACTGCGGCAAGCGCGGATGCGTCGAGACGTACCTGAGCGGCCCCGCGCTCGAGGCGGAGTACAAGGCGCGCGGCGGAGGCAACAAACCGCTCGCCGAGATCGCGGCACGCGCCGCTTCGGGCGAGGACGTCATCGCACGGAAGCTCATGTCCGAGCGCATCGATCTGTTCGGGCGCGCGCTCGCGACGGTGATCAACGTGCTCGATCCCGACGTCATCGTCATCGGCGGCGGCGTCTCCAACGTCTCTGCGCTCTACGACAAGGGGCCGCGCGCCGTCGCACGTTGGGTGTTCAACGACGAGCTGTCGACACGCATCGTGAAGAACACGCTCGGTGACAGCGCCGGCGTCCTCGGCGCGGCGCTCTTGCCCGACGTGATGGAGCCGCCCGTTCCGACGACGCGTGACACCATCGTTTGAGAAAGAGCCCATTCGAGTCGCTCTACAGGCAAGAGCAGTCTCGATACGACAGGGGCATCGACCGTCGAACGCGAGCCGACCTCCGTTTGGCTCGAACGCGCCGTGCAGCACGACGAACAAGCTCGTCGTGCGCGTGTACACGACGAACAGCGGACGCTTCGCCGCCTGTCCGCCGGCGACCATCGCCTGGGTCGAGTGAGAGGGCGAATCGACGAATTTTCGAATTATTTCCACATCCTGGACCCGTTCCGCCCGTCTCGACGGGCACATTCCGCACATTGTGGTATGGGGTGCGTCCCAGGCGGCGAACGGAGATGCAAAGCCCGATGCTCCCTCGAACGCTCCTCCTCACCCTCTCGTGCCTTTCGTGCTTGGCCATCGCTTGCTCCGACGCGAACGGCGTCGAGCTCGCCCGAGCGAGCGAGAGCGAGCTTACGTCGACGGAGTCGTCGGCGATCTCCTGTTACGAGTACCTGCGGCGTGGCGGGGACAGCAGCCACCACGCCGTGGCGATGTCGGAGATCACGCCGAACGACGACTGGACGCTCGACGAGGAGACCGCCGATCAGGCCGTACGCGTCGTGCTGAAGCGACACGCCGCGTGCGACGTCGACGAGGAAGAGCTCACGCCGGCTCGATGCGGTGTCGCCGTCGGCGAGACGCTCTGCAAGGTCGAGGCGCGGAGCGGGTACTTCCTCGTCGTGAAGGACTACGTCGACACGCTGAACGTGATCTTCAACCGTTGGGACTGATCACGTAGGCGACCGAAAGCGCACGGCGTCAGCGAAGCGCGTCCTCCAGCGAACGCGTGAGCTCCGCGTCGCTCGGCGCGGACGCGGACGGCGCAACGGACCTGGTCGGCGTCTGCCCCGTCGTGCGGAGCGCATCGTCCAGCGAGCGCATGATCGCCGCATCGCTCGGCGCGGACGCGGACGGCGTAACGGACCTGGTCGGCGCATACCTGGTCGTCTCGGCAGGACGGCGTCCGTCGGACACGCGCTCGCCCGCCTTCGGCGCGTCCGGCAGGTTCGCGGGAGTGGAGACGAAGGCGTCCGGAAGCGACGTGGGCGTGACGAGCGGCGGACCGCTCGGATCGCTCGCGGGAGTCGCCGGCGATGCGGACACGTCCGTGGCTCGCGGCGGCGGCGTCGAGGACTCGACCGAAGCGGGTGAAGCGGCGCTCGCCGCCGACGGCGCGCGGCCGAGGAGCCGCGGACCGAACGTCATCGCCAACGCGAGCGTCACGGCGAAGCCCACGGCGCCGAGGACGAGAGGCATGAGCGAACGCTCTCGCGTCGAGAACGCGGGGCTCGCCATCGGCAAGCGCGGAGGCGGCGCGGACGGGAACGACACCGGAGGGATCGACGCCGGTTGCGCGTGCGGAGCCGCCGGCCCGACGACCACGTTCGTTGCGATGGGATGGGGCTCCTGCGACGCCCACAGCGTCGTCGCAGCGTCGTCGCCGGCCGCGCCCCGCTCCGTGCGAGCGCTCGAAGAAGAGGCCGCGAGCGCGACGCGCCTCCGCGCGAGCTGCTCGAAGCGGGCCGCGGGATCGGACGAGAACGACGCGAGCCGCTCGGTGATCTCGTCGACGGAGCGGGGCCGGCGCTCCGGGTCGA
Organism: uncultured Myxococcales bacterium; assembly: GCA_937949945.1. Lineage (GTDB taxonomy): Bacteria > Myxococcota_A > Polyangia > Polyangiales > Polyangiaceae > Labilithrix. The sequence continues at coordinate 54,050 of CALFEQ010000185.1, forward strand.
CCTCGAGGCACGCCTCGATCGTGGCGACCAGCGGGCGCGGCAGGCCGGCGAGCGTCTCCGTGATGGGAGCGACGTTCGGCGAGAGGCCGGAGATCATCCAGTGGAGCAGGCCACCGACGGCCCAGACGTCGGCGCGCGCGTCGACGCCCCGTCCCTCGCGCTGCTCGGGCGCGACGAGCACACCGGCGGCGGACGCTCGCAGCGAGCGCGCCGCGCTGTCGTCCTCGCCGAGCGCGAAGATCTCCACCGGCTCGCCGGGCACGCGCGGCCAGGTGGTGCGCACGCGATGGATCCCGAGGTCCCCGTGCACGACGCCGTTCGCGTGGGCGTTCGCAAGCGCATCGCAGACGTCGAGCGCGATGTCGACCGCGTCGGTCACGGCGAGCGGCCCGCGATCGCGCAGGATGGCCGCGAGCGACCGCTTCCTCGTGCCGTCGCTCTCCCTTCCCGAGGATTGTCGCGGAGTTGAGGCGAGCACCATACGCCCGAGCGTGGCGTAGCACGAGCATCGGCCCTGTCCGCTTGCAACTGCGTCTCGCGCGCCACTCCTCGAGATCCAAAGGGATTCCGCGGGGATGAGCCCGAACCCGGGTGCAGGACGCCGTTGGCGGCCGCAGCGATCCTGAGCTATCTCGTGCCCCATCGTGGCTCATCCGAACTTCGACCGGCTCCGACAGCTCTACGCTGCCAAGCCCGCCGTGCTCGCTCCGCTCGAGGACGTCTCCGACGTCGTGTTCCGGCGCCTCTGCCGCAGCCTCGGGGCGGAGATCACGGTCACGGAGTTCGTCAACGTCGAGGGCCTGCTGCGCGGGTGCCGCAACGCGCGTCGGAAGATCCAGCTCGCCGAGGACGACGTGCTCACCGGGATCCAGATCTACGGCTCGGATCCGGTGCGCCTCGCCGAGGCGGCGCGGTTCGCGGAGCAAGCCGAGCCGCTGTTCATCGACATCAACTGCGGCTGCTGGGTCCCGAAGATCGCCGGCCGAGGTGCCGGCGCGGGATGGCTCCGTGATCCGGCCGCGATGGTCGCGATGGCGAAGATGGTCGTCTCGAGCGTCTCGCTGCCGGTGACCGTCAAGACGCGCATCGGGTTCGGGCCCGAGTCGCACATGCCCATCGTCGATCTCGCCCGGCGCCTCGAGGACGCCGGCGTCGCCGCGATCACGATCCATTGTCGGACCGCGCAGATGGGACACTCCGGCGCAGCCGACTGGAGCTGGGCGAAGCGTGCGCAAGAGGTCGTCTCCATCCCCGTGCTCGTGAACGGCGACGTCCGCTCCGCCGAGGACGCCAAACGCGCCATCGAGACGACCGGGTGCGCGGGCGTCATGATCGGACGCCGCGCCATCGAGCATCCGTGGATCTTCCGCGAGGTGAAGGCGTACCTCCGTGACGGCGTCCTCCTTCCCCCGCCGACGGACCAAGAGCGCATCGAGCTCTGCAAGCGCCACCTCGTCGCGAACGTCGAGGCGCGCGGCGAGCCGCGCGGCGTCCACTGCACGCGGCGGCACCTCTCCGGGTACCTCTCCGGCCTGCGCGGGGCCGCGCAGCTCCGTCGCGAGCTCAACATGTGCGACACGCTCGAGGGCTGCCTCGCGATCCTCGACGGCTGGCTCGCGCGCGCGGCCGCCTGAGCCTTCGCCCTCCGCGCGCGCTCAGTCTTCCGCGTCGGCCTCCACGTCGAAGGAGGCGCGCGACCGACTGCGCCGCTCTTCGCGTCCGACCTTCTTCATCGCGAACGAGATGCCGGACTGCAGCGTCGCGAGCGTCGTGATGCCCTCGAAGCTCGTCCCGAGGCTCACGAGCGTCTGGGCGACCTCGGGGCGCATGCCCGTCACGATCACGTCGGCGCCGACGAGCCGGACCGCGCGCGCGGCTCGGATGAGCGCGTCGGCGACCTGCGTGTCGACGGTGGCGACGCCGGTGATGTCGATGATCGCCGTATGCGCGCGCGTCTCGATGACGCCCGTGAGCAGCGACTCCATGATCCGCTGCGCACGGGTGCCGTCGATCGTGCCGATGAGCGGCATGGCGACGATCTCGGAGGTGATCGGGATGAGCGGCGTCGACAGCTCGGCGAGGGTCGCCGCCTGCATCGCGATGACCTCCTCTTGCAGGCGCTGCCGCTCGGTCTCCTCCCGCCGTCGATCCGTGACGTCGATCCCGAACGAGATCAGCTCGACGAGCTTTCCGTTCTCGAACCGGTGATACGAGTTCCACGCGACGATCCGGTGCTCGCCCGTGTGCGTCCGGATCGTCATCTCGTAGTCCTTGACGTTGCCTCCGGAGCCCGCGATCCGGAAGTACTCCTCGACCTGCGCCCAGAGCTCGCCGGGATAGAGGATCGGCAGGAGCTTCTTCCCCTTGGCCTCGTCGGAGGTCATTCCGATGATCTTCTCGCAGGCGGTGTTTCCGTAGATCAGCTCGCCGTCGGGCGTGAGGCGCGAGACGATCGCCGGAGCGCTCTGGACGACGTGCTTGAACACGTCCCGCTCCTCCTCCGCAGCGGCGAGTCGGCGCTCGAGCTCCTCCACGCGCTGCCGTAGCGCAACGAGCTCGCTGGAACTGGACGTGCTGGCGTCGTCGTGCATCTACACCTCCGCAATCTCCGATCAGGAGCATGCAGAACATGAAACCCCGGAAGCCGACCGACGGCCCGAGCCCCCCTCTGACATGCTCTCCTGGTCTACACGAATTTGACGATTAAGTCGCGCACCTTCGAGCGAGATTCGGACGGAGAGCTTTTCCGGATGATCGTCAGGGCTCCAGAGTTCCCGGCTGGAGAGTCACTGGATTTGGGATCGGAAGCGTAGTTTC
>CALFEQ010000186.1 GCA_937949945.1 uncultured Myxococcales bacterium
CCGACGAAGACGAGCCGATCGCCGTTCGAGAAGGCGAGGCGATCGAGGAGCGACTGGAGCTCGCTCGCGCATCCATGCACGTCGCCGACGATGATCGTGCGCACGGTGACCTCCCGCTGAGCATGCCAGCGGCGTGACGGTCTGCAAGCGTCGTCGCTACCGCCGCAGTCGAAGCGAACGCGGGCCGCTCCTGGAGCCTTCCGCCCGGAGCCTCGAGCCCCTCAGAGGCGCCACATCTTCTCGTCGTCGAGCTTCGCCCGCTTCGGGATGACGACGATGCCGTTCTCCGTGACGAAGAAGCGCTTGCGGTCGGCCTCGAGGTTGAACCCGACCTCGACACCGGGCGGGACCTCGACGTCCTTGTCGATGATGGCGCGACGGATCTTCGCGTGCCGGCCGACGCGGACGCGCTCGTAGAGCACGCTCTCCTCGACCTCGCTGAAGGAGTTGATGCGGCAGCCGACGCTGAGGACGCTCCGGTGGATGCGGCCGCCGGAGATGATGCAGCCGTGGCTGACCATCGAGTCGGTCGCGATGCCGACGCGCGCGTGGGCCTCGTCGCGGAAGACGAACTTCGCGGGCGGATGGTGCGTCGCGCCGGTGCGGATCGGCCAGCGCTCGTTGTACAGGTTGAAGAGCGGATGGATCGAAATGAGATCCATGTGCGCTTCCCAGTACGCCTCGATCGTGCCGATGTCGCGCCAGTAGCCGCGTGCGCGCTCGTCCTCGCCCGGGACGATGTTCGTCGCGAAGTCGTAGGCGAACACGTCCTGACCGTCGGCGACCATCCGCGGGAGGATGTCGTGGCCGAAGTCGTGCTTGCTGGTCTCGACCGCGGCGTCGCGGTTCAGCTCGCGGATGAGATCCTGCGTGCGGAAGACGTAGTTGCCCATCGAGGCCAGGCACATGTCGTTCGAGCCCGGCATCGTCGGAGGGTTCTTCACCTTCTCGTGGAAGCCGATGATTCGGCCGTTCGAGTCGGTCTCGATCACCCCGAACTCGCTCGCGGTCTTCTTCGGCACGGGGATCGCGGCCACGGTCGCGGCGGCGTTTCGCGCGACGTGGGCGGCGATCATCTGGCGGACGTCCATCTTGTAGACGTGGTCGCCGCCGAAGATGCACACGATCTCGGGCTTCTCGTCCGTGATGACGTGTTGGCACTGGTAGACGGCGTCCGCCGAGCCCTTGAACCACGAGAGCCCGGTGCGCTGCTGCGCGGGGATGGCCTCGATGAACTGATCGAGCAGGGGCGAGAGACGCCAGACGCGCGCGATGTGCTCCTCGAGCGAGGCGCTCTTGTACTGCGTGAGCACCTTGATCCGATAGAAGCCCGAGTTGACGAAGTTCGACAGGACGATGTCGATGATCCGGTAACGCCCCGCGAACGGTACGGCGGGCTTCGCGCGGTCGAGGGTGAGCGGATAGAGGCGCTTTCCCTCGCCTCCCGCGAGGATCATCACGAGCACCTGGCTGGGGTCGAAGCTGGGACCTTGTGCCGGCATGGAGGCTCGGAGGATAGGCGAAGTCGACGGGTTGGGGGGCTAGAATAGCCGGGATGCGCGATCCGGTCTCCCCACCTGTGCGGGACGAGGCCTCTCCCTCTCATGGGGGACATGGGGGAGAGGCCGCCCAGGCCGAGGCACGGTCGCCGCAGCGTGGCCCGCGCCCGCTCGCCGAGAGCGAGGAGGTCGCCCTCCCGATCCCGGCGCCGGGCGACGTCTCGGCGGTCCTCTCGGCGGCGGCGGAGCACGCCGTCCGGGGCGTCCCCGGGGCGATGGCGACGGTGCTCGAACGCCATGGCTCTGCGCCGGGGACGCCGGGCCAGAAGCTCTATCTGTCGGCCGACGGCACGTGCATCGGCACGGTCGGGGGCGGCGCGGTCGAGCGGGCCGTCCTCGAGTCGCTCGTCGCGATGGTCAAGGAGCCGTCGGCCCGCCACGAGGTGAAGACGTACAAGCTCGGGCCGGAGCTCGGCATGTGCTGCGGGGGAAGGCTCGTCGTGCTCCTCGAGCCGATCGCGGCCACCGTCCCGGCGCTCGTCGTCGGCGCGGGGCACGTGGCGACGGCGACGGCGCCGCTCCTCGCTCGCGTCGGGTTCGCCGTCACCGTCGTCGACGCGCGCGAGGGTTGGGCCGACGAGAGCCGTTTCCCGAACGTCCGATGCCTCACGGGCGAGTTCGACGAGGTCGGCGCGGAGGTCGACCCCCGCGGCGTGTGCCTCGTCATGACCCACGATCACGCGCTCGATCAGCGCGCGATCGAGTGGGCGCTCCGTCGCGGCTTCGCCTTCGTCGGAGGCATCGGCAGCCGCGCGAAGGCCGAGCGGACGAGGCAGCGTCTCGAAGCGAAGGGGTTCTCGGAGGCCGATCGCGCGCGTGTCCGCATGCCGCTCGGCGTGGACATCGGAGCGCGCACGCCCGACGAGATCGCGGTGTCGGTCGTCGCCGAGCTCGTCGCGTGGCGTCGCGGCGCACGCTGACGACCGCCGGTGCGACGTGACGCCGACGCCGGCGTCACCCGATCGGGTGATGCCTCACGGGTGCCCCCCTTCGGGTGACACGATGGCGACGAATAGCCGACACGCGAGGCCAGTCTCAGGCTGTGCGTCCCTCGCGGGGGCGCAGCGAAGGAGACCAAGGAAGATGAAACTTTCGAGCAGGCGTGTGTGGGGCGGGTTCTTGATGGCGGCGGGCGTCCTCGGGGTCGCCGCGTCTTCGTACGCGCAGCCTCGCCCCACGGCCTCTGCGCCGCTCAAGCCCGCGCCGAACCCTCCGAAGCCGGTGCTGACGCAGCTCCGGACCGAGCCGGTGACCGTCTCGCCGGATCTGAAGCAGGCGCTCACCGGCAAGCGGCGGTTCGATCCGGCCGCCCTCGGCCAGCGCGTCAGCTACCAGGGCAACATCCCGCTCCTGAAGGTGAAGAGCGGCAAGACCTACCAGCTCGAGCCCATCGGGCAGCAGCCGATGCCCCCGCCCAATCTGCAGATGAAGACGCTGCCCCAACAGCTCCTCCCGTACAAGGCGCACATCGAGTCGCCGTGGATCGGCAAGCTGAAGGGCATCAAGCTGCTCGACTACGTGGTGTCGAACCAGGCGTGGCAGACGCCGGTGAAGGATCAGGGCTCGCGAGGCACCTGCACCGCGTTCGCGGCGGTCGCCGGCCTCGAGGCGCGAGGCAAGCGCGGGGGCGTGACGCGCGACCTGTCGGAGAACCACGCGTTCCAGCTCTTCATGAACGACGCCGGCATGACGTGCACGCCTGCGGGCGGGTTCACGACGTGGAGGACGGGACCGATCCTGAGCGAGCGCGGCGTCTGTGCGGAGACGCAGATGCCGTACACGCCGACGAGCTGTCCTGCCGGGGTCCCGGTGACGTGCTCGAGCGCGGCCGGCGCCAGGTTCACCTCGCTGGCGCACTTCTACACGCCGAAGTACGGCGGCATCGGCTCCTACCGTGCGGACAACACCAACCTGCTCGAGTCCTTCCTGAAGGCCGGCTACGACATCGTCTACGGCCTCAACATCGCCGGAAACGACTGGGCGAGCGGCGACGGCGTCATCGACGTCCAGCTCGATGCCAACGGCAACCCCGCGCCGTCCGTCGGCGGGCACGCGATGCTCATCGTCGGCTACAACCGGACGCAGAACTACTTCATCGTGAAGAACAGCTGGGGCACGGACTGGGGCCACGACGGCTACGCGCACATCTCGTACGAGTACATCCAGACGTACGGGAAGTACGGCTACGCGGTCTTGAACGCCAACGTGCCCTGAGCGGTCAGCGGTGGTCGTACGAGCTCCGGGCCATGCAATCGCGCACCGCCCGGAGCTTGTTCAACGGCCACTCCATCTCGAGGCCGCTCCCGTGCTCGTCCTCGTCGCCCGGGACGAGCCACTCGAGGTCGTCGTCCTCCTCCAGGCTTGCCGAGGCGAAGACGTCGTGCATCGCGATCGCCTCGCTCGTCATCATGAGCAGTGCGAGCCCGGTGTAGAGGAGGAGACCGAGGTGACGCCGGCGCCACCCGCGGACGGTCCTCGGGGCCGAGCAGAGCGCGTTCGAGCGGTACGGATGGCCGCGGAGCGCGGCCTCCGTCGATCGCTCGACCTCGGCGCGGATGGCCATCTTCTCGAGATCACCGCGCAAGGCGCCGGCTCCGATCCGGATGCGGAGCGCGAGCACGATGAAGAGGAGGGCGAGGAGGATGGCCGCCGCGAACGACGCAGCGACCAGGTGGTTCCTCGCGGTGAGCGCCGCGCGGACGCCGACCGCAATCAGTGCGGCGAACGCCAGCGTCATCTGGATCCACTCGAGCGCGACGAGCCCCCGCAGATCGCGACGCATGTGCGGGAGCTCCATGGCGAGCTCGGCGGCCGACATCGACGAACTCGGGGCTCCGCCCCAACCATCCCGATCCGATGTCGAGCCCAGCCCGACCTTCGTCGAATGGCGCTCGGTGTCCACGATACCCCTCCGCGTCTTGCGGGCTTCCGACCTCCCGTCCCACTTGCAACGCTAGGCCCGAACATCGAAGCGAAGTAGGGCGGTTGCGGCGCTAGACTGTTCGCCTGCGCGAACAGTCCGGGCTTCGCGAAAACGTTGCGCGTCGAGGGGTTCTCCGCGCCGCGAGATGCGGAAGATCGCGGCCCCGGACGAGCGGCTCAGCTTCGTGCCCAATGGGCCCGTGACCAGGCGTATCATCGCGGGAATGGGTCGCTCGTCGTCCTTCGAGATCGTCGTGAACGGCCGCGCCGCCGTCGTCGAGAACGTCGCCTCCAACACGACGCTGCTCCAGTGGCTCCGCGCGACGGGGCGAACGGGGACGAAGGAAGGATGCGCCGAGGGCGATTGCGGAGCTTGCACGGTGGCGCTCGTCGACGTCGACGCGCGCGGCGAGCGCACGTACCGGGCGATCAACGCGTGCATCACGCTCCTCCCGATGGTGGCAGGTCGGGAGATCGTCACCGTCGAGGGGCTCGCGACCTCCGACGGCCTACATCCCGTCCAGAAGGCGATGGTGGACCGGTATGGGTCGCAGTGCGGCTACTGCACCCCCGGCTTCGTCGTCTCGATGTTCGAGGCGTACTACCGATCCGATCTCGGCGACGACGCGCGCGCGAAGATCGGCGACCAGCTCAACGGGAACCTCTGCCGATGCACGGGCTACCGTCCGATCCGCGACGCGATGCTCGACGCGCTCGCGGAGAAGAAGCGCAGGGCCGAGGACCCGTCTCGGCAGGACCTCTTCCAGCTCCGGCTGTCCAAGGACGCGCCGCTGCCGCGCGTGCCCGATCTCGACTACGAGGGCAGGGGCCAGGTCTTCCTGCGGCCGACGTCGCTCGACGAGCTCTACGCGATCAAGGCCGAGCATCGCGAGCGCGCGGAGCTCGTGGGCGGCGCGACGGAGATCGGCGTCTACATCAACAAGCACCATCGCCGTTACCCGCTCCTCGTCTCGACCGAGGGCGTCCGCGAGCTCGCGCGGATCGAGAAGGACGACGACGTCTGGCGCGTCGGAGGCTCCGCGACGCTGACGGCGCTCGAGGAGGCGCTCGCCGGCGAGTATCCGATGATCGACAAGATGCTCTGGGCGTTCGCGTCCAGGCAGATCCGGAATCGAGCGACGCTCGCCGGCAACATCGTCAACGCCTCGCCGATCGGCGACATGCCGCCGATCCTCCTCGTGCTCGACGCCTCCGTCGTGCTGGAGAAGCAAGGGGCGACGCGCGGCGAGCGCGCGTCACGCACGGTCCCGATCGCCGAGTTCTTCACCGCGTACCGGAAGACGGTGATCGCGCCCGACGAGGTCGTGCGCTGGATCGTGTTCCCGCGCAACAAGCCGCCGGCCTCCGGCCGCCGGCGGATGGACTCGTACAAGGTCAGCAAGCGGCGCGAGCTCGACATCAGCATCGTGGCGGCCGCGTTCGTCGTGGACACGGACGGCGAAGAGAAGATCACGCACGCACGCCTCGCATTCGGCGGCGTCGCGGCGACGCCGGTGCGTGCGCGCAAGACGGAGAGCTTCCTCGTGGGCAAGCGTTGGGACGAGGACACCGTCGCCGCCGCGATGGAGATCCTCGCGAACGAGTTCACGCCCCTCGACGATCATCGCTCGGGAGCGGCGTACCGGCGCGATCTCGTCGCCAGCCTCTTCGAGAAGTTCTTCCGCGGCGACCGGACCGTCCCGCAGGACGAGCCGCTCCTCTTCGAGCCGACGCCCAAGTGGGAGGTGCGCGACGAGAGTCGCGCGCTCGAGCACGAGAGCGCCGTCGGACACGTCACCGGAGGCGCGCTCTACGTCGACGACGTCGCCCGTCGGCGTGACATGCTCGACGTCTGGCCCGTCATGTCGCCGCACGCGCGTGCGCGCATCGTCTCGATCGACACGAGCGAGGCATGCGAGCAGCCCGGCGTCGTGGCGGTGCTCACGGCGAAGGACGTCCCCGGCATGAACGACGTCGGTGCGGTCCGTCACGACGAGCCGCTCTTCGCGGCCGAAGGCGCCGAGGCGCGCTTTTACGGCCACATCGTCGCGCTCGTCGTCGGCGAATCCATCGAAGCGTGCCGGCTCGCCGCTGCGAAGGTGAAGGTGGAGTACGAGCCGCTCCCGCCGATCCTCGGCATCCGCGAGGCGATCGCGAAGGCGAGCTTCCACACCGAGCCGCACGTGATCCGTCGCGGGGACTGCGACGTCGCGCTCGCGAACAGCCCGCATCGGCTCGCCGGCGAGATCGAAATCGGCGGGCAGGAGCACTTCTATCTCGAGTCCCACGCGGCGTGGGCGGAGCGAGGAGAGGACGGCGAGATCTTCGTCGCTTCTTCGACGCAGCACCCGTCCGAGGTCCAGGCGGTCGTCGCGCACGTGCTCGACCTGCCGCGCAACAAGGTGATCGTGCAGTCGCCGCGCATGGGCGGAGGCTTCGGCGGCAAGGAGACCCAGGGCAACACCTGGGCGTCGCTCGTGGCGCTCGCGGCGAGCAAGACGGGCCGGCCCGTCCGCGTGCAGCTCGATCGCGACCTCGACATGATGCTGACGGGCAAGCGCCATCCGTTCTACGGGCGCTTCGAGGTCGGCTTCGACGACGACGGCCGGCTCCTCGCCGCGCGGGTCTCGCTCGTCTGCGACGGCGGGTGGGCGCTCGATCTCTCCGAGTCGATCTGCGATCGCGCGCTCTTCCACCTCGACAACGCGTACTACGTGCCGGCCTGCGAGTTCTCGGGACGCGTCGCGAAGACGAACTCCGTCTCGCACACCGCGTTCCGAGGCTTCGGCGGCCCGCAAGGCATGGTCGTGATGGAGGAGATCCTCGACCGCATCGCGCGTCGTCTCGATCTGCGACCCGAGGTCGTGCGCGAGCGCAACCTCTATCGCGGTACGGGCGAGTCGAACACGACGCACTACGGCCAGCCGCTCGGCGACGAGCGCATCCCGGCGATCTGGAAGCGGCTCTTCGAGACGTCGCGCTTCGCGGAGCGCCGGAAGGCGATCGATGCTTTCAACGCGACGTCCGGGAACGCTCGGAAGCGCGGGATCGCCATCACGCCCGTCAAATTCGGCATCTCGTTCACGGCGACGTGGCTCAACCAGGCGGGCGCGCTCGTCCTCGTCTACCGCGACGGCACCGTCCAGGTGAACCACGGCGGCACCGAGATGGGGCAGGGCCTGTACACGAAGATCCGGGGCATCGCGATGCGCGAGCTCGGCCTGCCCGCCGACGCCATCCGCGTGATGCGGACGCAGACGGACAAAGTCCCGAACACCTCGGCGACGGCGGCGTCGAGCGGCTCGGATCTCAACGGACAGGCCGTGCGCGCCGCCTGCGAGACGTTGCGCGAGCGCCTCGCGCCGATCGCGGCCGAGCTCCTCTCCGCCGAGTCGTCGATGACGGTGCCTCCCGGCGCGGTCGTCTTCGAGGGCGGCTTCGTCCGCGCGCCGCAGGTGCCGGAGCTGCAGATCCCGTTCTCGCGCGTCGTCGACCGAGCGTACATGAAGCAGGTCCCGCTCTCCGCGACGGGCTACTACCGCACGCCTGCGATCGGCTACGACCGCGCGAAGGGGAGGGGCAGGCCCTTCTACTACTTCGCGTACGGCGCCGCGGTGACCGAGGTCGAGGTGGACGGCTACACGGGGATGAAGCGCGTGCTCGCGGTCGACATCCTCCACGACGTGGGCGACTCGCTGAACCCGGGCGTCGATCGCGGTCAGATCGAAGGCGCCTTCGTGCAAGGCATGGGCTGGCTCACCGGTGAAGAGCTGAAGTGGAGCAAGGACGGCAAGCTCCTCACGCACTCGGCGAGCACCTACCAGATCCCGTCGATCGGCGACGCGCCCGAGCGGTTCCACGTCGAGCTCCTCTCGAACGCGGCGCAGCCCGGCGTCATCCACGGGAGCAAGGCCGTCGGCGAGCCGCCGCTGATGCTCGCGATCAGCGTGCGCGAGGCGATCCGCGATGCGATCGCGGCCTTCGGCGCGCCGGGCGGCGAGATCGCGCTCGCGTCGCCCGCGACGCACGAGGCGATCCGGGCGGCGATTCGGCTTCGGCTCGGTCGCTCCGCGACGGCGTCGGCGGCGCGCGCGGCCGAGTAGCTCGAGACGTCGGCACGTCGAGCCGTCGTCAGCGTGCGGCGCTCGATCCGCTCGGCGGAGCGGCGCTCGCCGACGGGGCGGGCGAGGCGATCTTTCCTTGGGTCACCTCGCACGCCCAGTCGCCGGCGACGATGAACGCGCGCCGGCACACGACGACGTAGTGGCCGTGTTTGACGAGGTCGTACTCGATCTCCGTCCCGAACATGCCGCGGTCGCCGCGCATGTTCTCGAGCTTGCAAGCGTCACCGCACCCCGCAGCGGCGTTCAAGGTCGCGCGCGCCTTCTCGCGGACCTCCGTGTCGTCGGAGAGGACGTTCGCGTAGGCCGTCCACATGGAGAGGAGGAGCAAGGCGACCGTGAACCACTGGAAGACCCTTCGCTTCACGCCTCGAAGCTACGCGGCTCGAGCGGCATGCGCCAGTCGATGACGGCGGCAGCGATCAGAGCTCCCTGAAGTAGCCGCCCTGCGCGGCGGTGGCGCTCCCCGCCGGACGCGCAGGCCCGTGCGCGGGCTGGACCTTCGAGACCGACGTCGGCGACGGCGACGGCGGCTGGCCACGGCTCGGTAGCGTGGACGTCGAGGTCGACGTCGGCGTCGGGGAGATCGCTCCGGCGCCCGATGCCTCGGCGCCGGTGGCGGTCGGCGCGGTCGTGGACTCGGCGTTGGTCGACGGCTTGGCGTCGTCGGCGCCGGGCGACGTACCTGCGTCGGCCGCGGGCGATCCCGACGCGCTCTCGGCCGCCGGTGCATCGCCCGCCACACCGGACGGCACGACGCCGGTCGCCGCGCTCGAGGCGGCCTCCGCGTTCGCGGTCGCGACCGGCGACGTCGCGGCCGCCGTCACCGAGCGCTTGTACAGGACGGCGCCCGTGACGAGGCCACCCACGAGGACGACGGCCGCGCCGACGGCGGCGAAAGGAGCCCACGCGGGCGTCGCGCGCGGGACGCCGGCCGGTACGGAGTCGACGGTGGCGTAGAGGCCCGGTGACGTGTCGCCCCGCGCCGGCGCGTGCGGCGTGGACGCGCGCACGGGCGTCATGGCGGGCGACGAGGGCATCGACGCGGCGTGGGCGGGCGAGGGCGTCGGTGCTGCGAACGGGGGCACCCCGGGAGACGAGCCCGGTCGAACAGGTGTAGAATGCAATTGTCTGCCCGGTGCCGGCGCCGCCATCGGGCTCGGAATCGGACCCGGAGTCGACATGCCTGGCGCGATGCCGGGCGATGCGACCGTCGGCTGGATCTCTTCGCTCGCGGCCGCCGGACGCGGCGGGCTGCCTTGCATCACGGGCGTCGCGGGCGCAGCGGTGTCGGGCCCGACGATGGACGCGGGCAGCGCGCCTTCGGGCGCCGCCGCGCTCGTGTGCACGGGCATGGCGCGGAGCAGCTCGTCTACGTCCGGGCTCGGCGGTACGTCGTTGTCGCCGGCGCTCGCGAGGTTCGGTAGCGATGCGAGCCTGCGGAGGGTGGCGGCGAGCGTCCCGGCGGCGGGGCGTGCGGCGGGATCCTGCTCGAGCGCGCCTGCCACCGCGTCGCTCACTTCGGTGGGAATGCGGACGATCTCGGTGAGGCGAGGCGCAGGCTTGAAGCAGCGCGAGAGGCCGACGCCGGGATCGTCGTCGAAGGGCCCTTTGCCGGCGAGCAGCTCGAACAGCACGAGGCCGGCGGCGTAGACGTCCGTGGCGGGGCCCGTCGGCTTCCCCTGCATCTGCTCGGGCGCGGCGTAGTAGAGCGTCCCGGTGAAGCCGCCCGTCTTCGTGATGCGCGCGTGGGAGATGCGCCCGTCGGCGTCGAAGATGTGCGCGATGCCGAAGTCGAGGACCTTCGTGACGGTGCCCTGCGGCTGCTCGGCGAGGAAGATGTTCTCCGGCTTGATGTCGCGATGAACGATCCCGCGCTTGTGGACGTAGTCGAGCGCGTCGAGCACGTCCGCGACGATGCCGAGCGCGCGTGCACGCGGCATGGGCGCCGCCATCGCCCCACGCAGGTCGACGCCCTCGAGCTTCTCCATCACGAAGTAGTGGACGCCGTCGCGCGTGGTCCCGAAGTCGTGCACCTGGACGACGTTCGGATGCGTGATGGCCGCGAGGACCTGCGCCTCGCGCTCCATCCTCTTGAACGCCGCCTCGTCGTTCCGGAACGACTCGTGCATGACCTTCGCGACGTATCGCTTCTTCAGTCGCACGTGCTCGATCTCGTAGACGACGCCCATGCCGCCCGCCCCGAGCTGGCGGACGACCTGATAGCTCGTTCCATCGAGCATTTGGCCCGGTTGGAGAGCGGCCATCGCGCACCCAAGAGTATCACTCGCTTACCCGATCCACCCGTATCGAAGGGATTTCGCGTATTTCACGAGTCTTGGTCGGTAACTGCGCGAGATGACGAGGGTGTTGGGGGGCTACCTGTCGGACGGACGTTGGCGCCGGGTGTTGGACGGCGGAGGGTGGGCGCTGGCGCGTTAGGATGCGCGTCGTGAAGTCGCTCTGCAGTTCGTTCGAGCCGACGCGTGTCGCGCTCGTTGGTCTTCTGGCGGCGGGGATGTCATGGGCTTCCGTCTCCTGCAGTGCCGACGCTACGTGCGAGGAGAGCGGCACGTGCGCGCCGCCTGCAACCAGTAGCGTCGACGACGCCGGAACCACGAGTCCCGACGTGACTCCGTTCGCCATGACGGCGACGTTCGTGCCGTCGATCATCGTGGGCACGAGCGCAGAGCTCGAGATCACGATCGCGCGCGAGGGCTCGCACGGCGTCGAGGGGAGAGTGACGATCGAGCTCGTACCGGCGGAGGGGATCACCGCTCCTCCGGTGGTCATCGAGGCCGACGCGTCGACGGCGAAGATGACGGTCGACGTCGCCGCGGACCGTCGCCACGGGGCGGTCTCGCTCGTCGTGCGAGGAACCGCCGAGGCGAGCGCGCGGCAGGGGGAGGCGACGGTCACGACGCTCGTTCGCGGCAAGCCTGGCAGCATCGACACGAGCTTCGGCGTCGACGGGACGTTCACGTTCGACAAGGCCGACTCCGAGGCGACCGGCGTCGTCGTGCGGTCGGACGGCAAGATCGTGCTCGGCGGCCGTGCAGGAGAGGAGCTCGCGCTGGTGCAGCTTCTCGAGGACGGGACGGTGGATGCGTCCTTCAACGAGGGGGCGACGACGATCAAGCCGCCGGGCAACGGCGTGCTCTCGACGACGAACCTCGTCGCCGACGGGGACGGGGCGATCTCGGTGGTGATGCTGAACTCCGTCGACGGCTCCGTCGAGCCCAGGGCGCACGTCTTCAGAGTCACGCGCTCGGGCGCGCCCGACGCGACGTTCGGCACGGGAGGAACCGGGGTCGTCCGCGTCGACGTGGAAGAGCCGTCGTCGCTCGCGGTCGCCGGCGATGGCGCGCTCTTCATCGGCGGTGCGCGCGGAACCAGCGCCGGGCAGTACGTGCTCAAGTTGAGAGCGGACGGTGAAGTCGACGCGGCTTGGGGGAGCGACGGGCACTGGTTTCACGCCGGCTCTGCTGCATGCCTCGGTGGCCCGCTGAAGTGCCACACGCGCGCCATCGCCGTCGAGCCGGGCGGGACGCTCGTCGCTTGCCAGCCGAGGAACGACGGAAGCTGGGTGCATCGCGTCACCATCAATGGCGTGACCGGAAACCTCTCTGCCTCCACGAGCCTGGAGCTCGGGGAGTGCCGCTCCATCGCGCCCGACCTCACCGCGCCAGGCTTCGTCTTCGTCGGCGGCGACTCGGATTCCGGCCCGGTGCTCGCCGTCCGACGACTGGCTTCGGACGGCGTCGAGGCGGGCCAATGGGGCAACCGCGACTCGCAGTTCGACGCTCCCGTAGAGTCGGGCCTCAAGTTCGCGCGTGCGCTCGCGAGCGTCGGCGACAAGCTCGTGATCGGCGCCGAGGCCGAGATCGACGGTGCGCCGGCGTTCGGTGTGGCCCGCCTCACGAGGCTCGGCGTGCTCGACACGACGTTCGCGGAGAAGGGCTACGTGACCTTCGAGGTCGGCGGGAAGGCGTCGATGCTGAAGGCGATGGCCATCGATGCGCTCGGTCGCATCATCCTCGCAGGGACGAACGGCAGGATGGTCGCCGTGAGGGTTTGGCCGTGAGGTCTGCCGCCGACGAACGTGGAGCGAGGATGCACCCGGTGAGCGTCTACGCCCTGCTGGTGGCGGCCGCGTCGTGGCAGCTCGTTTCCTGCAGCGGGGACCCTTCGTGCGCGGAGAGCGGCACGTGCGCGCCGCCTGCAGCAGATGACGGCCAGACGACGGACGCCGGCGTCGCGGCGTTGGAGCTGACGGTGACGGTCGCGCCGACGATCCTCGCGGGCACGACCGTGGACCTCGAGGTCACGATCGCGCGTGGCGGTGCGGAGGGAAGAGTGACCCTCGAGCTCGCACCGGAGACGGGCATCACGGCTGCCCCGGTGGTCGTCGAAGCCGACGCGTCGAAGGCGACGATGAAGGTCGTCGTGTCTGCCGATCGGCGTCACGGAAAGGTGCCGCTCGTCGTGCGTGGGACGGCGGAGGCGAACGGGCGGACGGCGGAGGCGACGGTCACGACGCTCGTCCGTGGAAAGCCGGGCAGCGTCGACACGAGCTTCGGCGTCGACGGGACGTTCACGTTCGACAAGGCCGAGTCCGAGGCGACCGGCGTGGTCGTGCAGTCGGACGGCAAGATCGTGCTCGGGGGACGCGCGGGGGAGGAGCTCGCGATCGTGCGGCTCCTCGAGGACGGGACGGTGGATACGTCGTTCGCCGGTGGGGCGACGACGATGAGTCCGCCGGGAGAGCACGCGGGGGTCTTCACGTCGGATGTCGTCGCCGACCGGAACGATGGCTTGGCCTTCGCGTTCTCCGTCCAAGGGAGTGTCTTCGAGTCGCACATCCTCAAGCTGACGCGCGATGGGAAGCCGGATTCCACTTTCGGAAGCGGTGGGACGGGGATTGCGACGGTCGCCGCCTCGGTCCCAGCGTCTCTCGCCATCGCGCCGGATGGCTCGCTCTACCTCGGCGGTCGTTACAACGAGGGCGGTGGCCAATATGTCCTGAAGCTGAAGCCGAATGGAGAGCGCGACGAGAGTTGGGGCGACGGAGGCAGTTACCGCTCTGGAGGCGCGGGCGCGTGTATCGGCTCGAACCAAGGGAACTGCTACACGCGTGTCGTCGCCGTCGAACCCAGCGGAACGATTCTGGCTTGCCAGCCGAGAAATGATGGCAGCTCCGTTCACCGGATCGACACGAGTGGAAAGAAGGACGATATCGATGTGTCGACGTCCCTCCTCGTCAACGAGTGTCGCTCCCTCGCCTTCGATCCAGTGACGCCTCGGTTCGCCTTCGTCGGAGGTGGTGGCCCCGGGGAAGGCGGCCCCCTCGGGGTCCTTCGGGTTGCGCCCGAGGGCATGAGCGCAGGTACCTGGGGAAACACTGCGAGTCGGTTCAGCGCGCCGGCGGACTCGGGGCTGATCTACGCCCGTCGGCTCGCTCCCGTCGAAGACAAGCTCGTCATCGGAGCCGAGGCGGAGGTCGACGGCGCCCCGGCGTTCGGTGTGGCCCGGCTCACGAGACACGGCACGCTCGACACGTCCTTCGCCGAGAAGGGCTACGTGACGTTCAAGGTCGACGGGAAGACGTCGACGCTGAAGGCGATGGCCATCGATGCGCTCGGCCGCATCATCGTCGCGGGCACGAACGGCAGGATGGTCGCCGTCCGGCTCTGGCCGTAGCGTCTGGAACGTCTGGCGGATGTGCCTTTAGAACCGACCGGCGAGCGAGAGACCAGCCTCGCGGCTCGAGGCGACCGGAACGACCAGCATGCCGCGCTGCGACGCGCGCGGGCTCGAGACGACGAAGAGCACCACGCCGCCGACCAGCGCGGCGCCGCCTCCGACGAGGAAGGCGGTGCGGAGATTCTCGTGCGAGCGCTGTCGGTCGACGGCGGATCCGAGCTGGCTGCATCGAGGATCGGTCGGCGTGCTCGAGCAGTGATGATTCCGGCTCTCCGGCGGGAACTGAGCGCGGACCTCGGCGGCCTCGTCGGCCGCGCTCGACGCGCTGAAGTGGAACGCGATGCCGAGCCCGGCAGCGAGAGCGCCCGCGCCCACGAGGCCGGCGCCGATGATGCGTCCCGTCGTCCAGAATTTCGGAGAGGTGTCCTCGGGCGCGTCGCTCGCAGCGGGCGGGGGAGGGGGACTCGCCGGCGCAGGCTCCTCGAGGAGCTTCGCCAGCGCCGTGTTGCCCGCCGGGCAGTCGACGGTGACGGTGCGGACCTTGCCGTCGACGATGGCCTCGACGACGTGCGTGCCCGGCGTGACCGGGATCGGATCCTCGCCGATCTCGACGGGACGCCCGTCGACGGAGACGCGTGCGCCCGGCGGCGCCTCGATCTCGATCTGGCCGACCTTCTTCGTCAGCTCGAGGACGGTTTCGGCTGCACGCTGACGCTGCACCTCGGTGATCTTCGGGTCCGTCATCCTCCCGAAGAGGCGATAGTGCTCGATCGCCTCGACGGGGTGCCCCGAGAGCTGCTCGGCGAGCGCGAGGTTGTAGAGCACGATGGGGCTCTTGAAGAGCGCCCAAGCCTGACTGAACTTGAGCCGCGCGGCTTCGTGATCGCCCGCATCGGCGAGAGCGACCCCTTCGTGGAAGCGAGCGCGCGCCTCGTCTTCGGGCGAGAGGGGCTTCGCGCTCGTGCCGGGTTTCGCTGGCTGCGCCGCTGCCGGAGCTGCAGCGACGGTCATCAGCGTCGTCGCGAGGAGCGTTGCCACTCTCGTCCATCTCGTCGATCGCATCGCGCTCAAAGCTCCTTGATGAAGTCTTCGTTCGTGGGCCTGCTCTGCGTCGAGCTCGCGCGCGGCGACGGACGCGCCGTCGACGACGGGGCAGGCGTCTTGGGGTCTCGCGGAGACGCCCCTTCGACGCTGCCGGCCGGCTGCACCGCAGCCGTCGCGCCCGGCTCGGTGCTCGGGTCGTGCACGCCCTGAGCGGTCACGGCGGAGCTCGTAGGCGATGGCGTCGGCGGAGTCGACGTCGCCTGCGTCGTCGCCTTGGCCGCGGGCGACATGGTCGACGTCGTCGATGCGCTCGACGTCCCGACGACGGTGGTGCTCTCCGGGGCAGGGGCCTGCCGTGCGAGCGCCCAGTACGCGACGAGCATTCCCAAGGCAGGCATGCCGACGAGGAGCGCGACCCAGAGCAGCCACGACGGTGCTCCCTTGCCCTTTCGTCGAGGGATGACGACGGTCGGCGCCGCGCGCTTCGGATCACGGGGCGTCGCTCGGCGTGGCGCCTCGCCCGGCCCCGGTCGCTCCCGCTTCTGGTGGTACTCGACGAAGTCGCGCACCGGCGGCGCCCGCGGCGTGCGCGCGGGCCGATCGAAGCCCGCGAGCAGCTGCTCGGTCTGCTTCAACTCGGCCGCCGCCCGAGCGGCGCGCTCGTCAGGGTCGTCCTTCGACATCGCAGCGACGTGCTGAGCGTAGCGCACGAGCCACGCGGAAGCAGCTTTCCGCGTGTTCCGCGGTTTCAGCTGCCGCCGTTGGTGTTCTCGTCGATCCACGCGGCGTAGGGCGCGTAGATGGCCTCGAACGGGAGCGCGTGAATCGCGGGCAGCTCGTACGAGTGCAGCTCCTTGATCGCGCGCTCGACCCCTTCGTACTTGTCCCGCGTCGTCTTGAACAGGATGCGGAATTCCTTGTCGTTCTCGATCGAGCCCTTCCACGTGTAGAAGCTCTCGATCTCCGAGATCTGCGCGCAAGCTGCGAGCCGCCGCTCGACGAGCGCCCGCGCCATACGGCGCGCCTCGTCGACGTTGCCGACCGTCGTGACCACCGCGATGTGCTTCATGGTGCCGTCTTAGCAGGACGCGGCGCCGCGTGCGCGCGACGGTGGATCTCGGGACGCGCGACTTTCAGTCGACCTCGAGCTCCTTCGCGGAGACGCCGTCGATTCCAGGGTTGCCTGGGCCGGTGCCGGCGTCGCCTTTCTTGCCGGTGACGATGGAGCCTCGGGTTGCGTCATCGAGGATGGGGGCCGGGCCCTTGTAGAGTACACCGACCGAGATGCCGCCGGCGCCGCCGCCGCCGGGGGCGCCGTTGCCGCCGGGGCCGCCGTTGCCGCCG
>CALFEQ010000187.1 GCA_937949945.1 uncultured Myxococcales bacterium
CGAACGCGGGGCCGGCGCAGCATCTCGACCGGTATCAGGTGCGGGGAGCTTGGGAGATCGTCCGCGCCTGGCTCGACGGGGCGCACGTCCGATACGCACAGCCGCGTCCGCCCAGGCGAGCGGAGCGGGTCGGGTTCGTGGACCTGACGCCGCCATGGCTCGAGGGAGGATTACGCGTCGCGAAAGCCGTCTGCCGGGAGGCCGCGCCCCTGGTCTTCGGCGAATCGCCCCTCGTGCGCCATCTGCCACCCGAGCTGCGCATCCACCCCATCGCCTGAGGGCGATGCCGTCCGGACGCGGCAGTTTACGCGTTCCCATCGGCGTTCGGGCGAGTATGCTCCAGCCCGGTGACGAAGTACCCGCAGATCCCAGGGATCGAGATCGAGGGGGAGCTCGGTGCCGGCGCACACTCCGTCGTGTTTCGCGGACGGCAGAACGGCGTCGTCTGCGCCGTGAAGCTCCCGAGGGTCAAGGCGCGATGGACCCGATGGATCTATCGGGAGGCCGTCGCTCTCGCTCGGGTGAAGCACCCGCTCCTTCCCGCGGTGCTGGAGGTCGGCGCGGTCGACGAGCTGCCGTACCTCGTCATGGAGCTCGTCGAGGGCGAGACCCTCGCCGGGATCCTCTCGCACGGCCGCCTCGAGGAGAAGCGCGCCGTCGAGATCGCGCGCCAGCTCGCGAGCGTGCTCGCAGCCGTGCACGATGCGGGGCTCGTTCATCGAGACGTCAAGCCCCGCAACATCATCGTCGAGCGTTCGACGGGAGCGCTCAAGCTCGTCGACTTCGGGTTCGCGACCCCCATGGAACGCGTCGGTACCGAGACGGCCGGGACCGCCGCCTACGCGGCGCCCGAGCAGGTCTCGCCCCTCGGACGGGTCGACGCGCGGTCCGACCTGTACGCCGTGGGGCGTGTGCTCTTCGAGTGCCTCGGTGGCGAGCTCCCGACGCCTCCGACCGCCGGGCCGTTCGGCAGCGAAGCGACCGCCCAGCTCGTCGCCCTCGGCGTCAGTCCGGGCGTCGCCGAGGTCGTCGGCGGGCTCCTCTACGAGGACCCGGCCGATCGTTATCCCGACGCTCGTGCGCTCGCCGCGGAGCTGGATCGGGTGAACGCGGGAGGCCGCCCGCTCGGTCCGCGCGGATACGCCCACGGTAGGACCGTCGGGCGGCTCGTGGCTCGCCAGGCGGAGCTCGAGCGGCTCCTGTTCGCGTATCGGGACGTACGCGGCGCCCTCGTCCTCCTGCGGGGCCCCCGGGGTGGAGGAAAGACCCGCCTTCTCGCGGCCGCCAAGGAGCGGGTCCGGGGAGCCGTGGTGGTCATCGATGCCGCCTGCCGTCAGGACGATCCTCCGCTCTCGAGCCTTCGGCGGATTTTCGAGCGTCTCTGCGATGCGCTCGCGGCTCGCGAAGGAGGCGCCGCCGAGCTGCGGGCCGCCATCGGAAACCTCGCACCGGTGGCCCTCCTCGTCGCCCCGGAGCGGATGGCCGCGCTCGACCCTCCCGACCGGGGGGCGCAGGCAGCGAGGCCGTTCTCCGGGGTCGAGGTCGCCGGCGACGCGCTCGCCGAGGGCGCCGCGGAGATCCTGCTGCGCCTCGCGAAGCGGCTCGGCCGGGCGGTGATCGCGCTCGACGACGCGCAATGGATCGACCCCGTGAGCGCGGACGCGCTCAAGCGCCTGGCGCTTCGGAGCGCCGGAGGCTCCGTCACGCTCGTCATCGCCTCGCGTTCGCGTCCGGGGGGGCTCGTGGACGAGCTCCTCGCCGCGCATGCGCGCAAGGCGACCGAGATCGAGCTCGGTCGCCTCGGCTGGCACGAGGCCGCTGCGCTCGTCGCCTCGTACCTCGGCGAGGCCGAGCCCGAGCCCGGTCTCGTCGATCTCATCCACTCGATGGCGGACGGGACTCCCCTCGGTGTCCTCGAGGTCCTCGGTGCCTTCCTCGACGCGGGCGTCGTTCGTCCTCACGCTCGAGCATGGGTGTTCGACCCGACGAGGCTCGATCGCGTCGTTCTTCCCCAGGGCTCGGTGGCCTTGCTCGGGCATCGACTCGCGGAGCTCCCGGCGTCCACGAGGCGTGTCCTCGAGGCGGCGGCGATCATCGGCTCCTCCTTCGACGAGGCGCTCCTCGGCCGTGTCCTCGAGATCGGCGAAGACGATCTCGCGTACGGTCTCGCCTCCGCGAGGCGCGCAGGGCTCGTCGAGCCGGACGAGCTCCGCCGGCATCGCTTCATCCACGACAGCCTGCGGGAGATCATCGTCGAGGGGCTTTCGGAGTCGGAGCGCCGTGCGCTCCACCAGCGCGTCGCGGAGGTGCTCGACGATCCGCAGGTGACGCCTTCGTTCGAGGAGCTCTGCGCGGCGGCGCTTCATTTCGAAGCCGGCGAGAAGGAGAAGGACCCCGCTCGCGTCTACCGCGTCGCGCGCGCGGCCGGAGACGCGGCGCTCGCCCGCTTCGACAACGACACGTCGCTGCGCTTCTACCAGCAGGCACGGGCGGCCGCCGAGGCGGCCGGCATCGCGCTCGACGCCGCATTCCACAGGAACGTGGGAGAGGCGCACGTCCGCGTCGGCGACACGGACAAGAGCCTCGACGCCTTCGAGCGGGCCCTCCAGCTCACGAAGGATCCGGCTGGCCGGGCCGTCCTGCTGGGCCGAATCGCCTGGGTGTACGAGACGCGCGCCGAGCCGGAGCGGGCATGGGAGGTGCTCGACCGGGCGTTCCAGGCCGTCGGCGCACGAATGCCCGTCGAGGACGTGACGTCCGCGCTGGCGACTTCCGTGCACGTGGCGCGCTGCAACGTCGATCGGCTGGTGAACCGCGCCAGCCCGCTGACGGAGAGCGAGATCGATCTCCTCTGCGCGCTGCACTACCAGAACGCGCGGCTCGGCCTCGAGTACGGGAAGCCGGCGCGCGTGATCCAGAGCAGCATCGAATCCGTCGCGTTGAGCGCTCGGGGAGGCTCACCGAGCACCCGCGCCCGGGCAGAGGCTTTCTACGCGTTCGTGTTGACGGCGCTCGGGCGTCACGAGCGCGCGAAGAGGGCCATCGAGCGCGCGTGCGAGATTGCCGCTCGGCACGGCGACGCGGCCACCGTCGCGTTCGCGGTCCAGATGCACGTGCTCGTCGCGAGCTGGGCCGGAGACATCGAGCAGGCGCTCTTGCTCATGCGCGAGTGCGCCGACATCCACGGCCCGTGGTACGAGCTCAACGAGTACGTGCTGATCGTCAGCAGCGCGGAGGCGATCCAGTCGGTGCGCGGCCGCGCGAGCGAGGCGTTCCCCTGGATGGAGCGGGCGTTCGAGAGGATGCGCCGCAGTCGCTCTCGCCCGGCCGTCGCGGACTACCTGATCCACCGCACGCGCGCCGCCATGACGGCGATCGGGCGCGACGCGAACAACGATCCGTGGCTCGCCGCGCAGCTCGATCTCGTCAGCCCGCGCGATCCCGGGCGTGGCTACCACCGCCTCGTATCGTGGGGCCCCCGCGCTCGGTACTACCTGGAGAACGACAATCTCGGGCCCGACTTCGAGGCGCTCGTAGGGGCGTTCGAGAGCGAAGGTCACAATCCGCGCTTCGTCCACCTCGCCGTCACCGAGTACTACGTGTGCGTGGCGCACGCGCGGCTCCATCAGTGTCTCGTGGCTGGACCGGAGGAGCGTGCGAGGTGCTTGCCGGACCTCCGCCGAGCAGCGTCGGACCTCCGCGCTTGCGCCAAGATCCCGGTCGTCCGTTCGCACGCCCTCCTCGTCGACGGTTGCGTCGCGTACTTCGAGGGCCGCACGCGCAGGGCGAAGAAGCTGCTCCTCGAGGCGGAGACCCTCGCCACGCAGCAGGGCTGTCCG
>CALFEQ010000188.1 GCA_937949945.1 uncultured Myxococcales bacterium
TGCGCTTCGGCACGTTCTTCCACGCTGGGCTAAACGCGTGGTGGCTCGAGCGCGGCGACGCGTCCGACAAATACAGCGCCGCCGTGCATGCGATGCGTGAGCGTGCGGAAGAGCGTCCCGAGGACGCGGACCCCTTCGAGCTCATCAAGGCCGAGGAGCTGATTCGAGGCTACTCGGTCCGCTGGGGGGACGAGGGCTACGAGACGATCGCGGTTGAGCTGACGTTCGACGTACCGCTCGTGAACCCGGAGACGGGGCGAGCGTCGAGGACGTATCGCGTTCAGGGCGCGATCGACGCCATCGTTCGACGCGGCGGCAAGGTATTCCACGTCGAGCACAAGACGACGAGCCAGGACATTGGCCTCGGCGCCGACTACTGGCGCAGGGTGAGCGCGCTCGACCCGCAGGTGTCGACCTACCAGAGCGCGCTCCGGGCTCTCGGCTACGAAGACGTCGAGACCCTTTACGACGTCGTGCGCAAGGTCGACCTGCGACCGCAGAAGGCGACGCCCGAAGAGAAGCGGCGGTACACGCAAGAGAAGGCGTGTGCACTCTGCAAGAAGAAGGTACCTGGGCCTCACCGCGTGAGCGCCGAGGGCGAGCCCGAGGTCTATTGCGTCGACGGCAAGGTCCCTGCGCGTCTTTACGCAAACCAGCGCGAGACGGACGAGACGCCCGAAGAATTCCGGCTCCGCGTGCGCGAGCACATCGCCGCGAACCCGGAGCGGTACTACGCGCGCGGGCCGGTCGTGCGGCTCGAGCAGGACGAGCGCGAGCACGCCGGCGACGTCTGGCAGACGGCCGCGATGATCCGCATGAGCGAGAACAGCGGGCACTGGCCGCGAAACCCGGGCGCGTGCGAACGGTTCCACCGGCTCTGCGATTATTTCGACGTCTGCTCCGGCATGGCGTCGATCGACGACGACTCGCGCTTTCGCACCGCGGAGCACGCGCACGAAGAGCTGATCAAGGAGGTCTAGGATGGGTTTCGGAGTGAAAAGCACGCGCCGCGTAGCACCCGTGCGGGCGGTCTTCTACGGGCCGGGCGGCATCGGCAAGAGCACGCTCGCCGCGCAGGCGCCGAGCACGATCTTCGTCGCGAGCGAAGAGGGGCTCGAGAACATCGACGCGGTGGCTGTCGAGCCGTTCCCGCAGACGTGGGAGGAAACACTCTCGGCGCTCGACTACGTTGCGACGCTCGATTACGAGACGCTCGCGATCGATTCGCTCGACTGGCTCGAGCCTCTCTGCTGGGACTTCGTGTGCCGCAAGGCGAAGAAGCCGGACATCGAGGCCTTCGGTTACGGAAAGGGGTACATCGCCGCGATCGACCAGTGGCGCGTCCTGCTCCACAAGCTCTCGGCGCTCCGCGCTAAGGGAATGAACATCCTTCTTATCGCGCACGCGATCCGCCGCCCGTTCAAAAACCCGATGGGCGATGACTACGAGCACTGGACGATCAAGCTGCACGACAAAGCCGCGAGCCTCATCGTCGAGTGGTGCGACGTCGTTGGCTTCATCTCGCAGGACGTCGCGACCGAGGACACGAGCGGACGGACGAAGGCGCAGACGACGGGCAAGCGCATTATGCGCACGCACCCGGATCCGGCGTACCTGGCGAAGACGCGCTACGAGATGCCGGCGAAGATCGTGCTCCCGCGCGAGGGCGCGTGGGAGGCGTTCGCGAACGCGATGCGCGAGGGCGACATCGCGCAGATCAAGCGGCTCAGCGACACGTTCGAAGAGCGTATCAAGCTCGTGGGCGACGCCGAGCTCGAGAAGAAGGCGCGCTCGTTCGTCAAGACGAACGGCGGAACGGTCTCCGTACTCACGGAGGCGATTCGGAGGTTGGATAACTACCTCGCCGAGCGGAAGGCGAGCTGAGAGGAGACGATATGCCGATCCAGGATGGTGCAAGGTACAAGGCTCGCGCGATCGGTCCGGTCGTGCTCGGCACGAGCGCAGAGAAGAGGACGCCCTTCATTGAACTTTACTTCCGCATCACGGAAGGCGAGAACGCCGGCGGTGAGGTTCGCTGGACGGGCTACTTCGGAGAGCGCTCCGCGGCTCGCACGATCGAGAGCCTCCAGTTTTGCGGATGGGAAGGCGACGACCTTGGCGAGTTCGCAGACGGCGAGCTCCACGGCCTCGACCGGAACGAGGTCGAGATCGTCGTGCAGCTCGAAGAGTACGAGAAGGATGGCGAGAAGCGCGTTAGGCCGCGCGTCGCGTGGGTAAACCGACTCGGCGGGTACCTCAACGTGCAGAACGCCATGAGCAAGGACGAGGCGAAGGCCTTCGGCGAGCGGATGAAGGGCCTCGTCCTCAAGACGAAGGCGAAGAAGAGCCCCGCCGAGCAGCGCGAGGAGAGCGACTCGTTCGACTTCGGTGCGAACGTTGGACCGTCGAAGGCGACGGGAACGGGGCGTCGCAGGTTCTAGAGCTCGGGCGCGTCACCTCCTCACGCAGCCCCGAGGGCCTGGCACACGGCCGAAAGTGTGCCGTCTGTTTCGGCAGGATCGCAGCGCGCGAGCCGGCCTCACGTACGTGGGGGTCCTCGACTACCGGTCAGCGCGTTCCGGGTTCGACTCCCGGCGAAGCTCCAGGAGGTCTTGAAAATGGGGCCGACGATGAACGCCTCGCAGGCCGTCACCATATCGATCCTCCGCCACGAGGGCCGGACGTGCTCCGCCTGCCGCGAGCCGGTCGACGCCGCCGTGATGGTCCGTCCCGATCGCGCGACCGCGGAGGCGCACTTCCTCTTCTGCCGCCGCTGCGCGGCACGCATCGGCGACGTCAGCGGCCGACTCGCAACGCAGCCACGAAAGCGGAGCCGCGCGCCGAAGCTCGATATGGCAACGAAGGTGGGGCTCCCCGGCTACTCACTCGCCGTCGGGCCGGCCAACACGATCTATGGGAAAGGGATCGGTGGCAGCGGTGACCCCGCCAGGGAGTGCGCCATCACCGCCCCTGCCACCGACGACGCCAGGCACTGGGACGGCTTCGGTACCGCGCTGAAGCCCGCATATGAGCCTATCATCCTCGCGCGCAAGCCGCTCGACGGCACGCTCGTGGACAACGTCCGCAAGTGGGGTGTTGGTGCGCTCGCGATCGATGCGTGTCGGATTGAATACCTCAACGAGGACGATAAAGCGGCGGCGGCGGAGGCTGCGGCGCAAAGACTGGCCCGCCCATCGCACGGTGCCGGCGTCGGCGACTTCGGGCTCCACGGAGAAAACGCGGCCGGATCGTTGACGACGTTCTTGGCGAAGCAGGATCTCGGGCGCTGGCCCGCGAACGTCTGCCTTGACGAGATCGCCGCCGAGATGCTCGACGCTCAATCCGGCGACCGCCCCGGCATGTCGGGCGGCGGCAAGCATCGCGCGGACTACGTTGGCGGGATGTTCGGCGCGATCGACTCGACGCACACCGCGCGGAACGATCACGGTG
>CALFEQ010000189.1 GCA_937949945.1 uncultured Myxococcales bacterium
CCGGCGGGCCGGCTATCTGGAAGCCGCGCTCGTCGCTCGCGAGGTCCAGACGATCGATCGCATCATCGCCACCCTGTACAAGCTCGCTCGTCGATCGCGGTGAAAAGAGCCCTCCGCAGTCTGAGCAGGGCCGCTGGTTTCGCCTACCCGCGGCCCGCTCCGCTTCGTGCGCGCGGCGGCGACCGGAATCTCGCGCTCGACCGGAACGTCGCGCGCACGGAAGCGACCGGCCGGTTGCACATCGTCGTCTCACACACGCCGGCCGCTCCGAGGAGATCACGCCCTGGCGAGAGCTGGACTCATACCTATCGGCGCCTCGATCGAACGTCGCCCAATCAAGTGGGCGGGACGACGCGCCGTCCGGTCGCGCCGACGGCATCGCAACCATTGTTGCCCAATCGAGTGCGGGCTTGGGATGACGCGTTCCGCGCATTGCGGCTTCGATCACCTCTCCTGAGCTCGGACCGGAACCCGGAGCTCGGGATCCGGAACCCGGAATCCGGACCCTGACCCCGACTCGGACCCTGACCCTGACCCTGACCCTGACCCCGACCCTGACCCCGACCCTGACCCTGACCCCGACCCGGACCCCGACCCCGACCCGGAACGCGCGCCGCTGTCAGTCGTGGTACTCCGGCGAAAGAACGCGTCCGGTGAACAGCACCGCTCCCGTCGGAAGGTCGCGCACGAAGAACAGGTACGGCTTGTCCACGAGCACCGTCTTCGGCGAATCCACGGGCGCCGACGCCTCACGCCCGGTGATCGCCGTTGCGGCGGCTGCCTCCGTTCCCTTCTCGTTCAGCTTCACGAAGGCCTGGTGGTAGACGTCGTCCACCGTGAGCGGCGTGCTCGTCATGCCGCCGAGGTCCGGGCCGTCGAAGGTGGTCTCCATTCCCAACGCCTTGAGCTCGGCCTTGAGGCTGATCGTCTCGCCCTCGATCCTCACCTTCGGCATCGTCAGGTCGACGTACGCCGGCTCGAGCTGCGAGATGATCGAATCGAGCAGCGTTCCATCGAGCTTCGCTTCGAAGGCTTCGAGGTCGGTCGGCACCACGACCACGAGCTCGAGCTTCCGGCCCTCGTAGGGAACCGCGACGAGCTCGGCGTCTTCCGTCTGCGCCCAGCGGATCGAGCGGCTCGTCTGCCGGATCGCGGCCACCTCCCCGATCCCGTCGGGCCGCGTGAAGCTCATCGTCGTGGAGTCGGACTCCTCCGCCCACGCCGCGTTGAAGTAGACCGTGTTCACCAAGACGAAGCGCGTCGACGGATCGAGGCTGCCCTCCGGGAGGAGCTCCTTGATGCGGCCTTCCGTCTTCTTCTCCGTCCACGCGTTGATTTGGAGCCGGGCCGTCTCCGCCTGGTGGATGAAGTCGACGAGCTTGATGCCCGCGTCGTAGTGGACCGCCAGGGTGTCGAGGAAAGGCGTCTCCCAGGGCGTCGTCTGCTCACCCCAGAACGTGTTGTTCATGTTCAGGCGGAAGCCCTGGCCGTCCATCCCTTGGCCGCCGTCGGCCGCGCGGCTCTCCAGCTCGAGGGACACCTTGTTCATCGCGGGATGGAGATCGCTCGGCGGTACCGTGAAGTGGAGGACGTTCGCGATCTCCTCCGCCGTCGTGCCGCGCGCGCCCGCATAGAGCATCGCAAAGGCGCTCGACACGCTGTGGGCGGAGTAAAAGAGGTTCTTTCCCTTCGCCTTGCCGTTGACGAGCTGCTTGTGGAGATCGAGCCCGAAGCTCGCTCCGTCGCGCGTGACCCGGGCGACCGTGTCAGGGCTCACGTTCGGCGCTCGATCACGCTGCAACGACGAGCGCGCCTCCTTGACGGCATCGAGCTGCTCGGAGCTCGAGTCATCACCCGAGCAAGCCGCGAGCGCGGCGGTGGCGAGGAGAGCGAGGATCGTCGGGGTGGCGGCGAGCTTCATGGTCGCACCCTATCACCAACCGGTGTGCCATCTCGTTCGAGCAGCAAAATCCAAGGCTTTTTGCGTCAGCGCTGCGTTCTCTCCCGGACAGAGGCGTCCGGCGCCGTGCCGAAGTGTGCCGCCAGCCGGGGATGGTTCCGTCTGTCTCGGGCGATGGCGCGCCACCGAAGGAGAATGACAGGGATTTTCGACGATTGGACGTGCGGCATGGATCTTGGATTTGCGATGGCGCCATGAAGACGTCCACCGCCGTCTCCGTTCTCGCTCTCGTTGCCGCTGCCACGCTCGCCGCATGCGCGAGGGATGACTCCAACACCGAGCAGCCGAGCGGCTCCGACACGGAGCAGTCGTATGACGTGAAGGAAGCGCGCTCGTCGTTGCAGCGCGATCGGTCGCCGAACGTCGACCCTGCGACCGTCGCCAAAGTGACGCGCGACGCAGCGAGCTTCGGGCTCGATCTCCACAAGCAGCTCGTGAACGGCAAAGCGAAGGGGAAGAACCTCTTCTATTCGGCACACAGCGTGTCGAGCGCGTTCGCGATGCTCTACGCCGGCGCGCGCGGCGCGACGGCGGAGGAGATCGCGAAGGTCCTTCACTTCACCGTGCCGCAGAACGAGCTGCACCCGGCGATGAACAAGGTCGCGCTCGAGCTCGAGAGTCGCGCGGCCGACGGCGGGCAGGGGAGCGACGGCAAGGGGTTCCGCCTCAACATGGACAACTCGTTCTGGGGCGAGCAGACGACGTCCTGGGAGGCGCCGTTCCTCGACACCTTGGCGGTCCACTACGACGCCGGCATCAAGCTCGTCGACTTCATCCAGCAGGCGGAGACCGCGCGGCTCCGAATCAACGCGTGGGCGGAGAAGAAGACGGAAGGCCGGATCAAGGAGCTCCTTCCGGCCAGCCTCGAGCCGAAGACGCGTTTCGTGCTCGTCAACACCGTCTACTTCAACGCCGCGTGGCTGGAGCCGTTCGAGTCGACGACGATGAGCTTCCGAAAGCCCGACGGGAACGCGGAGGTGGCCGCGATCCAACGGACGAGCGACTCGTTCCGCTGGGCGCAGACGGAGGACGCCGAGCTCGTCGCGGTGCCTTACGAGGGCCGGAATCTCGAGCTCGTGGTCGTGGTGCCGACCGACCTCGAAGCCTTCGAAGCGAAGCTCGATGGAACGCTGCTCGATTCGATCATCTCGCAGCTCGAGCCGGCGTACGTCGACCTGACGATGCCGAAGGTGAGGATCGAAGGCGCGACGATCAGCCTCAAGGACGAGCTCATCGCGTTGGGGATGACGACCACCTTCGCCAAGGCCGACTTCAGCGGGATGGCTCGCGAGTCGCTCGCCGTGAGCGACGTCGCCCACCAGGCCTTCGTGAAGCTGAACGAGAAGGGGACCGAGGCGGCCGCAGCCACCGCGGTCGTCGGAGTCAAGACTTCGGCGCCCGCCGAACCGGCGAAGCAGGTCCTCGTCGACAAGCCGTATCTCTTCTTCGTGCGGGACGTTCCGACCGGCGCCGTGCTCTTCACCGGTCGCGTCCTCGCGCCCACGTACGAAGAGTAGTCGGCCGGCCGGGGCTCGCCTGCGGGCGAGCCTTCGCGTCCGCATGACGGGGCCGCGGGACGGCGTCGTCCGCGGGCGCCTTCGTCGCCGGCCTCACGGCTTCGTTCGGCGCTCCGCTCGTGGCGTTCGGCGCGCGAGCGTGAGCTCTCGGACGAGGAGGTCGGCGACGGCGCGGACGCGAGGGATGTCGAGCGCGCTCTTCGCGCAGACGAGGTGGAGGGTGCGCAGGATCCGACCGACGTCCACGTCGACCTCGACGAGGCTCGTCGTCGAGAAGCGATGCTTCACGCGGCCGAGGAAGATGGCGCCGATGCCGGCTTCGGCCGCGCGGAGCTGGACGAGGAAGTCGTCCGACGCGAAGACGGGCTCGAAGCCGGGGATCGCCTTCGCGAGCTCGGGGTTGGGCGAGAGGTGGTCGAGGGGGGGCGCCCACCCGATCCACGCGATGTCGGAGAGGCGTGGCTTCTTCGGGAGCTTCTTCACGTAAGCAGGGGCGGCGAACGCTCCGATCTCGTGCTGGAGCGATGCGAGCGTGAGGAGCTCCGCGGAGCCGGGGGTGAGCCGGAGCGCGAGGTCTGCTTCGCGACGCGCGAGATCGAGGTACTGCACCGACGCGATCACCTCGAGGCGGACGTCGGGGAGCTCCGAGCGCATCCACGCGGCGAACGGCGCGAGGAGCTCGAAGGCGACGGCCGGCGGTGCCGTGATGCGGACCACGCCGCGCGGCGACGTCTCCGCGCGCGCGGCGGCGCGATCGACCTCGCCCGCCCACTCCGCCATGCGGCGCGCCGGCTCGAGCAAGCGCTCTCCGAACGGCGTCAGCGTCACGCCTTCGACGCTGCGTACGAACAGGCGCTCGCCGAGCGACGACTCGAGCTGCAAGAGCCGCCGGCTCGCGGTCGGCTGCGTGATGCGTAGCCGGCGCGCGGCGGCGGTGACGCTCTTTGATTCCGCGATGGCGAGAAAGAGCTGGACGTCCTCCCACGGGACATGCATGAGCGCATGATAACATTCAAACTTCGTCAGTTTTCATGCGAGCTTGTATGCCCCAAGCTCGAGGCATGCACACGCTCCAAAGCAAAGTGACGTTCATGTTCGCCGGGCTCGGGCTCGCCTACGCGCTCGCCGGTTGCAGCTCCGTGACGAGCCACCCCGAGACGCCGGCCGGGCTCGGGGCGCCCGCGTCGGCCTCGTCGCTCGAGGCGATCGTCGACGAGCCGGGGCCCGTCACCGTCGAGACGGTGATCGGGGCCGACTGGGCGGTGTCGCTCTCCGGTCTGCTCGATCTCGATCACCCCACCGCGAAGAAGGCCGGTCTCGTCGACCGCGACGAGCCGATCCACGTGGCCTTCCACGCGATTCATCATCCGACGCGTGGGCTCTTCCTCGTCGATACCGGGGTCGAACGCGCGCTGTTCGAGGCGCCCGACGAGGCGGCCATCCGGGGGCTCGCGGCGAAGTTCATGCACGTGGATCGCATGACGCGTCGGATCGACACGCGAACGTGGATCGAACGGAAGGGGCAGCGTGTCGCCGGCGTCTTCCTCACGCATCTCCACGCCGATCACGTCTCGGGGTTGCGCGACGTTCCGGCGGGTACGCCCGTGTTCGTGGGCCCCGGTGAGGTTTCGGAGCGGAGCTTCCAGAACCTCTTCGTGTCGCCGATCATCGATCGCGCGCTCGAGGGCAAGCCGCCGCTGTCCGTATGGCGCTTCTCGCAGGATCCGGACGGCGTCTTCGACGGCTTGCTCGACGTCTTCGGCGACGGATCGGTCTGGGCGATCCACGTCCCGGGGCACACCCCCGGCAGCACGGCCTACGTCGCGCGCACGCCGACCGGGCCGGTCCTCCTCACCGGTGATGCGTGCCACACGGCGTGGGGATGGGAGCATGGCGTGCCGCCCGGGAGCTTCTCCGCCGACAAGAAGAAGGGCGCCGACAGCCTCGAGCGCTTGCGTCGCTTCGTGGCCCGACATCCTCGGATGGACGTCCGGCTCGGGCACCAGGAACGGCGCGTCGACCAAGGCGAGCTCGCGTCGCGTTCGCCGTGAGCGCGACGACGGCGAGCGGCGAGGGAGCCCCGGCGGAAGCGGAACGGGTTGCCGCGCCGGGAAAGCGTCGGTAGACGCCAGCGTGTCGTCCGAGGGGGCTCGCCCGCCGTCGGGATCGTCTCCTCGGATCGTCGGATGGGTCCTCGAACGTGAGCCTCGCTGCCCGATTCTCCGCCGCCCTCCTCGTCGTCGCCGCGTGCGCGCCGGCTGCGCGGCGTCCGCCTGCGGCGCATCCGCAAGAGGCGGAGAGTCCGGCGCCCGAGGTTTCGGCGCCGCGGCGTGCTCCTCCGGTACCCGCGCCGCGGCGGCCCGTCGTGCACACGTACTTCGGGACGCAGGTGACCGACGACTACGAGTGGCTCGAGGACGGCACGAGCGCCGAGGTCCGTGCCTTCGTCGATGCGCAGAACGCGCTCGCTCGTTCGACGCTCGATGCGCTCCCGGAGCGCGCCGCCGTGCGCGAGCGCGTGGCCTCGATCCTCGAGGCGTCTGCGTCCGACTGGGTCGCGCTCCGGGAGGGGGGCGGGCGCGTCTTCGCGCTGAAAGAAGAGCCTCCGAAGCAGCAACGGGTCCTCGTCGATCTCGGCCCGATCACGTCCAAGGGCGTCGATCCGGCGAAAGAGCGCGTCGTCCTCGATCCGAACGTCCTCGATCCGAGCGGCAGGACGACGATCGATTTTTTCGTCCCGTCGCCGGACGGACGCGTCGTCGCGGTCTCGCTGTCGAAGGACGGGACCGAGAGCGGCGACCTGCATCTCGTCGACGTCGCCACGGGAAAGGATCGCAACGAGACCATCCCTCGCGTCCACGGCGGCACCGCGGGCGGGAGCGTCGCGTGGAACGCCGACGGGTCCGGGCTCTTCTACACGCGCTACCCGCGGCCGGGCGAGCGACCGGCCGCCGAGCTCGGGTTCTACCAGCAGGTCTGGTTCCACAAGCTCGGCACGCCCGAGTCGGCCGACGTGTACGCGTTCGGCAAGGACCTGCCGCGCATCGCGGAGATCGAGCTCCTCCGCAGCGACGACGGCAAATTGATCCTCGCGCGCGTGTCGAACGGCGACGGCGGCGAGGTCGAGCACCACGTCCTCGAGTCGGGCGCGTGGAAGCGCCTCTCGCGCTTCGAGGACGAGACGTCGGCCGCCGCGTTCGGGCCGAACGGGAAGATCTACGTCGTGTCCCGCAAGAGCGCGCCTCGCGGGAAGGTGCTCGCCTTCGCGCCGCCCTTCACGGAGCGCCCGGTCGAGATCGTGCCGGAAGGAGACGCCGTGATCGAGGACGTGGTCGTCACGGCGGACGCGCTCTACACGATCGAAATCGTGGACGGGCCCGCGCGCGTGCGGCGGTTCCCCCTCGACGTCCAGCCCGAGCCGCTCGCGCGCGAGCCGCCGCGGCAGAAGCCGAAGAAGAACGCGCCTCCCCCGAAGGTGACGATCATCGCGCCCGGGGCGCGCGGCGTGTCGGCCGCGGTCTTGCCCTTGCCGCCGATCGCGAGCGTGACCGGCTGGATTCGGACGGGCGACGATCTCCTTCTCCGCGTCGAGAGCCACGTCGAGCCGCCGCGATGGATGCTCTACCGCGCGAACGAGCATCGGCTCGTGCCGACGGCGCTCGCCAAGAAGGCCGCGTTCGACATGAGCGACGTCGAGGTCGTCCGCGAGACGTGCGTCTCGAAGGACGGCACGAGGGTGCCGATGTCCGTCCTCCGGCGGCGCGGCGCGAAGCTCGACGGCGATCGGCCCGCATGGCTCACGGGTTACGGAGGCTTCGGAATCGTGATCAAGCCTCGCATGCGCGCGCGGTACCGCGTGTGGCTCGATCACGGCGGGATCGTCGCCGAGGCGAACCTGCGCGGAGGGAGCGAGCGCGGCGAGGAGTGGCACCGGGCCGGGATGCTCACGAACAAGCAGAACGTGTTCGACGACTTCGCGGCGTGCGCGCGAGCGCTCTTCGATCTCGGCTACACGAAGCCCGAGCGGCTCGCGATCAGCGGAGGCTCGAACGGTGGTCTCCTCGTCGGCGCCGCGCTCGTCCAGCACCCGGAGATGTTCCGCGTGGCCGTCGCCGCCGTGGGCCTCTTCGACATGCTCCGCGCCGAGCTGAGCCCGAACGGCGCCTTCAACGTGACGGAGTTCGGATCGGTGAAGGACGAGACGCAGTTCCGCGCGCTGTACGCGTACTCGCCGTTCCACAACGTGAAGGACGACGTGCCGTACCCTGCGGTCCTCCTCATGACGGGCGCGAACGACACGCGCGTCGATCCGTACCACTCGCGCAAGATGGTCGCTCGGCTCCAAGCGGCGTCGTCTTCGGATCGTCCCATCCTGCTCCGCGCGAGCAGCGACACGGGCCACGGCGCGGGGAAGCCGCTCGCTGCCGAGATCGAGGAGACGACCGACATGCTCGCGTTCATGCTCCACGAGGTCGGCGCGGCTCGATGAGGCTCGGCGCGTGATCGCGTCGCGCGTCGGGCGTCAGTCCGACGTCCCGGCGTCCTTCGCGACGACCTGAGGCGCGAGCGACGACGGTCCGTCGACCTCGGGGGAGCTCGGCGCGAGCAGCGCGCGGGCACGCCGGACGTACAGGCTCTCGATCGGGCTTCGCGCGGCGATCTCGAGATCGCGCTGCGCCTCCGCCGATCGCCCGACCTTCACGAGGTACAGGCCGCGCAGGAAGTGGAAGATCGCCTCCCGCTGCCGGCCGCCCTCGAGCAGGACCACGGTGCCCAGGCGCCCCCGACCGCCGCCGGCGTCCTCGCCCGCGGCGACGAAGAGCTCCTCGGCGCCGCGCTCGTCTCCCGAGCCGAGGCGCGCGTGCGCCGCGAGCAGGAAGTCTTCGGGCGGGCGATGCACGCGCGCTGCCTCCTCGAGGAGCGCCGACGCCCGGTCGTGATCACGATCGAGCAGGATCAGATTCGCGGCCTCGATGGATCGCACGGCGTAGAGGAGGTTTCCACGGAGGCGGGCCGGCTTCGCCGTGAGGGGAGCGAGCGCCGCGAGCGACGCCTCGAGGTCGCCCTCGAGATGGGCGCGCAGGCACGCGTGTAGGCCGCGGACATGCGCACGCTCGGCAAGACCCGCAGCCACGAGCGTGCCAGGCGCTCGGCAGCGACGCGGGCCTCCGCATACCGCCCCGCAAGCAACAGTCGCGCCGGCCGCCACGTGAGCCGTGCCCACCGGAAGACGATGGCCCACGATGCGAGGAGCGCGAAAGCGAGCGCGATGTCGAGGACGAAGCCCTCCGTCACGTCGCGACTGTAGCGAAACGGGCCGTCGCCAGTGGAAGAGACGCATTCGTAACGTCGCGAAGAGGGGTGCGACGTCGTCCGACCCCTGTGCTCGTGCTATGACGCCCGCGCGCTCGCGACCGCAACGCAGCTCGAGAGCTTCGGTGCGGGACGGGGGATGGGCGCGAGCCATCGCGTAGCACTGGAGAACGTCGCTCATGTTGAAAGGCTCGGCACCGCTCCTCGCTCTGCTCGCCACCGTCGGCCTGGCATGTGGAGTGACCCCGAGCGAGGCGCCGCAGCCGGACGTCGACGTGGCCGGCAACGCGCCCGAGACCATCGACACCCTCGTGTCGTTCAATCAGATCGCGGTCTACCAGGGCGTGAAGGTGACGCTCCTCGACGAAGGCGCGGTCACGACGCCCAACGCGCCGGTGGTCCCGGGGCGCCCCGCGCTCGTGCGCGTCCACGCGCGCACGGCACCGCCGGCGGAGGGGACGTCGACGTTCCGCAAGCAGCTCCGCCTGACGGCCGAGCTGCGCGTGCACGTCGACGGCGAAGAGGACGTCGTCCTGACCGACGGGCCGCGCACGATCACGCCGACGCTCGACGAAGCGGAGATTCGGTCGACGTTCATCTTCGAGCTCGAAGGCGATCAGGTGAAGCCCGGCGCGCGGCTCTCCGTGGAGCTGCGCGATCCCAGCGGGAACGATCCGACCACGGTGCGGTATCCCGCGAGCGACGACGAGCCGGGGCTGTCCATGAACGTCGGTCCGGTCGCTCCGACGCTGAAGGTGAAGCTCGTGCCGGTCCAGTACGACGCGGACGGCTCGGGCCGCCTGCCTCCGCTCGACGACAAGACGGTCGAGGGCTACCGCACCGGGCTCTACAAGCTGTACCCCGCTGCGGACGTCGAGATCACCGTCCGCGAGCCGCTCAATTGGCCTCTCGTCGTGGAGCCCACCGGGGCGGGTTGGGACGGCCTGCTCGACGCGATCATGAAGACGCGTCGGGACGACGCGCCGCCGGACGACGTCTACTACGTGGGCATCTTCAACCCGGCTCCGACGGAGCGCGAGTACTGCGCGCGCGGCTGCGTCCTCGGTGTCGCGCCGTGGACGCCGATTCGGGACGTAGCCCAGCGCGCGGCGCTGGTCGTCGGCTACCCGTCCGAGCGCGCGTACGGGACGATGGCTCAGGAGATCGCCCACGCGATGGGGCGAGCGCACGCGCCGTGCGGCAACCCCGCGGGCATCGACAAGAAGTACCCGTACACGAGCGGGGGCATCGGTGTCTGGGGTTGGGACATCGTCGAGAAGCAGCTCATCGATCCCGACGACCGCGTCTACGACTTCATGAGCTACTGCAACCCGGTCTGGGTCTCCGACTACACCTTCAAGGCGCTGTACGAGCGCATGGTCGAGGACGCGGAGGCGGCGGCGGCTCAGGGCGGGACGGCGCGCAAGACCGCGAAGACGTATCGCGTCGCGGAGGACGGCTCGCTGCGTCCGGGGCCCACCATCGACGTCGTCCCGGGCTCGGTCGCCGGCGAGACGTTCGTCCTCGAGGACGCCTCGCACACGACCATCGGCGAAATTCGCGGCTGGTTCCAGCCGACCTCGGCGATCGGCGGCGGGTACCTCGTCGTCGCAGACGACGCGCCGGTGACGACGCTGAAGGGCGCGCGGTTCGTTCGCACCATCACGCGGCAGAAGTGAGAGAATCGAGGCGTGGACGCCGAAGCACTTCGCGCCGAGTGGTACAGAGCCGTCGAGAAGAACAGGCCGCAAGACGCGGTGAAGGCGCTCGCCCAGCTCGAGCAGCTGGAGCCCTTCGAGCCGCGCTGGTCCCAACGTCTCGGTGAGGCGTATCGCCGGGCGGGGAAGACGAAAGAGGCGGTCGACGCATTCGTGCGCGCGTTCGACGGCTACTTCTCGCGGGGCTTCGTGCCGCGCGCCATCGCCATGGCGAAGCTCGTCAAGTCGATGGACGCCGAGCGCGGCGACCTCCTCGAGCGATCGTTGCCCCAGACGGCCGCGCCACCCCCGCTCCCGTTCGCGCGGGCGGTCGTCGACACGCCCGCGGAGGCGAGGCGAGAGGCTCCGCCGGGCCCGCCGAAGGCGGTGGTGAAGCCGCCGCCTCTGCCGGCGACCGATCGGCCCAAGCCTGCGCGCTCGCCTTCCGGCGAGATGGGGGCCGCGAATGCGCGTCCGCCCGCGCCGCCTCCGCTCCGGCACGAGAGCGTGAAGCCGCCGCCCTTGCCGCCTTCGCTGAAGGTGGTGAAGCCGGTGCCGCTCGCGCGTGCGGCGGACTCGGACGTCGACGAGGTGCGGTTCGAGGACGCCCCCGAGTCGAGCATCGAGATCCTCCTCGAAGAGTTCGAGTCGAGCGACGCCGTGCAGCTCGTGGAGGACGACGACGACGCGCCGTCGACGAAGCAGCTCGGTGTCTCCGAGGCTTCGGCGCCGCCGTCGTACGATGCGTACGCTTCACTCGCGGCCGTTCGTCTGTTCGCCGCGCTCTCCCGCGACGCCCTCTTGGCCCTCGCGGGCGCGGCGGAGCTCGTGGAGTTCGTCCCCGGCGCCATGATCATCGTCCGCGACGAGCGCGCCTTCGCGCTCTACGTGATCGTGTCGGGGACCGCGCGCGTCATCGTGCCGGGCAGCCCGGAGATTCGCCTCCGTGAGGGTGACGTCTTCGGCGAGGCGTCGCTGCTCGACGAAGGGACCCGTCAGGCCGACGTGAGGGCGAAGACCGACCTCATGACCCTTCGCATCGAGAAGAGCGCGCTCGACGCGGTCACCGCGAAGTACCCCGAGGTGGAGCACGCGCTCTTCGACCTGCTCGCGCGGCGGCTCGTCACGAACCTCATGCACACCTCTCCGCTGTTCGCGCCCTTCGAGCCTTCCGTCCGGCTCGAGCTCGCGCAGAAGTTCGAGGTGCGGCGGGCCGAGGCGGGGACCGTCCTCGCGGAGCGAGGGCGCCGGAGCGACGGCCTCTACGTCCTCCTCGCCGGCAACGTCATGGCCGAGCCGGAGGGCGAGCCTGCCAGGCGGATCGCGCGCGGTACGGCCTTCGGTCACGCGTCGCTCTTGGGCAAGGGCGCCGCGGACGTCACCGTGCGAGCGGCCACCGAGGCGGTCCTCTTGCGAATGCCGGCCTCGGGCTTCGCCTCGCTCGCGGCCCTCTATCCGCCGGCGCTCGCGCATCTCGCCGAGATCGCGAACGAGCCCCTTCCGGAGAGCACGCGCACGCCCTGACCGCGGCGCGGCGCTCGTGCTTGGAAGAACTTCGAGCAGCGGTTGCCGGATCCGCTCGGTGTCACCTACAGTGGGGCCCGTGGAATCGAGAGGATCAGTGCTTCGATCGGGCCTCGATCAGCCACTGTCACCGCGCCCCTCCCACGAGGGGACGGGGCGCACGACCGTCGAGCCGTCATGAGTGCCACCGCTCACGGAATGCAGGCGGCGCTCGAGAGCTACGTCGCCGTGTTCGGCGTCGGCGCCGCCGTCGCCGTCGGAGCGAAGCGTATCGGGGTTCCGTACAACGTCGCGCTCGTGATCATCGGCCTCTTGCTGGTGTTCGCGAACGTCCTGCCGAACTCGCCGCTCGACCCGGACGTCGTCCTCGTCGCGTTCCTTCCGATCCTCGTGTTCGAGGGAGCGCTGTTCGCCGACGCGGACAGCCTCCGCGAGGCGAGCCGACCCATCCTGGCGCTCGCGATCCCCGGCGTCGCCATCTCGCTCGTCGGGACGGCCAGCGTCGCGACGTTCGCTCTCGGGCTGCCGTTCTCCGCGGCGCTCCTGCTCGGTGCGCTCCTCTCCATCACCGACACCGTGAGCGTGCTCCTCGCGTTTCGCAGCACGCGCGTCCCGCATCGCCTCGCCGCGATCATGGAGGGCGAGAGCCTCTTCAACGACGGCACGGCGCTCGTCCTCGTGAGCCTGTGCTCGGGGATCGTCATGACGGGGCACGTCGACACGCCCGCGACGGTCCGGGCGCTGCTCGTGGCGATCGTGGGCGGCGTCGCCATCGGCGCCATCTTCGGCGCCGTGGGGGCGGCAGCGCTGCGGCGCACGCCGGATCACCTCACGGGGATCCTGACCTCCGGCGTCCTCGTGTTCGCGACGTCGCTGCTCGCGGAGCGCATCCACGCTTCGCCCGTCATCGCGGTCGTCGTGGCCGGGCTCGTCGTGGGTCGGGCGGCGCGCCGTGCGCTCGAGCCGTCGCGCGTCCTCGCGCTCCAGGGCTTCTGGGAGGCGATCGGCTTCAGCATCAACGTCCTCTTGTTCGTCCTCGTCGGCATGCAGCTCGACGCGCGCATGCTCCTCACGGAGGCGCCGTCGATCCTCGCCGCGGTCCTCGCGCTGCACGTCGGTCGAGCGGTCGCGGTGTACGGCTGCTTTGGCATCCTCCGCGCGCTTCGTCGTGACGTGGTGCCGCTCAAGTGGCAGCACGTGATGGTGTTCGGCAACATCAAGGGCGCGCTCTCGATGGCCGCCGTGCTCGCGCTGCCGGCGACGATGCCGTACCGCTCGAGGCTCGTCGCGATCGTCTTCGGCGTGACGTTCTTCACGCTCATGACGCAGGCGCTGCCGTTCCGGCGGTTCCTCCGCGCGATGAAGATCTCCGGAGCCACGTTCGACGCCCTCGATCAGGCCCGCGCCCGCCTCATCGCCGCCAGGCGAGGGCAGACCGAGCTCGACGCGATGCTCGCGACGGGCCTTCTCTCGCGCGCCGAGCACGCGGAGCGTCGAGCGGCCTTCCAGCGGATCATCATCGAGGCCGAGCGTCGGCTCCGCTCACCGGCGGCCGAGGCGCACGACGACGAGATCATCGACGGAGCGGTCCTCTCGGCCCAGAAGGCGGCCCTCCTCGACGCCGCCCGGCGCGGTCTCGTCGGGACCGATACGGCCGAGCAGGAGATCGCAGAAATCGACCGGCGGCTGCTGAAGCTGAGCGCCCACGACACTTCGCACTCTCCCGAGGCAACATGAAGATCATCATCGCAGGCGCCGGCCGCGGTGGCTTGAGCCTCGCGGCCCACCTCCAGAAGCAAGGGCACCTCGTCGTCATCGTCGACAAGGACGCGGTCGTCGTCCAGCAGGCGTCCGAGGCGCACGGCATCGTGACGCTGCTCGGCGACGCGACCGACGCGATGGTGCTCGCGCAAGCCGAGCCGAGCCGAGCCGACGCGGTGCTCGCGATGCTCCACCGCGACTCCGACAACCTGGCCGTGGCGCTGCTCGCTCGATCGCTCGGTGCGAAGCGGACGCTCGTGCGCATGCGCGACCCGAACTACCGCGCCGTGTACGAGGCCGTCGGCATCCGGCAGATCCTCTCGGAGACGGAGGTCCTCGTCGGCGCCCTCGCGACCGCCGTCGAGTTCGAGCCGATCCGCCACTCGATGGTGCTCGGCACGGGAGAGGCGATCGCGGTCGAGCTCACGATCCCGGAGGACTCGTGGGTCGTCGGGCAGCCGCTCAGCAAGATCGCGCAAGCGAAGAGCTTCCCCCGCTCGTGCGTGGTCGCGGGCATGTCGAACGAAGGGGCCTTCAAGGCGCCTCGCGGAGCGTCGGTGTTCGAGGCAGGGATGAACGTCCTGCTCGTCTCCGCCCAGAAGGACCTGGCGGCCGTGGTCGACTTCTTCCTGCGCTCGTCGGGCGAGGGGAGCTGAGTCGTCCACCTGGTTCGAGCGAGCGTGCCCGACGCGTGGGTGTGGTGAAGGAGGGCCGCTCCACTACTCGCAGGTCCCGTCGCGCACCTTTCTCGAGCAACAGGACCGTTCGATCGGGATGCCGAGCACGTTGCGTGCGGCCGGCTGGCCGCTCGGAGTGCATGGCTTGCACGTCGGTTGCAGGATCGAGCCGCCCCCGCACCAGAAGCCGATGCAGCAGTCGGGCTCTCCGCTCGAAGGGCACGTTCCTTCGGCGGGAGGCGGCATCTGGCACTTCCTCACGCACATGCCGTCCTCCCTGCACTGGCCGCTGCAGCAGTCCTCCGCCTGCCGGCACCCGCGCTCTCCGTTCTGCATGCAGCTCGGCGCGTCGTGACCGGCATCGGCCGGCGTGCCCGCCTCCGTCCCCCCATCGTCCGCGTGTGCGTCACCTCCCGAATCGACCGGTCCCTCGTCTGCGACGGGCTCGAGCCCGGCGATCGCCGCGCAAGCGACCGCCACCAGCATCGCAGCGAAGCAGCCAAGCAGGCGCATCGCCCACGTCATCACTCTCGAGCATACGATGGAGGCCTGATGACGTCCCACTGGACCTGACTCTCTCAGGACGGAGGCGCCCAGCCCCCGCATCGCTCCGAGGACGCCCAGCGCCCAGCGAACGCTGGACGGAGCGCACGGAGAGCCGATGACGTTCCGCTTGTCGTGAAGCAGTCACGACAGAGGAGCCCAGGGACGTCCCGTAGGTCGTGACGTAGTCACGACAGAGGAGCCCAGGGAGGGAATCGCTCCGAGGTGCACGGAGTCCAGCGGTAGC
>CALFEQ010000190.1 GCA_937949945.1 uncultured Myxococcales bacterium
GATAGGGTACCTCAA
This sequence comes from uncultured Myxococcales bacterium, assembly GCA_937949945.1. Lineage (GTDB taxonomy): Bacteria > Myxococcota_A > Polyangia > Polyangiales > Polyangiaceae > Labilithrix. Next base: position 16 of record CALFEQ010000190.1, read on the forward strand.
TAGGCCTCGGGCCTCAGGCCTCAGGCGCCTCGGTCCTCAGTCCTCGGTCCTCGGCTGGTTGGGGGATTGCTGAGGCCATTCGATGCCTGTCGAGCGGAGGGCGGCTCCTCGCCGCCCTTCCACCGACGGCTCGAGTCCGTCGTCAGTCGAGCTTCACGTAGTAGACGAAGCTCGCCTTCGGGGCGCGCGTGATGCGCTCCGTGATGACGTCGTGGAGCTTCTTCTTGTCGCCCGTGACGTCGACGTACTCCTTGATGAGGACGTCGGCGCGCGCCTTGTCGCCCTTCGCCTTGATCTGCGCGACGTCGGTCATGAGCCCCTTGATGGCGGCGGGCATCTTCGCCAGGTCGATCGAGAAGCAGCCTTTGTCCTTGCCGTTGGCCGCGGTCTCCTCGGCCTTCCAGGTGACGGCGCCGTCCTTCATCAGCACGCCGAGCTGGATCGCGGCGAGCTGGCTGTAGTTCTTCGGGTGGCCGTTCTCCGCGTACATGCCGCGCGAGATGTGGCCGAAGGCCCAGAACAGATCGCGCACGTGCGCCTTGTCGGCCTCCTCGCGCGTGATCTGGTTTTTGTCCACGAGCCACTCGGTGAAGTAGAGCGCCGCGGTCTGTGCCTTGAGCTCCTCGAGCGTGCTCGCGAGCGGCCCGCCGAACGCCTCGCGATCGATCTTGCCGTTCGCTTTGTACTGGTGGGCAGGCCCGAGGTTGTGCGCGGCCTCGTGGAGGAACGTCGCCATGAGCTGCGGCTCGGGGTCGTTCGTCCACTTCGCCATCGTGTCCTTGCAGAACAGCGACTCGGCCTGGTCCTTCGACGCGGCGATGCTGTCCGGGTCCGTGTAGAAGTTCGTCATCACGACGGTGCGGCCGCGGCCGCCGTTCGCGACGGGCCCGAAGTTCGGGAGCGACTGGCCGATCGTCGCGCCGAACGCCTTGCGCGAGTCGCCGGCGTTGAGCGCGATGTCGACGAAGTCGGGCAGCTTGAACTGGACGTCACGCGCCTTGTACGGAGGCCCCGCGAGCTCCGCGAGCGCGTTCTCCATCTCGGCCTTCAGAGGATCGAGCTTCTGCTGCCACTTCACGGAGCCCTGATTGATGAGGCCGAAGCTCACGTGATAGAGCGCCTTCGTGCTGCACGGCTCGTCGTAGACCTCGTCGGGCGCGATGCGGAGATAGAACTTCGAGCTCTTCGCATCCATCTTCGCCCACGCCTCGTCGGCGGGCCACCACTCGTCGGTCGTGAAGCCCTTGGCGGCGGCGAGGAGGTAGTCCTTCATCGCCTGCTCCTTCGGTCCGAGGAAGCCGGCGGCCGTCTCGAGCTCCTTGGCGATCGCCTGCGTCTCGGCGGGCCAGACCTCGTGGAACGCCTTCGCGACGAGCTCGCCCTTGTCGTCCTTCACGACGGCGGTGAACGGCTCGAGGAACCCTTTGTTCTGGAACTCGCTCTTCGGGCCCTTCTTCTTCTGGAGGTCCTCGCAGAGCTTCGGGTTCGACGCGAGGACGTCGGCCGGGTACAGGCCCGAGATCTTCGTCTTCGGCATGTCGGCCGGCAACAGCGCTCCGCACGCGGGATCGTTCTGCGTGAGCGGCGCCTCGCAGCGCGGCCCCTGTCCGCGGAAGAAGAGCATCTTGCTGGCGGGATCGTCGGCCGGGACCTTCTTCGCGAGCTCGGTCGTGCCCTGCTGCTTCGCGTAGAGGTCCTCGATGAGCGCCGCCGCCTTCATGATCGACGCGACGAAGCGCTTCTCCTGCTCGTCGAGCTTCGACATGTCCGTCGCGACGAGGGTGATGCGCCCCTGCGCGAGCTCCTTCAGCACGGCCGCCTTGCGCGGGTCGTCCGGCTTCTGATCCTTCGCTTTGACGATCCGGTCGTAGGCCTCGAGCATCTTCGGCGTGAAGCCGTCCTTGCCGACGTAGTCCTCGAGCGAGGCCTTCGGATCGAGCCCCCAGTACACGGCGAGCTCGTCGGGATCGAGCGCGCCGTTCTTGTTCTTGTCGTCGGACCAGAACAGCGGCAGCGCGAGCTCGGCGGCCACGCGGTTGAAGTCCGCACGCGCGATCTTGTCGAGCCTCGGCGCGCTGTCCTTCGGCGCGGGCGCCGACGCCGCCGTCGTGGATTGCGACTTGGCCTTCTTGTCGTCGCAGCCGGTCGTGGCGAGCGCCGCGATCGCGGCCGAGGTGAGGGAGAGGGCGAAGAAGAGGCCGGTCCGTTTCATCGGCGCCTTCATCGCCCGCGACCGGCGGCCCGTCAACACCTGCGCCGCTCGTCCCGACGGACGAGATCGATCGCCGCGCGGCGCGAGCGCACGCCGGGCGTGCGATCCGATACTCTGGCGTCAGGAGGAGGAGCCCTTGCGATTGCCCATCGATCCCGAGGTGCGTGAGCGCGTCGAGCGACTCGAGCTTCCATGGAACGACTTCGGGCTCGACCCTTACGGTGTTTCGAAGAACTACCTCGGCGTCTACTTCACCGCCCTCCGCTTCTTCTACCGGACGTACTTCTCCGTGGAGTCGTACGGGATCGACAACGTCCCGAAGCGCGGTCGCGTGATGCTCGTCGGCAACCACTCCGGCGGCTTCGCGCTCGACGGCATCATGGTCACCGGCTCCATGTTCTTCGACATGGAGCCGCCTCGCCTCGTGCACGCCATGGCCGAGAAGTTCCTCGCCCGGCTCCCGTTCGCCTCCGGGATCTCGAGCCGCCTCGGGCACCTCACGGGGCTGCCCGCGCACGCCGAGCGGCTGCTCGCCGACGAGCGCATGCTGATGGTCTTCCCCGAAGGCTCGCGCGGGACCGCCAAGCTCTTCCGCGAGCGCTACACGCTCGTGCAGTTCGGCACCGGCTTCATGCGCCTGGCGATGAAGATGAAGACGCCGATCGTTCCGTTCGCGTTCCTCGGCGGCGGCGAGGCGGTCCCGACGATCGCGAACGCCGTCACGCTCGGCAAGCTCCTCGGGCTCCCGTACATCCCGGTCACTCCGTGGCTCGTGGCCTTCCCGCTGCCGGCGAAGCTCGAGGTCTACTACTCGGAGCCGATGATGTTCGAGGGCACCGGCGCGGAGGAGGACGAGGTCGTCGCCCGGCACGTCGAGGCGGTGAAGGACCGCATCGCGCGCCTCATCGACATCGGGCGCAGACGGCGGAAGGGAGAGATCGTCCCGCTCCCGACCGCGCGCCGTTCGCAGAGGTCGCTCGAGCCGGAAGGGAGGGCACGATGAGGATCCTCGTCCCGGGCTTGGCGGGGCGCCTCGGCCGCATGCTCGCCGAGCGGCTGCTCCAGAAAGGACACGACGTCATCGGCATCGATCGGCGTCCGTTCCGTGACGCTCCCTCGGGTGTCGAGATGCACGAGCTCGACATCCGCAAGCGCGCCGCCGAGGACGTCTTCCGGCGTGTGCGCCCGCATGCCGTCATCCACATGGCGACGGTCACGCATCTGCTCGTGGAGAGCGAGGACCGTTACCGCATCAATCTCGGAGGCACGCGCGCCGTCTTCGAGCACTCGGCCGCCTACGGCGTCGAGCACGTCGTCTTCGTCGGGCGCCACACGTACTACGGCGCGGCGGCGGACTCTCCGCTGTTCCACGTCGAGGACGAGCCTCCGGTCGGGATCTCGTCGTTCCCGCAGCTCGCGGACCTCGTCGCTGCCGATCTCTACGCCGGCTCGGCGCTCTGGCGTCATCCGAACATCGTCACGAGCGTGCTCCGCATGGTGTACACGCTCGGACCGACCGGACACGGCACGCTCGCGAAGTTCCTTCGGGGCGCGCGCGTACCGACGATCCTCGGTTACGACCCGCTGTTCCACTTCATGCACGAGCAGGACTTCGTCGACGCGCTCGTCGTCGCGGTCGACGCGCGACCTCGCGGCGTCTTCAACGTCGCGGGGCCGCGTCCGGTCCCGCTCTCCGTCATCATCTCGGAGACCGGACGCACCAACGTGCCGCTGCCGGGTCCGCTCTTCTCCGCGGCGCTCGGGCGCTTCGGGCTCCCGCGGCTCCCGCGCGGCGCCCTCGATCACATTCGTTACCCGGTGACCGTCGACGCGAGCGCGTTCGTGCGTGCGACCAATTACACGTACGCGTTCGACGAGAAGGCAACTCTCCGTTCCTATCGAGAGGCCTTCCCACGTCCGATCGCAGCTGCCTGACCACGCGGGCATCGCCGGGGCGCGGTGTGCAGCCCGCAACCTCGGACGGCAGTCATCGCGCAGTCGTCACGCACGGGGAGTGGATCGATGGACCCCCACCGGCGGCTCACGGAGTGTCCTCGCCATGGACGAAGGCACTTACATCGAAGAGGCGGGAATGGAAATCCCGACACCAGGGAGCGCCCGTGGTTGGCTCGGAATTCGCATGGGCTCCCCTCGGCAGCGGAGGAGTCCTTTGTCGCTTCGGTACGAGAACTCGGCTTCTGATCCCATCCCGCTCGGGACGGGCGACTTCGAGTCGGTGAGCTTCCCCCCGCCGAACGGCGGGACTCACCGCGGCGCGAACGCCAACCCGTTCCGGCCCGCTTATGCTTACCCGGCGCATTACGCGCCCGCGCCCGCGGCGCCTCCTTCGCTCGCGCCGGTCGCGATGGCCACGGTACGAGATGCGGTCGCGACCGGACGGCACCGTGCGCAGCAGGAGACCTTCGTCATCCGCTCGCGGCCGAACTCGAGGACCGGCTTCGCGATCGTGCTCGCCGGGGTGCTCATCGGCGGCGTGTTCGGCACCGCTGCGCGCGCGCGCCAGAACGCGGCCGAGGCCGCGCTCGCGGCGCAGCAGCTCGAGGAGCAGCTCGAGGCCGAGCAGCAGCAACAGCAAGCGAGCCCGCCTCCGCAGGTGACGGCGCTCCCGCCGCCGATCGTGGCGAACCCGGCTGGCCCCACCGTCATCCACAACACGACTCCCACGACTCCGCCGCAGGCCTACGCCCAAGCTCCGGCCGCGCCGGTCGTGCCCGTCGCGACGGTCGTCATCCCGCCGAGCAGCGCCGTCGTCGTTCCGCCCCCGCCACCGAAGAAGGAGGCGAAGCCGACCCGCACCGCGACCCGTCCCGTTCGAAGCACGCCGATGGTCGCGGCGAAGGTGAGCCCGCCGCCGCGCCCGAAGAAGAACGACGGCTACACGGTCGCGTCCGCCGAGCCGAGCGAGCCGAAGGAGCCGAAGCCGAAGAAGAGGCGGAACAGCTCCATCGACGACGCCACCGCCGTGCTCAAGGCGGCGATGGGGGCGACGGAGAACACGTTGTAAAGAGGCTCCAGGCTCCGGGCTCCAGGCTCCAGGGTTTTTGAGTCCTCAGTCTCGGTCCTCGGTCCTCAGCGGTTCGCGCCGCTAGGCTCGCGCGACCCTGTCCGCATCGCGGCAACGTGATGGGGCATCGCAAGGGAGTCGCGCGCTGGCCGCGCCTCTGCGCGCCAGACGCCCTCTCGTGCTTCGTCCTTCTCGTGCTTCGTGATGGCTGCTCACCTTGCGACCGAGGGCCAACGGTTCGCGGAGGGCGAGGTAGTGGCGACTCGTTGGTCCCTGGAGCCTGGAGCCTGGAGCCTGGAGCCCGGAGCCCGGAGCCTCTCCTGCTGAGGACTGAGGTCTGACTACCGTCGCTCGCCCACCTCCACGCTGTACCGCACGCGCGCGACGGGCTCGCCGACGGGCATCGCCATGTTGAGGAGCGAGGGCTGCGTGGCGTTCTCGAGAACGATGTAATAGGTGCCCGGGTTCACCGGGAAGCCGAGCTGCACTTCGCTCGGAGGGATCGTGCCTTGGCCGAAGAGCACGCCCGGGGGCGGGCCCATCGGCTGCGCGGTCTCGTATTGGCGGCGCCACGTTTCGCCGACGGAGCGCTCGACGATCGCGTACGTGACCGGTGCTCCTTCGACGCGCGCGTGCAAGTAGAGGGAGGTGTTCGGCTGCGCGATCTCGAAGGGGCCGAGGTAATCGCGCGAGCGCGTGTACACGTCCGTCATGTTGCTCTCGAGGACGACGCGTCCCTTGCCCGGCGTGAACTGGCGCTGCGGTTTCTGGGGCGGCTCGAGATGACCGAGCGCGAAGGAGTCGCCGTCCTCTTGTCGGACGACCGTGAAGCCGCGGCCGATCTCGCTCGCGACGAGGCCGTTTCCGATCACCGTGGCCACGGTGCCGAACGGCGTCAGCGTGGCGAGGTTCACGACCGGGTTCTCGACGCCCATGATGCGCATGTCCGGCTGCACCGTGAAGCGGCCGAACTTGCCCCAGACGTACGTCGCGTCCTCCTCGAGCCGGAAGTCGGGCAGGTACTCGACGCCCATGAAGACGGAGAAGCCCACCCGCCGCGTGAACGGCATCATCACGTAGCCCGTCCCCGCGACGGTGAGGATCATCGCCTTGCGCCGGTCGTCGATCTGCACGTGGCACTGGGACGGGAAGAAGCGGCCCATGCTCGCAGGCCCGAGCTGCGGAAGGTTCAGCGGCACCCCGCGCTTGAGCATCTCCGGACAGACCTGCGAGGCGCCGAAGTTCGAGAAGAGCCACCATCGGAGCTCCGGGCTCGCGTTCACCGCCGATCGTGCGCAGGGACATCCGACGCCTGCGATCGCGAGCACGAGGAGGACGAGGCCGAGCAGCGCGCGCCGCATTTCGAGCGCGAAGGCTACCACGAGGCCTCACCGAGGCCTCGGTGAGGCCTCGGTCCTCAGTCCTCGGTCCTCGGCGGAAAGACGTCGTGCGCGCGCTCCGGGCCATTCGCGAGACGTCCTCGCCGGGGCACGCACGAGGGGGCGCGGGCGTGCCCGCTGGTGCCGGGACGCGTGTACGTCGAGGTCGGGGGAGGGTTGCGCGGGGTCGACGAGGAGAAAGGGAGGCGCTCGCCACATCGGCTCGTCGTCGGTCTTTGCAGGCGCGGGCCGCAAAAGCTCGGGCGTACCGCACGCGCCCCTCACGGTTGGTCTGCGTCGCGCTGTCCGTCGCGGGGTTGGGCTGATATGCTCCCCCCACGATGGTCTCGTCCGATCCCCGTGCTCTGGCGCAGAAGCGAGTCGGGCAGACGCTCAACAACAAGTGGCACATCGATCGGCTGATCGACGTCGGCGGGATGGCGGCCGTCTACCAGGCGACCCACAGGAACGGGAAGAAGGTCGCCATCAAGATGCTCCACCCGTACATCGCGACGCACGCCGACGTCCGGGAGCGCTTTCTCCGTGAGGGCTACGTCGCCAATCAGGTCGATCACCCCGGCGCCGTGAGCATCCTCGACGACGACGTCACGCCGGACGGCGCGCCCTTCCTCGTGATGGAGCTGCTCGAGGGAGAGTCGCTCGACGCGTGGATGGCCCGCTCGGGCGAGGTGCTGCCCGTCGGGGACGTGCTCGCCGTGGCCGATCAGGTCCTCGACACGCTCTCGGCGTTCCACGCGGTCAACGTCATCCATCGCGACATCAAGCCGGGGAACCTCTTCATCACGAAGACCGGCGTCGTGAAGGTGCTCGACTTCGGCCTCGCGCGCCTCCGCGATCCGCGGATCAGCGGCGCGCCCACGGCCACGGGCATCGTGCTCGGCACCGCTTCGTACATGCCGCCGGAGCAGGCGCAGGGGAAGAGCGATCAGATCGACGCGCGCTCCGACATCTTCGCGGTCGGCGCCGTGATGTTCCGCGCGCTCACGGGACGCACCATCCACGAGGGCAAGACGCCGACCGATCGCCTCTTCCAGGCGATGAAAGATCGCGCGCCGTCGCTCGGTGTCGTCGCTCCGCAAATGCCGATGTGGGTCGTCGGCGTCGTCGACAAGGCGCTCGCCTTCGACAAGAAAGATCGCTTCGCATCGGCAGCCGACATGCGCATGGCCGTGCGTTCGACGTACGCGCAGCTCAAGAGCGAGGCGAAGCGCGTTCAGCTCGCGCCGGGCCCGCACCCGCGCGCCGATGATCCGTCTCGCGAGGTCAGCGCGATCTTCGACGCGATGCTCGAGCCGAGCATCGTCGTCGACGTCAGCTTCGGCGGGATCAAAGTCGACTAGTCGCCGCTCCGCGAGCACCACGCGAAGGAGCCGCTCTGGCGGTCGCGCAGAGGATTGCGCAAATCGAGCGCGCGAATCGCGCGACGCCGATCGCGGTCTGCACGAGCGAGGCCTGTCGTCATCACCTTTTCGGCTTTTGAGAGGAGAAGGAGACGAGGTAGGTGCTTTCGGCTCATCCGCTCCCTCGCTAGAGCGGCCGCATGCTCACGGCGAACAAGGCAGCGGCGGTTTCGGTTCTGGGTCTCCTCCTGACGGCAGCCTGCACGATGGCGCCCTCCGAAGAGTTGGAGAGCGCGCAGGCGGCGAACACCGACACGTGCGGTGACGGCGTGCGGGACGCCGACGAGCAGTGCGACGACGGCAACGACACGAATCTCGACGGATGCAGCAAGACGTGCCGCTTCGAGCACATCCACCGCATGACGAAGGTGGAGATGATGTTCTCGTCGGACTCGTTCTGCTCGTCGAACGCGCTCGGCGGCGCGGTGCGCGGGCTCGCGCAGGGGCAGGTCCAGGACGCGATCGCGCAGGCGGTCGCGGACGGCACGATGTCGATCCTTCTCTCGTTCGAGGGCCTGTCCGATCCCAGCGGTCGGACCCCCGGTCCGCTCACGCTCGGCACCTTCTTCGCCGAGCCCGGCACGGTCGGCGGCCTCGACTCGTGGTACACCGTGAGCCCGGCGTCGATCGATGCCGACCGCAATCCGCTCGCGAAGGTCCCCGCGCAGATCTCCGGATCGACGCTCACGGCGGGGCCGGGCAGCGCCGCGTTCGCGCTCGACCTCGGCGGCTCGCCGGTGAACCTCAAGCTGGCGAACGCGCGCCTCAAGGCCACGCTCGGGCCGGCCAGCGCGCCCCTCGTCTCGAACGGCTCGTCGCCGGGCCACCTCGCGAGCGAGCAGCTCGATCCCGAGCTCGAGGCCTTCGAGACCACGACCGGCGGGCAGATCTGCGGTGACGTCAGCGCGGCTTCGCTCGCCGCTCTGCCGGTCCCGCCGCCGCTCACCAGCGGCGCCACGCGCTGCTCGCAGGGCTACACGTCGAGCAACTCGATGCTCGACGTGCTCGTCGGCGGCTGCAACGTGCTCTTCGTCACGGTCATCGGCGCGACGCAGCCCGACAAGGTCGACCCCTCTGCTCCCGTCGCCGGCGCCGGCGGTCCGTACAAGCTGACGACGGGCTCCGGCCGGAAGGTCACCGGCTGCCGCGACAGGAACGGCGCCTCGGTCCCGCTCGACGCGTGCCTCTCGTCAGCCGCGTACTCGGCCGCGTTCCGCTTCGCGACCCAGCGCGTGATCGCTCGCTGAGCGAACCGCCCCTCGTCGCGACGAGGTGCTGAAAGAGCGTGTGGAGCGATGCTCCGCACGCTCTTTTCATTCGAGTCCTCGGACCTCAGTCCTCAGTCCTCGGCATCTGAGGATGCGCGCGCGAAGCGCGCGCTCCTGGAGCCCGGAGCCTGGAGCCCGGAGCCTTCTCGAGGGTCACCCCGGCGTCGCCTTCTTCGGCGGCGGCCAGCGGTTCGGCTCTTCGGGCTCTTGCTGGGGTCGCACCAGACCGAGCGCGTCGACGTCGGCGGCACGGACGACGTCGGATCCGGCCGCGACCACGCGTGCGACCAGACGCGTGACGATCGAGGCGAGCTCGGCGTCTTCGCCGTCGAACGGATGCTCGACGAGACGGGCGAACGCGGCGGCTTCGATGCCCACGGGACGGCCGTGCACGCGCAGGCCCTCGCGTGCGAGGCGATCGGCGACGATCGACCGGAGGTCCTCGGAGCGATCGCGCAGGCCCGGGAGCACGATCTCCTCGCTCGAGTCGAAGCGAGCGGCGAGCTCCGGCGCGAGGCGGCCCTCCGCGACGAGCCGTTCGAGCGGGCTCGTCGCGGAGAGCACGATGCCGACGTCGAGCGCCACCGCGCGCTCCCACGGAGCCCGCCGTTCTGCGATGGCGCGCGCGATGAGGACCTGCACGTCGCGCGGGAGCGCCGCGCCGTCGACGAGGAACAAGACGCCCCGATCCGCGAGAGCGAGCGGGCTCGCCTTCTCGTCCATCCAGCGGTCGATGTCGTGCTCGCGCGAGGCGGTTCCATCGACGACGACGAGCGGTCCGTTCTTCCGCCTTCCGGCGAGATGCGCGCGCGCGACGTACGGCACCGGATCGATCCCCGAGCGCGCGACGAGGACGGTGGGGGCGTCCTGCGCGAGCCGACGCTCGAGCGCCTCGTAGGCCATCCGCGAGGCCGCGGAGTAGATGCCCACCGTCGCCGGCCGGGCGAGCCGCGCGGCGGCGAGCGCGTGCCTTCCGGCCTCGAGGTCGAGGGCGTGCCGGAGGCGGGTGACGTCGTCGTCGAGGGCGTCGATGCGTCGCTTGAGATCGAGCTCGCGCTCGAGGTGGCGCACCTTCGCGCTCTGCGCCTGCGAGACGGCGACGAAGGAGTCGGCGAGGAGCTTCGCCGCGCGGACCTCCTCGAGCGTGAGCTCCTCGATGCGCGCGCCTCTCGGGACGACGAGGAGGCCGTCGGGGTCGTCCGACTCCGCGATCACCGTCGCGAAGAGCGCGTCGCGCTGATCGAGCCAGGCGAGGAGCGGCCTCAGATCGGCGCGGCGGACCTCGAGGGCGCGCAGGACCGACGTGCGCAGCGTCGAGTCCGGCTCGCCGAGGGCGACGTCGAAGATCGCCGTCGGCAGCTCGGCGGGTCGCTCTTGGAGGTAGCCTGCCGCGTCCACCGTCAAGACGCGTGTAGGGTGCAACAACCAGAGCTCCGGCGACGGTGTCGACTCGGCGCCGAGCGCGGTGGCCTGCCGGAGGCGGAGGAGGGCGTACGCGATGGCCTCGCGTGCCTCGCGGGAGCGCGCCGCCTCGCGCGCGTCCGCGAGCGCGTCGAGGAGCGTGCCCTTCACCGGGAGGAAGGGCTCTTCGAGCTTCGGCGTGGCCGCGCCGACGAGCAGTGCGACGACCGCGAGGACGAGCGCCACGGCGCCCGCGTTCGCCATTCTTCCTTCGACGGCGATCGCGGCGAGGGCTGCGATCGGGCCGCCGAACAAGATCAGCGTGAGGGTGCGGCGCCCGCGGCGTGCGAGCGCGAGGGCGTCCGGCGCGTGCGCCGCGCGTACCACCAGGCCGGAGCCGATGGCGCCGCCGAGGGCGGCCGACGCGTCGGCGGACGCCACGCCGGAGAGCACGAGCGTGATCGCGGCGACGAGCCCGCAGCAGGCGCCGCCCGCGCACGCGAGCGCGCGCGGCCTCGCGGCGAGCTCGAGGTGGCGCGCGGCGCCGACGAGCAACGCCGTCGCGCCGAGCGCGAAGAGCGCCAGCGTCCCCGTCACCGCGGCCACGATCGGTGCGCTCGACAGCGCGGCCATCTCCGAGCCGACGCGGCCCCACGCGAGCGCGTCGACGAGCACGGCCGCGCCCCACGCGAGCGTCACGAGGGCGATGCCTCCGACGACGAGCCAGCGGCTGGAGCGGAGGAGGCGCGCCGGTCCGAGGCTACGAGGCGCGGACGCCTCGCTCGCCTTCGCCGCGAGCCCGATGTCTCCGTCGATCGAGCCGATGGCGAGCAGGGCGGCGACCATCGCGAGCCACGCGCCGACCTCGCGTGCGATCGCGGCCCAGCTCGGTCGGGTCTCGAGCGCGGCCGTCGCGATCGCGACCGAGAGGCCCGTCGCCGTCCAAAGACGAGAGCGCACGCGCTCCTTCGGCATGCCTTCGGCGATGCGGCTGCCGAGCAACGCCACCATCACCGCGATCGCCACGAGCAGCCACGCCGACGCTCGCGTCTCCCCCGTGCGCGCCGCCGCGATCCCGACGTAGAGCGCCGGGAACGTCACGAGCAGCGGGAGGCGGCGCCGTGAGAGCATGGGGGCGGGCGTATAGCATGCCAAGGCGGCGGTCGCCGCTTTCGCGCGGGCCACGAGGGCTTTGCCAACCCCCCGATCCTGTGGTCATTTTCGAGGCGCATGCCCGTGCCCTCTCCGCCTCGCGTGCGCACCGGGATCGGCCGGCTCGTGCCGCTCGTCGCCCTCGGAGCGGGGCTCGCGCGGCGAGGGCCGATGCCCATCGTCTCGCTCGGCGTGACGGCCTTCACGGTGCTCGTCTTCGTCGTCCTCGGGATGGGTGTCGCTCGCCGGGGAGGCGACGCGCCCGTCCACACCATCCCGCTCGTCGCGTCGAGCGCGCTCGCGTGGGGCGGCGGGTTCTTGCTCGCGTTCTCGGCGTCCGCGAACGCGCTGCGACGCGACCGCGCCGAGGGCATCCGCCATCTGTTCGTGACGCGGACCGCGTCGATCCGCGGGTACCTCGTCGCCCGAGCGGGAGGGCTCGCGGCGCTCCTCGCCTGCGTGCTCGGTGGCGGGACGCTGCTCACCGGCGCCGTCTCGATCCTCGCTGCGGGCAAGGCGCACGCCGTCCTTCGCACGATGCAGGCGACCGCCGCGGGCGTCGCGTTCGCGATCGCCTTCGCGCTCGTGATGGCGCCCGTCGCGCTGGCCGCCCTCGGGACGAGGACGCGACTATCGGGCTACTTCTTCCTCTTCGCCATCCTCGTCGCGCCGGAGATCGTGGCGACCGTCGTCACGGGACCGATCCCCGCCGAGGTGACCGAGCTCCTTTCGTTGCCGTCCGCGCTCGCGGCGCTGCGCGGCTCGCTCGCGCCGGGGACGGCCGACGCCCTCCGCTTCGTCCGGGCGGTCGTGGCGCTCGCGGTGTTCGCGGCCGCCGCCGTCGTCCTGTTGCGTCGCGAGGTCGTCGTGCTCGAGCTCGAGAGAGAGGCGACGTGAGCGCCGCCGCCGTCGAGCTCGTCTCCGTCGTCGCGCGAGGGCCCACCGAGCGCGGTCGTGTGCCCGCGTCGCTCTCGAACGTGAGCTTCTACGCGAGCGCGGGCGTGTTCGCGATCGTCGGCGCGCCGAGGGACGGGACGTTGCTCTTGTTCGACGTCATCGAGGGAAGGGTGGCGCCGCAGGTCGGCCGTGTCGCCGTCCTCGGCGTGGCTCCCGGTCAGGCGCGCTCGCGCGTCGCGCGCGTCTCGATGGACGCGCCGCTGCCCGACGCGCTCCGTGTCGAGGAGATCTGTGACGTCGCCGCCGACCTTCGCGGCGAGCCGCGGCGGCCCGCCGTCGAGCGCCTCGGCGTCCTCGGCGCCGCCGGGCTCGCGAAGCGTCGCGCGTCGACGCTCTCGCTCGAGGAGCGCCGGACCGTCTCCCTCGCCATCGCGCTCACGTCGCGCGCCGACGTCTTGCTCGTCGAGGAGCCGCTCGCCGCGCTCGATCCGGTGGCGTCCGGCTTCGTGATCGATGCGCTCCGTGCACGCGCGGCCAACGCGTGCGTCCTCGTCACCACGGCCTCTGCGAGGGACGCGACGCGCGCGGGGGATCGTCTCGGTCTGCTCACGTCCGGGATGTTCATGCCGCTCGCGCCGGAGCACGCCCACGTCGGCGTCGGCGCCGATCTCGCGTCGATCCGCGTCCTCGTCTCTTCGGCGCACGGCAAGGCGGGCGCCGCTTCGCTCGTCGGCGCGCTCAGCGGACACGAGGCCGTGCTCCGCGTCGAGTCCTCGTCCGCGCCCACCACGTCCGGCGCCAGTGTCGTGACCGCCTTCGGGCGCGACCTCGCGTTGCTCGCGAATGCGGTCACGCGCGCGATCGCGACCGCACGCGTCGACGTCGACCTCGTCGAGCCGAGCACGCTTCCGCTCGACGCCATCCGTGCCGCGATGGCCGCACGCGCGGCGTCGCCGCCTCCGGGCACGCCGCCTCCGGGTCGGACGTCGCTCCCGCCGCCCTCGGCGGGGGTGCCTCCTTCGGGTGGGGCGCCGCCATCGGTGGCTCCGCCATCGGTGGTGCCGCCCTCGATGCTGCCGGTGCCGCCGCCTTCGGCGGGGGTGCCGCCTTCGGGAGGAGCGCCTCCGCCGTCGGTGCCGCCGCCTTCGTTGCCGCCGGCCTCCGTGCCGCCGCCGTCGGGAGGTGCGCGGTGATCCGAGCCGTCGCGTTCGTCCCGCTCGCGCGCATCGCGAGGACGCCTCGCGGGTGGGCGCCGATCGCCGGGTGGTCCGCGCTCGCGATCGTCGCAGCGGTCGCGGCGCGCGTCGGGGGCGACACCAGCGGCGCGACCCACGTGCTCCGCGGGACGCTCGGATACGTGGCGTTGCCTCTGCTCGCCTACGGCGTCGTCGCGGCGGCGCTCGGCGGCGCGGGGCTCCGAGCGTCCGTGCGAGGCGTCGTGGCGCTCGGCGCCGACCCCATGCGGGCAGCGCTCGCGTCCGTCCTCGTGGCGACCCTCGGCGCCGCCGTTGCGGGGGGGATCCTGGCGGCCGTCGTGTGCGCGATCGCGCACGGGCCGACGGATCCGCCGCTGCTGCCGGACCTGCTCGCCTCCTTCGGGGTCTCGTTCCTCGGTGCGGGCACCTACGCCGCCTGGTTCTGCGTCGGATCCGCGATCGGACGCGGGGGCATGCGCGGCGGCCTCCTCGCGCTCGACTGGTTCCTCGGCGCTCCGGGCGGCTTCGGCGCCATCTTCGTTCCGCGTGGTCACGTCACGAGCCTGCTGGGCGGGCAGGCGTGCTTCGAGCTCTCGCGTCGTACGAGCTCCGTCCTCCTCGTCGTGCTGCTGCTCGTGTGTCTCGTCCTGGCCGTCCGACTCGGCCGGCGCCCGAGCTGATCGCTCGCGCTTGGTCGTACCCGTCGCCACACCCTCGCGTCACCCCGACGGACGACGGCGACGCTCGAGCGTGGGCAGCGCGACCCGCCCGGGCTAATCTCTGGGCGATGAGGCAGTGGGAAGGGGCTCGGGGCGATCGTCGGCGAGGGAGGCTGCTCTTCGGGGCCGTCATGGCGGCCTTCGTCACGCTTCCCGTCGCGGCATGCGAAGACTCGACGCCGACGGTGCCGGACTTCGAGCTGCCCGAGAGCACTCCCTTCGAAGCGGGAGTCTCGACGCCTCCGAGCCGTCGTCCCGACGCGGGCTCGCCGCCGACCGAGACGGACGCCGCGCCGGACGCGGAGCCGGACGCCGCGCCGGTCTGCGACGACGGCACGGTCGAAGGAGACGAGACGTGCGATCCGCTGGGCACGTGTCCGACGAGCTGTCCGCCGGTCGGTTGCGAGATTCGGACGCTCGAAAACGGTGGGACGTGCAAGGCGAGGTGCGTCACCGTCGCGATGCAGACGGCGTGCGCGAACGGCGACGGGTGCTGTCCGCCGGGATGCAACGCCACGAACGACGACGACTGCCTGGCGACGTGTGACAACGGGGTGATCGAGCAAGGCGAGACTTGCGACCCGCTCGCGTCGTGCCCGACGACCTGCGAGCCGATCGGCTGCCAGCTGCGCACCCTCGAGAACGCGGGGACGTGCAAGGCGGAGTGCGTGAACGCGGGGAAGATCACCGAGTGCAAGAGCGGTGACGGTTGCTGTCCGGATGGGTGCAACGCGAACGACGACACCGACTGCGCGGCGGGCTGCGGCAACAACGTGGTGGAGCCCGGTGAGACGTGCGATCCGCTCGAGACGTGCCCGACGAAGTGTCCGCCGATCGGGTGCCAGCACCGCAAGCTCGTGAACGGAGGCACGTGCCAGGCAGAGTGCGTGGACGACTTCGTCCAGACCGCGTGCATCAACGACGACGGCTGTTGTCCGGACGGGTGCAACGCCAACAACGACAACGACTGCAAGCCGGCGTGCGACAACGGAGTCATCGAGAAAGGCGAGACGTGCGACCCGCTCGCGTCGTGCCCGACGAGCTGCGAGCAGAAGGGGTGCACCCTCTTCACGCTCGAGAACGCGGGGACGTGCAGAGCGGAGTGCGTGAAGGCGGGCGAACAAGACAAGTGCATCCACGGTGACGGCTGCTGCCCGGCGGGTTGCAGCGCCGCCAACGACAACGACTGCAAGGCGGAGTGCGGGAACGGCGTCGTGGAGCCCGGCGAGACGTGCGATCCGAAGCTCCCGGGGAGCTGTGAGATCTGCGACCAGCCCCTCTACACCTGCCTGCGGAACGTCGGCAGCCCGTCGACGTGCGACGTTCAATGCAAGGTTCCGATCGACAAGTGTCAGGGGACCCTCACGCGTCCTGACGGCTGCTGTCCGTACGACGCGAGCGGCGGCTGCAACGTCAAGAACGACCCCGACTGCAAGGGACCCGAGTGGAGATACGTCAAGATCGCCGACTTCGACAGTACGGACTTGAGCGGCCGCTCGCCGTGCAGGACCCTCCGCGTCGACCAAATCGAAGAGGGCGGGTCGTACTTGATCACGACGTGCGCGCCGACGAAGGCAGAAGAAGGCTCGGGGGACACCGAGATCATGCGAGTGCGGACGCTCGATTCCGCGGGCGGCGAGACGGTCTACACGCTCGCGAAGAACGACGATTGCACCGACTCGACCGCCCTGCCGCACCTCGCGGGGTGGAGCTGCCGGTCGACGTCGATCGGTGTGCCGCCCTTCGCGATGTCGTGCGCGACGCCGAGCCCGGGCGGGTTCAAGCTCCAGAACAAGCCTGTCGTGCTCGAGGTCTCCATCTGCGCTGCGTCGAAGGAACAGAAAGAAGTGCCGCCCCAGTCTTTCGGCCGCGCGCCGGTCTACATCTGGTACAACGCGTCGGTGACGCCGAGGCTCGCTCCCGCTCCCGAGAAGTGAGCGCGGCTGGAGAGGAGGGGACGCGGGCAGCGTCCCCCGCGCCCTCGCTCCGCGGGTGGCTCAGCGTTCCTTCACCCTCGCGAGGATCTCGCGCACGCGCGTGACGAGGCCCTTCGCGGTGTAGGGCTTCTGCAAAAAGTTCATCTCCGCGTGGGAGACGCCGTAGCGGAGCACGTCGTCGTCGGTGCATCCGCTCGTGTAGAGGATCTCGAGCTTCGGGTATCGATGCGCGAGGACGACCGAGAACCGGCGGCCGTCGATCCCGGGCAGCTCGATGTCCGTGACGAGCATGTCGATCGCCGGTAGGCTCGGCAGGGCGGCGAGCGCCTCTTCGGCGCTCGCCGTGGCGAAGACCTCGTAGCCGGCGCGCTCGAGCGCCTTCTGGGCCACGCGTCGCACCGGGCCGTCGGCCTCGACGAGGAGGAGCCGCGCGCTCTCGCGGACGGCGTGGCGCACGACCGGGTTCGTGCTCGACTCGGCCGGCGCGTCCTGCGGGTCCTCGGCGACGGGCACGTAGATGCGGAAGGTCGTGCCTGCGTTGACCGTGCTCGAGACCTCGATCCAACCGCCGCTCTGCTCGACGATGCCGTGGACGACGGACAGCCCGAGTCCCGTCGCCTTGCCGCAAGTCTTCGTGCTGAAGAACGGATCGAAGATCTTGGGTAGGACGGCCTTCGGGATCCCGCAGCCCGTGTCGCTCACCTCGAGCTCGACGTACGTGCCTCGAGGCCTCTTCCGTCCACGTGCCGCCGGATCGATCTCGACGTTCGACGTACGAATGGTCAGCGTCCCGCCGTTCGGCATCGCCTGCCGCGCGTTGACGGCGAGGTTCACGAAGACGGAGGGCCATCGTCCCGGATCGATCCGCACGTGGCCCTCCTTCGCCCCGAGCTCCACACGGAGGTCGACGTCGTCTCCGAGGATGCGGTCGACGAGCCGCTGTGCATCGAGGACGATCTCGTTGAGATCGACGAGCCGCGACTCTTGGACGTCGCGCTTGCTGAACGAGAGGAGATCGCGCGTGAGGGCAGCGCCGCGATCGACCGCGTGCCGGATGTCGACGAGGCACTCGCGGTTCGCGTCGTTCGGATCCATCCGGTCGAGGACCTCGTCCGTGCAGATCGAGATGACGGAGAGGATGTTGTTGAAGTCGTGGGCGACGCCTCCCGCCAGCCGCGCGATCGCCTCCATCCGCTCGTCGTGACGAAGCTGCGCGTGGAAAGCGGCGTTGCCGGTCGGCATCCTGACCATGACGCCCGATCCCGAACGCGGGGGCGCGACGTGCACGACGACGTCGACTTCCCGTTCGACCGCATCGCTGCGCGTGTACCGCACGTCGTAGCCCGCGCTCTCGAGCGCCTTGGCGATCCGTGTACCACGATCACACTCGACGATCATCGCGACGCGCTCTCTTGCTCGTTTCGCGTGCAAAGCCCCTCCCCACGCACGTGTTCTCGAGCGCGTCCATGCGGACGTCGATCTCAGGAAGCATTGTACAGGCTTCAGGGCTTCGCGATGCCGTCCAACTTCGCAGCCTCGCTGTCGGATTCGACCCGCGGCGTGTCGCTTCGGTGTCACAAAGCGCTCGTTCTCGATGCCACGGCCACGATTGCGACGGTGGCTGCGCAATTCGCGCGGAGAGGGTGGTGGAGCGCGGCCCATCCACGCGCCGACCAGCAGACGACGCCATCAGCGAGAAAAACGAGGAATCTCGCGAGCCACCCGCGCAGAGGAGGTGGATGTGGGCGGGTACACGCATTGCAGCCACCGTGAGCGCGCGGTGGAGGAAGGTCGGACGTTCGACCGTCTTCCCGCTGAGAGGACCTCCGGGCAGCCCTCGCGGAGGGGGACGGGCGGAACGGGCCCGATCGCCGGAGGTCCACCATGCGCAACGGTTCCGAGCACGCCTGGTCCGCAGCATCGCGATCGATCGCGTACGCACGACGCTCTTCGTCACGTCTTCGAGCGCGGAGGCGGCGATGACCCGGATGCTGACGATCTCGGATCTCTCGTTTCTCCTCCGACGGTCGCGCAACGCGCCGTCCAGCGCGCGCGCGACGGATGCATCGTGCGACGACTCTCCCGCGTCGCGGGCGAGCGCGTCACGCGTCTCCTTTTCCGCCGAACGCTCGCTGCACCATGTCGATGAGCACGGTCGCCGCTTCCATGGCCTTCGCCTCTTCACCGCGCATGACGTAGCGGAGTCCGACGGCCTCCATCGCGGCGACGAGCGCGTAGATGCGTAGGTCGTCGGGCGGGAGCTCGCACCGCCGCGAGGCGTACGCGTCCGCGACGCCGTCGTGAACGAGCTTCTCGAACCGAGCCATCATCTGCTCGTGCGCCTTCTCGAACTCCGCTCCCGCGGAGCGAGCCTCGCGGAGGAGCACCTTCGCGACGTGGGGGAACGTGGCGATGCCCCCGAGGAATCCGGCGACGCCCATGCGGAGCCGTTCGGCCGGTGACGACGCGTTCTCCACCGCCGTCTCGACGGCCTTGAACGCGCGGTTCATGGCGCGCTGGTAGAACGCGAGCAGGCAGTCGCGGAGATCGTCGAAGTGCTCGTAGAACGTGCGCCGGCTCATCCCCGCGCGCGACACGATCGCCTCCACCGTCGCGTCGGCCCATCCCATCTCGGCGAAGACGTGCCCGGCGGCGTCGAGCAGTCGTGCTCGCTGTTCTTCGTGTCGCTCGTCGGGGGTCTGCGAGCGATCGTACTTGCCCCGTCCGGGCGCGCGCGTGATCGGGGCCCCGACCTCGAACGGCGAGGACGGTAGCTTGTCGTCGCGCGCGCGCCCGTTCTTGGCGCTCGCCTTCTTCGCCTTGGCGCCACGACGAGCGGGTCGAGCGTTCGCGCTGCGCTTGCTCGATTCCCTCGCCATTCCGGCGCCGGATTATCCTCGACCCGAGCGACCCACGCAAAGAGAGCCACCGACGCGCGCTCGTGCTCGTGCTCCCCCAGCGGTCTCCTGGCCTCCTCACGAGAGCAGAGCCTGCACGAGCGAAGGCGCCGCACGCGGGTGAAGCTCTTCCGGCCGCGGTTGGCCGCCCGCCGCGTAGTCGCAAGCGAGGACGGCCTCGCGCATCGCGGGCGGGATTGCGGACGCGCCCCAGCGCGCGCCGAGGAGCCCGCCGACGATGCACGCGTTCGTGTCGGTGTCGCCGCCGCCGGCGAGGGTCTCGCGGATGGCGTCCTCCCACGACGACCCGAGCACGAGGTGGCGGAAGGCATGCGTGAAGCCGATGCGCACGAAGCCGTCGAGAGGCGTGAAGGGGACGACGACGCCGCGTCGCGCTTCTTCCAGCCAGAGCAGCACTTCTTCGTTGTCCCGGACGACCTCGGCGGCTTCGGCGAGCGCGCCCTCGACGTCGGAGGGCGCGCGGACGAGATGGCGGATCGCGACGACGTACGCGGTCGTCGCCCCGACGCAGGCCTCGTTCGGGTGCGAGAGCCGCGCGTCGCTCGCGGCTGCGCTCGCGGTGACGTCGCGGTCGCGACCGGCGCCCCACACACCGAGCGGCGTCGCGCGCATCAAGCTCCCATTCGCCTTCGACTCCCGGCAACGCCGGCTGGCGGTCGCCGTCATGACGGCCGCGACGCCCTCCTCGGCGGCGCGTGCGGCGAGCTCCGGATCGCGGAGGCAGCCGAGCGATGCGGCGGTCGTGGCGCCGATGTCGAACGGATCGCTCTCGACCCACCAGGCATAGCGGAGCGCTGCACGCTCCGTCGGCGATCCGCCTTCGTCCGTCAGCGCGCGGAGGAGGCTCATCGTCAGCTCGCCGTCGTCCGTGACCTGTCCGGGCGCCACCTCCCACACGCCGCCCCCGGGCATCGACATCGCGTGCTCGACGTCCTCCGCGAGGATGGGGCCCCTCGTGAACTCGAGCACCGCTCCGGCCGCGTCCCCCACGAGCGCACCGAGCACCGCTCCGACCGCCAGGTCTTCGCGCACGCTCCGCGCACCGCCCGCCGCGTTCGTGCTCATCGGAGATAGAGTATAGGATACTTTATCCGCCGAGCAAGCGACGCGCCTCTTCGCTCCCGCACGCGTGATCCACTTGGATCACGCGTTGTTCGCCGTTCGAGGGCGGGAAAGGGGTGGTCGGACGAACCACGTGGGACAGTGTGCGTTTGCGCAATGCGCGCAAATTCTTGCGCTTCGCCCTTCGGGGGCGCTGGAGAGCCGTTCTTCCGCCTCGTGGTCCGGCTCTTGAAGTCGTGTGCCTCGGGGTCGCGAAGACATGAGCGCATCGAAAGCCGCCGCCGTCGTGAGCGTCATCGCCTGCCTCCTCGTGGCGTGCATGCCGGACTTCGAGGGCGACGTGGTGGGCGGCAAGAGCAAGTCGAAGCCCACGTCGAAGAGCGGCCCGGTGTGCAGCGGCGGGCCGGTGGAGCTCACGCCGGAGGACCCCGAGAAGTTCCCGAAGTGCGCGTGCGAGAGCGGCGGCAAGGCGCGCTGCATCCCGAAGGACAAGGTCCCGAGCATCGTGGTCGACCACTTCGACGCGTGCGACGAGGGCGGCGCTGGCGTGTGCGTCCCCGACCCGCTCGTGAAGAGCGGCGGGGCAGCCCCGCCGACGTGCAAGTCGCCCTTCGGGGAGGGGCGCTGCATGAGCCTTTGCGTGCCCGAGGTCGCGAAGAACGCGAGCCTCCTGAACCGCGGCGAAGGCGACGTCTGCGCCGAGGACGAGCGCTGCGTTCCCTGCAACAACCCGCTGAAGGGTGGCGAGCCCACCGGCGTGTGCGAGATCGGCAAGCCCCTACCCGAGGAGTGCTCCGACACGGGGGACTCCACCGGCGGCGGCACGCCCGAGATCAAGTGCCCGTACGAGGGCCCCCCGCTCGTCGATCCGACGACGTTCCCCTCTTGCGGAGACGGCGCGCGCTGCGTGCCCGAGAACCTCGTGCCCGCGGACTCCGCCGCTCAGCTCAAGCGTTGCGACGGCGGACTGTGCGCGCCGGAGAAGTCGATCGCCGCAGGCGGCCAGTACCTCCCGAAGACGTGCAAGTCGGTCGCCGGCGCCGAGGGCCGCTGTCTGAACGTGAACATCCCCGCCGTCGAGGCGCAGAAGGCGTCGCTCCCGCAGGACGTCTGCGACGCGAACGAGCGATGCACGCCGTGCTTCAATCCGCTCGACGGCACGGAGACGGGCGCGTGCAAGACCGTCTCGTGCGACGCGCCGAAGCAGCCTCCCGTCCGGTTCAAGGACTGCTGCAAGGGCAAGGGCACCGGGGGCAAGTGCGTCCCGAAGGAGATGGTGCCGGCGAGCCAGCGCGACAAGCTCGAGGACAAGGACAAGGCCTGCGAGAAGGGCGCCGAGCTGTGCGTCCCGAACGAGAACCTCGATCCCGATTTCACGGCGACGCCTTGCCTGGCCGACAACATCTTCACGGGGCAGTACACCGGCGTCTGCATCAGCGACTGCATCGATCTCAACTTCATCGAGTCGCTCGGCACGTCGCGCGGGAACTGCAAGAAGGGCTTCACGTGCGTGCCGTGCGAGCGGAACGGCAAGCCGACCGGGGCGCCGGGCTGCCCCGGGACGTGATCGCGTCGCCCCGCTCCGGTCGCTCGAAGCCGCCGCTCCGGGGCCCGGACGGTCTCCACGCCTGGTGTCCGGGACCGGGCGGCTCATCCATGACCGGCGGTGACGTGTCGGCAAACTGACCCGCGCCGCCACTATCGCGATATCGTTCATTCCGTGCACGGAGGCCGGAGTCCAGCCGGATGGAGCGCCATCCGAGCGCCGGAGCAGACGGAGAGACGAGAGAGGCGCGCGGAGAGGCAGCGACGATGGTCGTTCGGCTCGCGGCCTGTCGGGCCCGCCCTCTTCGCCGGGGCGCTCGCCTCGGCGGCGTGGCTCGCTCCTCGGCCGGCGCTCGCGGGGGGCTTCGAGATCCCGGACCACGGCACGCAGGCGATGGGGCGAGGCGGCGCGTTCGTCGCGAAGGCCGACGACGGCACGGCCATCCATCACAACCCCGCAGGGCTCGCCCGCCAGCGAGGGACGCACGCCCTCTTCAACGGGAACGTCTTCTTCCACTCCTTCGAGTTCCAGAGGATCGGGGAGTACCAAGACGATCCGCAGGACCCGGAGACGTCCTGGGGCCAAGCGCGATTCCCCCTCGTGAAGAACATCGCCGGGCCGTTCCTCTCGCCGTTCGTCGCCCTGACGAGCGACTTCGGGTACTTCGATCGACTCACGTTCGCCCTCGGCGCCTACGGTCCTTCGGTCATCGGGAACAGGACCTTCCCGCTCGGCGTCGAGAACAAGCCATCGCCGTCGCGTTACGACTTCGTGCAGTCGCGCTCGACGATCATCTTTCCGACGGCGGCGGCCGCTTACCGCGTGATGCCGTGGCTCGATCTCGGCCTCTCGGCGCACCTCGTCCTCGCGAACTTCGATCAGACGTCGATCTCGTACGCCGATTTCGGACCGGACGTCTGCCAGTACCCGGAGAACTTCCGGTGCGACTCGCGGAACACGCTCGTGGCCTCCGGGACCTCCTTCGGCGCGACGCTCGGCGCGATGATCCGTCCGAACAGGTCGACGTCCTTCGGCGCGTCGTTCCGTACGCCTATCACCATCAACGCGTCAGGCACCGTCACGCCCACGCCGCCGAGGGCCCTCGAAGATCAGGAGCTCGAGCCGGGAGCTGCGACGCTCGCGCTCCAGCTCCCGTGGATGCTCCGCGTCGGCGGTCGCTACATCGTCATGGACGAGGACTTCGAGCTCTACGACCTCGAGCTCGACATCACGTACGAGAAATGGGGGACGTCGCAACAGCTCGGGCCGATCGTGAAGGTTCCGAACCTCGGAGCGTTCAGGGACATCCAGACCGTCGTGCTCCACGGATACAAGGACACGTTCGGTATCCGTGCCGGCGGCGCCTACAACATCGAGTCGGGCGACGGCATCCTCACGCTTCGCGGCGGCGCCTACTACGACTCGTCCGCGACCGACTTCGCGCACACGAGGCTCGACTTCGACACGCTCGCGAAGATCGCGGGCACGTTCGGCATCGGCTATCGGATCGGCGCGTTCCAGTTCGACCTCGGGTACGCCGCGGTCGCATCGATCCCACGCGTGGTCGGCACGGGCGACGGCGAGATTCGTCCGGTCAACGGCCTCAAGGGCGGCGAACCGATCGGCTTCGACGACGAGCCGCTCGGCGCCGTGAACGAAGGCGCATATCGAGGCTTCACGCACATCCTGTCGCTCGGCGTGAAGGTCTCGATCGACGCGCTGCTCGGGACGAAGCCGCGCGAGGTGCGTTACGGCAACCCGTGGGAGCCGAACTACGTCGGAGACGACACCTCGGCGCGACCGGCGAAGGAGGACACCGAAGAAGAGAAGTCGAACGAGGAGTCGAAGGACGAGGAGGAGAAGGACGACGCGAAGAAGGACGAGGACGCGACCGACGAGAAGCCGGCGGTCGACAAGAAGCCCAAGAAGCCCTCGCCTCCGCCTCCGGCTCCCGAGGAGGACGAAGAAGAAGAGGAGGACGACGACGAGGACGAAGAGGAAGAGGAGGACGACGAGGACGAGGAGGAGGAGCCTCCGCCGGTCGTCAAGAAGCCGCCGCCTCCGCCCCCGAAGCCGCCGCCTCCGCCCGCCGACGAGCGGCCGCCCAAGAAGCGAACGGAGTGGTGGGAGGAGCTCGACTGAGAGGTCGACCCCTTGGTCACTGTTCCGAATGGGCGCACCTACGCCGTCAACAAGCTGACACGGGCTGGTTGTGACCAAAAATCATCAATGAAATTCATGTGTTGTACGACGGCATGCCGGGTATGTCGCTTGCATACCCGGCCTCGTCTCGACTCGTCGGCGATGCCCTCATCGCCGTTTCGCGGAGCACGAAATGAAGCGATCCCTCTGCCTGTCTGCGTTGGTCACGAGCCTGTCGCTGACCACCGCCTCCGCGGCGTTCGGGGCCCCGCCGGAGGCGGCGGATGCTCTCGCCACGAGGGTCGCGCTGGCACAGCCGAGCGATGCCGCACAGGACGGGCCTCGTACGGGGACCCCGCCGTCGGGGGCCGCCGGAGCCGGCGGCGACGGCACCGGGCAGACGGCGCAGCCGGCCATCAGCGTCGGCACCGGCAACACCTCGACGCCGGGCTCCGATTCGCCGACGGAGTCGCCGCCCGAGGAGCAGAAGAAGCCGAAGCCGCGTCCGTTCGCCGGCTCGTCGCTCTACATCCAGAACAGCATGACGACGGGCACCGTCTTCCGTGGTCAGCGGCAGGACTGGAACCCGACGATCGAGAGCACGTTCTGGTTCCTCCCGCGCTACGCGCTGAACGACGCGCTCCAGCTCCGCGGTCGCTTGCTCGTGAGCTACGAGTACACGGACAGCGACACCACGACGTACCGCGGTGAGCCGATGCTGAGCGACACGACGATCAGCCTCTTTCACCGCAAGATTCCGAGGCTCCCGCTCGGCATCATCCCTGCCGTCGCCCTCAACGCGGGCCTGCCGACGTCGAAGGTCTCGCGCGCGCGCACGATGATCTTCACGCCCGGCGCGACCCTGCAGCTCGTGAAACCCATCGAGCACATCCTCGGCGGCGAGGGGATGCTGATGGCGAGCGTCATCTACTCGCATCCGATTTACTCGTCGCGGACGGCGGAGGTCCTCGACCCTCGACCGCCGGGGGCGTTCTCCTGCATGGGCGGCAACACCTGTCAGGACCTCCTCACGGGCTCGATGAACCCGTCGGACACGCTGGCCTACGCGCTACTCCTCGTGCTCGAGTACGGGCATTGGAGCCCGGCGCTCTACTACCTCGGCGGCTCGCAGTGGGTGTACTCGCCGAAGGAGGTGCGGAACCCCGTCGACGGGACTCCGATCGGTCGGCCCCCGGGCTTCGAGCCGTCGTACGTCCGTCAGACGCACTACTTCAGCGCGTGGCTCGACTACAACTTCAACTCGTGGATCACGGGCGAGATCGGCTTCTGGAACTCCACGTCCGTGCTCGCCGGCAGCGGGCGATACAGTAACCCGTTCTTCAACCAGTACGCCGACACGCGCGTCTACATCGGGGCGAGCATCCAGCTCGACAACCTCGTCAAGGAGATCCAGGGCGGCGAGAAGGGCGAGGCGGGTATCGTCCGCGCGAAGAACACCAAGCAGCCGATGTGGACGTTCTGAGGAGGCTCCGGGCTCCAGGGACGAAAGAGGCTCCGGGCTCCAGGCTCCGGGCTCCAGAGACGAAGAAGCCGGCGGCCGCGTTGCGGCGCCGGCTTCGCCTTTTCATGGACTGGAGACTGGAGTCTGGAGTCTGGAGTCTGGAGACTGCAGTCGTCACTGCTCGAGGCAGTACACGTTCCTGTTCGCCGTGCACTTCGAAACGCCGGAGCGGAACCAGTCGATTAGGTAACCGGGAAAGGCGTAGCCGCCGTCTGCGCTGTCGAGCTGCCAGTCATCGCAGTTCGCATCGGCGGCCTTCGACGGATCGACCGCGCCGGTCCAGGCGAACACGGTCAGGCCCGCGACCGCGGCGTCCGCGTGACGATTCAGGGGCAAGAGCGGTGTCTTGCCCGCGAGGAGGTCCGCGGCGGCCGTCCACAACGGGAGGCCGTCGGTCCTGAACCATACGGGCTTCGTGCCGTCGAAGCGCGAAGCTGCCGGCTCCGTCGAGGTCGCCATGAGCGCGACGTAGGTGCCGGTCAGGCCGTTGCTGCTCGCCTCGCTCGCGCAGAGCGCGTCGGCGGCATCTCGGCCGGCATTTCCGGCGAGAGAGCCTTTCGTGATGAACGCACGGCGCGCGTTCGTCGGAGGGGGCGGCAACGTGATGGGGGTCGCGTGATCGATGCCGAGGCAGTAGAGCCGAGCGGGCTCGTCGCAGCTCAACTGAAAGCCGATCGTCCAACGATCGTCGCCGGCGAACGAAGCGCCGCCGAACGCGTGCGCGCCCTCCGTCGCGTCCGTCCAGTCGTTGCAGGTTGCGCTCGCGGCGCGGCCGTCCGCTTCCGTGCCCGTGGGTACGATATCGCCGGTCGTGAGTTGCCCGAGCTCGTCGACGACGAGCGGGTACTTGATGTCGCCCGCATAGAGCGCGGTCGCGTCGAGGGCGAACGGTCGCCCATCCGTGCGCAGCCAGCCGCTCGCCGAGCCCAGGCGATCCCGGACGTCCGACGTGCTCGAGGAGCGCCAAGCGACATAGCTGCCTGTGAGCCCGGCAGCATGCGCGAGCTCCTCGCACTTCGCGTCCGCCTGCTCCGGAGTCAGCGTGCCCGGGACGAACTTCTGTGAAGTGATGAACGCGAAGTTGTACGGCCCGCCGTCACAGACCTGTCCCAGCGACGGATCGCACGGCGAGCCTCCGTCGCCGGCGTCGGTGCCCGCATCGACTTCGGCGTCGGTGCCCGCATCGACTTCGGCGTCGGCGCTCGCATCGAGCTCGGCGTCGGGCCCCGCGTCGAGCTCGGCGTCGGTACCCGCGTCGAGCTCGGCGTCGGTACCCGCGTCGAGCTCGGGGGCGTCCGTCGAACCGTCGGCCGTGATCGCGCCCGAGTCTTGTTGCCCATCGGCGCCCGCGTCCTGCTGGTCGACGGGCGATGCGGTGTCATCGCCGCTGCAGCTCCAGACGAGGGCTCCGGTTCCGAGAATCAGTACGGCTTTCCGCATGAAGCATGGCTACCACCCGCCCGCCCGGCCGCTCGATGCAAGGTTTTTTGCACTCCCCAGAGCGCAAGAAGCACGAAGCCGGCGACCGCGTCGCGGCGCCGGCCTCGTGCCCTTCATGGACTGGAGTCTGGAGTCTGGAGACTGAAGTCAGATCAGCGCGACGGGTTGTTCGCGAAGCGCTTCTCGAGCTTGTCGAGCTCCACGATCACGTCGCCCTGGGCGCGCTTCTTCGCCTGCTCGATGAGCGACGGCGTGCTCGGATCGTCGACGACGAGGAGCGCCTTCGCGGCGGCCTCGCGCACCTCACGATCGAAGCGGACGAACGCGTCGACCAGCGTCGCGGCCACGAGGCTGCGCGTCGCGGCTTCCTCGCTGCGGTTCGACATCGTCTTCCACACCCACGCGTTGCCGACGCCGCCGAGCGACTTGATGATCACGCGCGCGGTCTGGTCGTCCACCCGATCCTTGAGGCGGTTCGCGAGGAAGCGTGCGGCGGCCTCGCGGCGAAGGTCGTGCATGCCGGCGAGGACGGCGCGCTCACGGTCGCTGCTCCCCTCGCTCGGCCGCGCCTTCGTGGCTGCGTCGAAGACCAGGCTCATCGCCTCGTCGGTTCCGATCCGGCTCAAGGCCTCGGTGGTCGTGCGGACGGTGGCGTCGTCGCGTCCGATCTCGAGGATCTTCGCGAGCACGGGGATCGCGCGGGCGTCACGGATGCTGCCGATCGCCTCGATGAGGCCGAGCCGGAGCGCGGCGGCGGCCGTCGGCGGCAAGTCCTTCGACGTGTGCGCGTCGAAGACGAGGACCTCGAGCATCGGGTAGAGCGCGCGATTGCCGAGCGGCTTGAAGTGCATGGTGAGCGGGATGCCCGGCTTCCGGGCCGCCGCGTCGAGCTCCTTCGCACGCGCCGCGATGTCTTCCACGGTCTTGAACAGCTCCGGCGTCTCCGCGCGCGCCTTGTCGATCTCGGCGCGGAGCTCCGTACGCGTCTTCGCAGGGAGATCGTTCGGGTCGAGGCCCGCGCCCGCCGCGGACGCATCACCGCTCATCGTGACCAACGCGAGCGACAGGGCTACCGACAGAAAGAGCGAGCCAACCTTGATCGTCTTCATTCCACCTCTCCCACCACGCGACAGGGCTGCCCGGTGCCGGGGGCCCCACGTCCCCGTACCTCGAAGGCGCCCGGACTGTAGCAGCGGATCGCCGTCGAACAAGGTCGCCACGCGAAAAACCTGTCGCGGGCCCGTGAGGCGGCGAAATCCTTCAGAGGTTCGCTATTTGCACGGCGGGGATGGGGGCGCCCTCGACGAAGGCACGTCGGAGCCGCTCGACGGGCCCGAGGTCGTGGCGCCGCCCGCAGGCGGCGTGCGCCTCGGCGAGCAGGCCTTTTTCGCGTCGCGTCAGCCGTCCGTCGATGATCGAGGCGATCGCGAGCACGCGCAGGACGAAGGCCTGCTCCCCGCCGTCGAGCCGCGCGATGCGCTCGAGGAACACGGCCGTGTCGTCGAGGTCCTGCTCGCCGGCGATCTCCTTCTCGCCGACGCGTCGGGCCACTTCGAGGAAGAAGGCCGCGAGGTTCGGATGCAGGTCTTCGGTGCGGACGATCGAGCTCGCGACGGCGCGCACCGCCGTGATCCTCGCCTCGCGCGACAGAGGGGCGCCCTCGGGGAGGACGAGATCGACCATCTCCCGCGCCGCGGATGGCCCCATCGCCCGAATGCGCGCCTCGCGCATGATGAGCCAGCACACGACCGCGTTCCACGCCGCGGTCACCGGCACGGCGACGAACGGCAGCCACGACCGCACGAGCGCGCGCCCGAGCACCCGCCGGACGAGCGCCTTCACGAGGAAGTTCGAGACGCTGATTTTGAGCTTGTAGACGATCGACGCCACGACGAGCCGCAGGCGTGACGCCTCCCGCCGTGGGTCGACCCCGAAGAGGCGAATCGTCGGGTTCGGCAGCTCCAGCGCCGCGCGCGCCATCGCGCCGGCGAGGGCCTTGTTCTCGTCCCGCTCTGCGAACAGATCCAGGCCCGCTTCGTGGGAGAGCCGGTGCACCGCGCGGAGCCCGTCCCAGTAGAGGAAGAGAATTTCGAGCGCGGACGTCACCACGGTCGCGGCGCCGACCACCGCCCAGAACCGGACCTCGTCTTCGAACGTTGCGTGGGCCCCGCGTGCGTCGAGCAGGGGCTGTGCCACCCGGACCTCGATCGCAGCCGCGATCGCCGTCGAGACGGCACCGGCGATCGCGGCGCGGAGGACGGCCCCGCGCTCGACCCGGCGGAGGGCGTTTCGCTCCTCGTCGTTCAAGACGTGGACCGCATCGGCGCTTTCCCGGCGCGTCGCCTCCCTCGAGAGCGCCTCGAAGTAGCGGACTCCGAGCCGGACGAGCAGGGGATCCGGCGCGTGGCTCGCCGTCGGAGGGGCCGACCCGTGCGGTGGCATGCGGTGCGTCGAAGGTATCACAAGGCCTCGAGGCTCGGACCTCGGGCCTCGGAACGCGCGCTCCGTCTCCGGCGCGTGACGCCGCTGGAACGATTTGGGCCTCGGCCATCCTGGTGCTAAGGACGCGCGCCATGGGAAGGGCTTCTGCGCTGGGCATCCTCACGAGCAGCCTCGTCTTCGCGTTCGGCGCGCTCGTGGCGTGTGGGTCGCGTCGCGACGGATTCGATGACGAACGAGCCCCGAACGGCGGCTCGCCGGACGAAGGCGGCGGGCTGACGCTCGACGGCGGCTTCGGTGGCGGCGGCGACGACGACGACCTGCCGGACCTGCCCGCCGAGACGCGCGACCCCGTCGACTGCGCAGAGGCGAAGACGACGAAGTCCTACGTCGGTTGCGACTACTGGCCGACGGTCACGCCGAACGCCGTGTGGTCGATCTTCGACTACGCCGTCGTCGTCGCGAACACGGGCACGAAGGACGCCGACGTCACGATCACGGGACCCAACGACGTGAACAAGACCGTGAAGGTCCCCGCCGGCGAGCTGCGGAAGATCTATCTGCCGTGGGTGCCTGCCCTCAAGGGAGGCGACGCCGACCAGTGCGGGAGGTCACCGTCGCTCGACAACTCCGTCATCGTGAGCGAGGGCGCGTACCACCTCGTGAGCTCGTCGCCGGTCATCGTCTACCAGTTCAACGCGCTCCAGTACAAAGGCGAGGGCGGCGAAGGCCCCGACGGTGGAGCGAAGGATTGGTCGTCGTGCCCGGGGACCGCCCAAGAGTGTCCGGGCTCGATCTTCTCGCCGGCGACGAGGATCGGCTGCTTCTCGTTCTCGAACGACGCCTCGCTCCTCCTCCCGAGCACGGCGATGACGACCAACTACCGCGTGCTCGCTCACAACGGCGCCGGTGGCGGTCTCCTCGGCGGGGGGATGGCGACGGCGCTGTCCATCACGGCGACCGAGCCGGACACCGAGGTCACCGTGTCGCTCTCCGCCACGGCGCGCGTCGTCGCGTCGGCGAGCGGACCGACGGTCCCGGCCACCTCCGCCGGAGGCAAGCTCACGTTGAGGCTCTCGAAGGCGGGCGACGTCGCGCAGCTCGTCTCTCCGCCGGGACAGACCTACGACTTCAGCGGGTCGCTCGTTCAGTCGAACAAGCCGGTCCAGGTGATCGCGAGCGTCCCGTGCATCAACATCCCTTCGGACAAGGATGCCTGCGACCACATCGAGGAGAGCGTCCCGCCCGCGGAGACGCTCGGGAAGCGGTACGTCATCACGCCGCCGACCGGACCGAAGGGGACTCCCATCCAGCACAAGGTTCGCCTCTACGGAAACCGCGACGGGACCAAGCTCACCTACGCGCCGGCGAAGCCGGGGAACTGCCCCGATACGCTCAACGCCGGGCAGGTCGCCGACTGCGGTCTCCTCAACAGCTCGTTCGAGGTGACGGGTGATCAGGAGTTCGGCGTCGCCGCGTTCCTCCTCGGCGCCGAAGCGTACGGCGGGTCGATCATCAATCCGAACAGGATGGGCGATCCCAGCCAGTCCACGTTCGCCTCCGTCGAGCAGTTCCGCACGAAGTACGTCTTCCTCGCGCCGAACGACTATCCCGTCCTGTGGGCGGACATCACCGCCACCGAGGACGCCAAGATCGAGCTCGACGGCAAGCCGCTGTCGGCGAAGTGGACGAAGATCGGCAACGGCCCGTTCGGCGTCTATCGCGTCGATTTGACGAAGAGCGGTCAGAACGGCGCGCACACGCTGACCTCGACGAAGCCGGTCGGCATGCAGGTCATCGGCTTCGGCGACAACACGAGCTTCCAGTACCCGGCGGGGCTCAACCTCGACATCATCGCCCCGCCGCCTCCG
Source organism: uncultured Myxococcales bacterium (assembly GCA_937949945.1). Classification (GTDB taxonomy): domain Bacteria; phylum Myxococcota_A; class Polyangia; order Polyangiales; family Polyangiaceae; genus Labilithrix. The sequence continues at coordinate 31,563 of CALFEQ010000190.1, forward strand.
CCGAAGTAGTCGGAAAAGCGAGCGTCCTACGCGAAAAGCCGGCTTTTGCCTCGGCGGCGCAGCCACGCATGGAAGTCGGCGAGCCGAAGCGGTAAGAGCCGGCCATGGACATCTCCAAGGAGCTCGCTGCACTCGACCTCGATCCCAAGGACTTCGCGGACGGTGACATCGTCGCGCGCTCGCCGATCGACGGCTCGCCGACGGCGCGTCTTCGGTCGCACGACGCCGCCGCCGTCGATGCGGCCATCGCCCGTGCGCACGAGGCGTTCAAGGTCTGGCGCACCGTGCCGGCGCCGCGGCGCGGCGAGCTCATCCGGCTCTTCGGCGAGGAGCTCCGCAAGGCGAAGGACGCGCTCGCGGCGCTCGTGACGATCGAGGCCGGCAAGATCGTCGCCGAGGCGCGCGGCGAGGTGCAGGAGATGATCGACATCTGCGACTTCGCCTGCGGCCTGTCGCGTCAGCTCTACGGCCTCACGATCGCCTCCGAGCGGCCCGGGCATCGGATGATGGAGACGTGGCACCCGCTCGGGGTCGTCGGCGTCATCAGCGCGTTCAACTTCCCGGTCGCGGTCTGGTCGTGGAACTTCGCGCTCGCGATCGTCTGCGGTGACTCGGTCGTCTGGAAGCCGTCGGAGAAGACCCCGATCACGGCGGCCGCGTGCCAGGCGCTCTTCCGCCGCGCGTGCAAGCGCTTCGCGGAGAGCGGCGCCCCCGCGCCCGAGGGGCTCTCCGAGATCGTGCAAGGACCGGCCTCGGTCGGCGAGCGGCTCGTCGACGATCGGCGCGTCGCCCTCGTGAGCGCCACGGGATCGACCCGCATGGGCCGTGCGGTGGCGCCGCGCGTCGCCGCGCGCTTCGGGCGGACGCTCCTCGAGCTCGGCGGAAACAACGCGATGATCGCCACGCCGAGCGCGGATCTCGAGCTCGCGACGCGCGCCATCCTCTTCAGCGCCGTCGGAACGTGCGGTCAGCGCTGCACGACGCTGCGCCGGCTCATCGCGCACGAGAGCATCCGTGACGAGCTCGTCGGTCGCGTCGAGCGCGCGTACGCGCAGGTCCGCATCGGCGATCCGCGCCAGCCGTCGACGCTCGTCGGCCCGCTCATCGACGGCCACTCCTTCGAGGCGATGCAGTCGGCGCTCGCGCGCGCCAAGAAGGACGGCGGCCAGGTCGTCGGCGGCGAGCGCGTCGCCGTGCAGGGCTGCGACGGCGGCTTCTACGTGAAGCCGGCGATCGTCCGGATGCCGTCGCAGACGGACGTCGTGAAGGAGGAGACGTTCGCGCCGATCCTCTACGTCTTGACCTACCGCGACCTCGACGAGGCGATCGCGATGCACAACGACGTCCCGCAGGGTCTCTCGTCGTGCATCTTCACGAACGACCTGCGCGAGGCCGAGCGCTTCCTCTCGCCCGAGGGGAGCGACTGCGGGATCGCGAACGTCAACATCGGGCCGAGCGGCGCCGAGATCGGCGGCGCGTTCGGCGGCGAGAAGGAGACCGGCGGCGGCCGCGAGTCGGGCTCGGACGCGTGGCGCAACTACATGCGTCGCGCGACCAACACCGTGAACTACTCGCGCGACCTGCCGCTCGCGCAGGGCATCGTCTTCGGCTGACGAACGACGCGCTCTCCGAGCGCTCTTCTCGCGGCCCGGCTCCGTCCCTCGTCCGAAGGCGGGCCGGGCCGCCGCCGTCAGGGGCAGCCCGGAAGGTCGCGTATCCACGCCTCGACCGCCGCGACGCCGGCCTCGTCGACCACGCGCGATCCGAGGCGAGGCATGCGATTGTCGTCGAGCGCGCGCATGCGCAGCACGAGGATCGATCGCGACGGGTCGCCGGGCACGATGAGCCTCGCGTCGGGCACGCCGAGATCGCCCGCCTGCGGGACGGCGTTGCACGTGCGCGTGTCGGCGAACGAGCGATCGATGCGCAGATCGAACATCGCGGCGCCCGCGCCCGCGCCTTCGCGGTGGCAGCCGGAGCAGTTCGCGTGGAGGTAGCCGCGCGCGCGCTCCTCGTTCGATGCGCCCGGCGTGTCCGCGGCGCGCAGGGGAGGGAACGCCTCCTTCGCGATCGGCGGCTCGAGCATCGGCGCGAGGCGGTCGAGCGCGGCGCCGTCGAGCTGGCGCGCCTCGATGCCGAGCGAGAAACCGGCGGATGCGGTGTGGCACGTGAAGCAGTCGCTCCGGGAGGGGTAGGTCCAGGTCGCGCCGCTGCCGAGGTCCTTCGTCTTGCTCGTCGTGAGGAGGACGGCGTCGTCCTGCGCGTCGTTCCACTCGTACGAGTAGCCGGCCCAGCCGCCGTCGTCCTCGCGCACGAGCAGGCGCGTCTCGACGATCTTGCCGCCGACCGTGAACGTCTTCACGGCGACGCTGCCGGGCGGGAGCTCGAGGTCGCCGTCGGGGAGGACTCCGATCTTCGCGCCCTCGGGGACGAACAGCCACCGGTCCTTCTCGGCGCCGTCGGACCAGAGCGGGCTGTTCACGGAATACGCGATCGCGCCGGCGGGCGCCTGCCGCGGAGACTTCGGATCGACGCAGCCGGTGGAGGCGAGGCTCGATCCCTGGACCTCGGCCGGAGGCGCGTCGGAGGGGGCGAGCTGATGGATCTTCCCGCTCGCGTAGTCGGCGACGTAGAGCTCTCCGTCGCGGTCCTGCCCGAACGTCGAGATCTTCAGGTTCGTCGTCGTGAGCAGCGTCCCGGTCTGCTGGCCGGCGCCGTCGATGCTCCAGATGTTGCCGGTCCCGAAGTCGCCGTACACGAGCTTGCCGACGAGGTCCGGGATCTTCGTGCCGCGATAGACGCCGCCGACGACGACGCTGATGCCGTCGGAGCGCGAGTACTCCACGACGGGATCGATGAGGCCCTCCGTCGAGCATTCGGGCGTCTGGTAGCAGTGCTTGCCCTCGCGGATGTTCCAGCCGTAGTTGCCGCCGAGGACGACGCGGTTGATCTCCTCGAATCGATTCTGGCCGACGTCGCCGACCCAGAGGTCGCCCGTGACGGGATCGAACGCATGCTTCCACGGGTTCCGGAAGCCGTAGGCGTAGATCTCCGGCCGGCCGCCGCCGTTCGCGAACGGGTTCGTCGGCGGGATTCCGTACGGCTCCTGGCTCGTGTCGAGTCGCAGGATCTTGCCGAGCAGCGCGTCCTTGTTCTGTCCGTTGCCGTGCGGATCGCCGCCCGATCCGCCGTCGCCGAGGCCCCAGTAGAGCATCCCGTCGGGGCCGAACGAGATGCGGCCGCCGTTGTGGTTGGCGAACGGGTGATCGACCTTGGTGACGACGAGCTCGGTGGCGGGATCGAACGTCGAGCCTCCGTCGGTGCTCGTGTATCGCGCGATGACGGACTGGAACGCGATGCCCGGCTTGTCGTCGATCTTCCGGTCGAAGTGGAGGTAGACCCAGCCGTTCTCCGCGAAGCGTGGATGGAAGGCGATGCCGAGCAGGCCCGCCTCTCCGCCGTAGACGACGCGGTCGCTCAGATCGATCGCCGTCGTCGGCGCGCCGCCTCCGGGCGGGACGACCTTCACGAAGCCCTTCTGCTCGACCACGTAGAAGCGCCCGTCCGGACCCTGCACCACCTCGACGGGCTGATCGAAGGTCACGTCGCCGAACGCCGGGACGAGCGTGACCGCCGTGGCGGCGCGTGGAGGCGGCTTGCACGTGGTCGTGGGCGACGGCGACGACGAGTCGTCGTCCCCGCAGCCGTGAAGTGAAGCGAGGAGAAGCCCGAGCGCGAATGGAGCAAGGACGTGACGCGGCACCCCGAAAGGATGCCCCGTCTCACCGTGCTCACCAAGCCCTCGCGGGCGTCTCGCTCAGCGTCGAGGCGGGGGCGCGCCCTTGGTCGGGAGCGGCGGCGGACCGGCCTTCGGCTCCTCGCTGGTGACGATGGGCGGCGCCGGCCACTCGAGCGAGGACGGCTTCTCGGGGACGTCGGACGGGGCCCACGGCTCCGCGCTCCGCGCCGGACCGCTGGGAGGAGGAGCGCCGAGCATCTCCATCATCTTCGCGCGCGCCTCGGCCAGCTTCGGGCTCTCGCTCGAGCTCCACGTGCCCGTGTCGCTCGTGCTCGAGGGCTCTTCGTCGCTCACGTCGATCGCCGGGATGTCCGGGATCGCCACCGGCACCCCCGCGTCGCCCTCTCTCTCCTCGGCGCCGGCGGCCGGCGCCACCGTTCGTGCCTCGTGGGGGCTGCGCGCCGACGTGGGCTCGTCCTCCTTCTTCGCCTCCTTGGCGTCCTTCGCGTCCTTCGTGTCCTTCGCGTCGGCGGCGTCCGGGACGAGCCCGGCCTTCTTGGCGAACGCGTCGAGCGCGAAGAGCAGCGCGTCCTGCGCGGTCTTGGCGAGGATCGTCTCCCAGCCGAGCGCCGCGACGAGGCCCGCGGGCGAGCCGTCGCCGGACTCGTGGAGCTTGCGGATCCACGCGACGATCTGGTCCTTGCTCAGCGTGTCGCAGATGACGTCGGTGCCTTTGAGCTTTCCGCCGCGGCCCTGAACGTTCGCGAGGAACCAGCGATCGTCGATGAGCTCGAGCTCGCGAGCGGTCGCGAGCGCCTTCTGGATCGCGACGCCGGTCAGCTTGCCGTGCCGCCAGAACGACCACCAGTCGGGGAGCGCGACCCAGTCGATGAGGGTCTGCGCGGAGACGCCTTCCTCGAAGATCGCCTCGTCGATGTCGCCGGCGACGAGCGCGTCATGGACGACGGTCTTCACCTTCTCGTCGTCGTCCCTGAGCGCCGCCTTGGCGCCGCGGATGCCCCAGTTCGACAGGATGGGGCCGCGCACCTCGTTCGGCATCAACTTGAAGATTTTGTCCGTCGCCTTTGCGTCGTCGTAGGGGAAGAAGTTCGCGACGAACTCTCGCGCGGTCCGCACGCGCCCGACCTCCGTCCGGCGGTGCTCCTCCATCGCGAGACAGAACTTCGTCACAGCATGGTTGCGATCGTTCCTGGGCTTCGCCACGCCTGTTTCCTCCCGGCTTCCCCCACGATGGACCGAGGGTACACCTGAGAGGTGCTCGTCGTGGACATCTTGCGTATCGCGACGAGCGGAATCATCCGTTCAGGTCGCTCATCGTGCGAGCCATCCGAGCACGTGCTCGACGAGCCACCGCCGGAAGAAGAGCACCTCGATCGACGCGAGGGCGAGGAACGGCCCGAGAGGCAGGCGCATCCCGAGGGTTCCGTCGGGCGCGTCGTTCGCCATCGGATCGTCTTCGAGCTCGCTCCGTGCCTCCTCGTCGCCCGCCTCCGCGCGCGCGCGGAGCTCGGCGATCTCTGCCTTCACGCTCTCCGGCGTCTCGTAGCGGAGGCCGAGCGCGCGCATGGCGACGGCGGCGACGACGCACTGGAGCGCGCCCCCGAAGAGGACGAAGAGGGCGCCTTCCACGCCGAGCCACGCGCCGGCGGTGATGGTCATCTTCGCGTCACCGAGGCCCATCCCGCTCTGGCCGCGTAGCTTCTTGTAGAGGACGAACGGCAGGTACGACACGACGAAGCCGACGGCGGCCCCGGCCAGGGAGCCCGTGAGGCCGACGGCTCGGAGCGGAGACGTCGCGAGCGCGAGGACGGCGGCCCCGAGCGTGAGCTCGTTGGGCAGGATCATGTGCTCGAGATCGATCGCGGCCGCGGCGATCACGGCGGCCGCGAGCGCGCCGTTCGTAAGGAGGAGGAACGCGGCGTGGGCGATCGACAGATCGCCGGCTCCCGTGAGCACGTGCGCGATGCCGATCGAGCACGCCGTCGAGGCGAGGACGATCCCCACGTTGCGGCGTGACCTCGCGGTGCCTCTCGTCGGATGCGTGATCCCGTAGCGCCGGGGGAGGGCATCGGCGGCTTTCGCTCCGAGGAGCCCGCCCGCCGTCCCGACGAGCGCGCCGATCGCGCGCAGGAGGTACGGGTCGACGTCGGCCACGAGCATCGCGCGACGAGTCTATGTCAGCGCGTCGTTCGTTTCGAACGATGGCTACTCGTCGCTCTCGCGGCGCGTGAGCTCGGCGCGCGCGAGGGCCACGAGGCGCTCGGCGGTGTAGGGCTCCTCGGGGACCCACGGCCGTCCGTACGCGAGGTACCAGCCCGTCTTGCGGTCCATCGGGAGGTTGGCCTCGATCGGGTAGTAGCGATTGTGATCGCGGACGAGCGCGTTGATCCTCCCGAGGTCGAACGCGCACGCCTTCTCGACGAGGGCGGCGTCGATCTCCTCCGCCGAGCAGCCTTTCGCGGCGAGCGTGTCGTGGAGGTCCACGAGCTCGTCCACGAACCGCTCCGCGTCGTCCTCGATCTTCCGCTTCCGCGCGGCCCAGGGTGGGACGCCGATCGTGAGCGCGCGGATCCGCTGGTCGAGCGTGATCGTGAAGTTGCGGACCGGATCGGCGCTGTTCACCGCGGACGGCGGCGGATCGCGCCTCTTCAGGCTGCGCTTGTCGGACGACACGGAGAGAACGTAGAGACGGGCGGCCCCGGCCGACAAGCTGGAGCACGAAACTTGGCCGGCCTCGCCCGAGGAAGGCACCTTCGCGGCATGAGGCTGGGAACCCGAGATCGAAGGACTGCTCCCGAGGGGGGCGCGTGCGTGGTCTGCGGCACGACGGATCGCCGCGTGCTCTCGTTCACGCGGCTGCTCGAGGGTGAGCGCGTCACCGTCTGCGGCTCGCACAAGACGGCGCACCACCGCTCGGAGATCATCGCGCGCACGGTCGACGAGCTCATCGCGATCACGGGCGAGCGCCGCAAGGCGGGCTGAGCCTCGCGTCGGCGGCCGGTCGCCGCTTCAGCGGCCCCACGGGCCCGGCGGCCGCTGCCCCCACTGCTGCTGCGGATAGGGTTGCGGCTGCGCCTGCGGTCGTTGCTGCCAGGGCACGGGCTGTCCCGGCGTCCACGGCTGCGGCTGCTGGACGGGGCGCCCGAGCGCGCGCGAGACCTCGGCGCGGAGCTTCGCGAGCTCCTGCCGGAGCGGCACGATCATGTCCGCGCTGATCGTCAGCTTGCGTCCGCGCACGGCGCGTCCGGTGTGCCACTTGCTGAGCGCGAGCCGGCAGGCCGCGTCGACGAACTTGCGCCCGGCGCTTCCACCGTACGAGAAGGTCGCGCGGATCCGCGCGACGGGCGACGTCACGAGCCCGAGCTCCCACTGCGTGAGGTAGCCCATCAGCACCTCGTCCTTGAGGTGATCGCGGATGATGCGCCCCTTGCGGACGACGAGGTAGATGACGAGCCCGCCGAACGCGAGGACGAAGAGGAACCAGAGGGGGAGCATGAGCGCGACGAGATCGCCCGAGATCGTGGCCGCGGTGTTCCAGACCGAGTGCAGGAACACGGCGAAGAAGTAGCCGCCGATCGGCGCGAGCCACTTCAGCCACGTCTTGTTCGTCTCGCGCGCGATGCCGAAGCCGAGTCCCGTCATCGACGTGTAGAGCGGGTGCCCCCACGGCGCGAGGATGCCGCGGACGAAGAACGTGCCGATGAAGAGCCCCTCCTTGTTCTGGAGGATCTCCGCCTTCGCCGCGTTGCCGTAGTAGAGGATGTTCTCGACGGCGGCGAATCCGAGCGCCGCGAACGTGGCGTAGATGACGCCGTCGACGACGCCGTCGAACTGGCGCCGCCAGAAGTAGTACATGAAGAAGACGGCCATCCCCTTCGTCAGCTCCTCGACGAGCGGAGCGCTGACGCAGGCCGACATGAAGTCGCCGAACACCGGGCCGCCGATCCCGTCCGCCAGGACGTGCACGCTCGTGTTGACGAGCGCGGAGAACCCGCAGGCCGCGATGCCGCCCCACGCGAGCACCAGCGAGAGCGCCCAGATGGGCTCCGGGTCGTAGCGGTCGACGATCCACGGGATCCAGAGGTAGACGACGAGCATCGGCAGCGCGAAGAGCGCTCCGAGGAACAGCGCCGCGACCTCGACCTCCGCGTGCCGCGAGAGCAGCGCGGGGAAGAAGAGCATGGCGACGAGCAGAAAGCCCCCGACGAGCATGCCGAGCACGTAGAGGACGATGCCGATGATCCGGCGGGTGGCCTCGGGGTCTCTCCGCAAGGGGACGGACACCATGCCGCAAGGCTACGTCAGTTCCCGAGCCCCTACGAGGGCCGACGTCGTGACCCGTCCGCCGGAGATCGGCGCGGCGCGATCGACGCCGCGGCGTGGTCACGAGAGGTTCGTCGTCGCTCGGTACACGGTCGCCGTCCCCGCCAGCGTGTACCGTCGCGTGCTGGCGGGCACGAAGACGGAACGGCCGCGCTCGATCGCGAGGCTGCGCGGGGCATCGCCGGCGGACATCGACGCGGAGCCCTCGGTGACGAGGAGGATCTCGGGTCCCCGCGGCGTACGCGCGATCTCGCCCGAGAGCTCGATCTTCGACAGACGGAACTCGCGCGCGGGCGTGTCGTAGACCCACTCGTGCTCGTCGACGGCGCGCGGCCTCAGGACGCGAGCAGGGCCGCCGCCGAAGTCGAGCACGGAGAGGAGCTCCGGGACGTCGACGTGCTTCTTCGTCAGGCCGCCGCGGAGGACGTTGTCCGAGCTCGCCATGATCTCGACGCCCACGCCGCTCAGGTACGCGTGGAGGTTTCCCGCGCCGAGGTAGACGGCCTCGCCCGGCTCGAGGTGGACGAGCTCGAGGAACAGCGCGCTCACGACGCCGATGTCGCCCGGGTAGAGCGTCGCGAGCCGCTGCGCCAGCGCGCGCTCGGCCGCGAAGTCGCCTCCGCCACGCGCGCACGCCGCGACCGTCGCCTCCACGACGCGCGTGCGTGCGTCGTGCGGCATCGTCATGACGGCGCGGAACGACGCCGCGAGCCCACGCGCGTCGGGTGAGCGGCGAAGCGGCGCGAGCACGTCGTCGAGCTCGGCGACGGCGAGCGCGTCGAACAGGCGAAGCGTCGCCTCGGGCGCGCGGAATCCGGAGAGCGCGTCGAAGGGGCCGAGGGCGCACAAGAGCTCCGGCTTGTGCCATGGGTCCTTGTAGCTCCGCTCGGGCGCGTCGAGCGGGACGCCGCGTCGCTCCTCCGCTTCGAAGCCGGCACGCGCGCGCGCGGCGTCCGGGTGCGCCTGGAGCGAGAGCGGCTCGTCCGCCGCCAGCACCTTGAGGAGGAACGGAAGGCGCGGCCCGAAGGCGCGCACGACGTCCGCGCCGAGCTCGCGCTCCGGATCGCCCGCCACGATCGCGTCGAGCGTCCTTCGCGAGCCGTCACGCTCCACGACCGAGGGCGCGAGCGGGTGCGCGCCCATCCACATCTCCGCCTCGGGCCCGTCGCTCGGTGTCGGCCGCCCCGTCAGCGAGGCAATCGCCGTGCGCGATCCCCACGCGTACGGCATGACGGTGCACTCGAGGAGATCCACGGCTCCATCCTAGTGCACCGCCACGGAAGTCGAGCCCAACTCGTGCTCGTGCTCGTGCTCGTACACTGGCTCGTACGACCACGAGCCCGCGATCGTCAGGGCTCCACGCCGGTGACGAACTGCATCGCGCGGTAAGGCCAGTTCGTCTGCGTGTTCCACTGCGACACGATGAGGTGGAGCTCGCGCAGCGTCGAGTCGGGATGGATGTATCCGCCGTAGAGCTGTGCGACGCGCGTGTCACTCTCCAGGCCCCAGGCCGTTCCTTTGATCGGCTTGTACGTCTTCGCCTCGTAGAGGTTCGAGGTCGGGCTGTCGAAGACCTTGATCGTGATGTCGTAGTCCTGTGCGTTGAACCAGGAGAGCACCCACTTGTTCTCGACCTTGCGCAGCGACATCTCTCCGAACTTGCCGGTGAGGACCACCGTGGCCGGGTTGCCCCAAGCCCACTTGCCGTCCTTGTAGCCCCAGGGCTCGTAGGCGTTCTTGTCGAGCAGCTTGTCCTCGGGCACGCGGTGCAACAGGATCGGGTCGGCGCGCTTGAAGCTCGTCGACAGCACGTAGACGTAGCCGTCGTCGCCGCGCTCCCACGTCCAGAGCTGGCGGAGTCCTCCGTTCTCGCCGCCTTCCCAGCGTGCGTTGCTGAGCGTCCAGTTCTCGCCGTTGTCGTCCGAGTAGGCGATCTGCGACCAGCGCACGTTCCCGAGGCCCTGGTTGACCATGAAGTGCAGGTACATGCGGTTGCCGATCGTGATCGCGTCCGACGGCAGCCACGTCGAGTAGTTCGGGTCGTCGTGGCGGTAGCTCAAGATCTGCTTGGCGTACTGGCCGCCCGCAGCGCTCGTGAACGTGATGCCGGCGTCGAGGTTGCCCGGCTCGGAACGCAAGAGGACGGGCGACCGCCAGCCCGGTCCGCCCACGCCGTGCTGCTCGAACGTGTCGCCGAAGATGTACGCGATCTTCCCGTTGGGCTGGCGGACGGGGATGCCGAGGTCGGTGCCTCCGACGCCGAACTGCGTCGCGCTCGTCCCGGGGCCGGTCAGGTCGCGGATCTTCCTCGTGCGGGCCGGCGCCAACGGAGCCATGGCGCCGTCGCTGCCGTCGACGAGCGACGGATCGCCGGGCTCCGCGCCCACGTTCGCGCTCACGGCGCCGTCGGCGCTCTGCGCCGGCGCGTCGTCGCTCGCTCGAGCGCCTGGCCTGCGCGCGCCTCCTCCGAGCAGATCGTCGTGCCCACCGTCGTCGCAGCCGAACGCCAGAGCCCCGAGAATCAACAGCCAACGACCCACGTTCGCCATCGGTACGCCTTCCTTGTGCGGACTTCGGGCGTGCGAAGAGCGAGAAGCGTGCCGCCGTCGGATGGTCGTGAGATGGTGCTTCCTTCCGCCGTTTCTTCCGGCTGCGGTGCACGATTGCGGCGAGGGTGTGTGCGCTCCGGGGTGACGACGTGGGGATGGAGGTCACCACAGTGTCCCCCGGCGGGGATCACTCCCGAGCGCGGGAGGCGAGGGCCGCGTGACGACGATCACGCCGGAGCGCGCTGGCGGCGTGCTCGGACGAGGCTCTCCGCGGTGACGAGCTGGCGGCGCCACTGGCCGTAGGCGTTGCCTTTCGATTCGAGACGAGCCATCGCGAGCATCGTCTCGGGCTCGATCGGCGAGGGGACGGCGTCGCGGAGCGGCGTGCCGGGCAGGGGCATGAACGCATGGGAGTGGATGCGCGCTCCCATGGCGACGAGCTTCTCCGCGAGCTGCATCGACAGGATGCGGTCGCTCTCCTCCTCGCCGGGGAGGCCGAGGATGAAGTCGACGTCCGGCCGGAACCCGGCCTCGACCGAGAGACGCACGGCGCGGATCACGTCCTCGACCGTGTGCCCGCGGCGCGTCTGCTCGAGGATGCGATCGGACCCCGACTGACCGCCGATGACGAGCGTGCGGTTGTCGACCCAGCGCGCGAGGATCTCGAGCGCGCGCGGTGTCACGTGCTCGGGACGGATCTCGGACGGGAACGTGCCGAAGTAGATCTTCGCGTTCGGGCCCGCGCCTTCGCGGACGGACGCGAGCAGCGCGTCGACGGCGTCGAGGTTGGCCGTGGTGTCCTCCGAGCCGTACGAGAGCGACGTCGGCGTGAGGAAGCGGACGAAGCGCGATCCCTGTTCGCGCATCCGATCGATGTGGCTGCGCACGTCGGCGATGCTGCGATGCCGGAAGCGCGCCTTGAACATGTACGGGGTCTGGCAGAACGAGCACGCGTAGACGCAGCCGCGCGTGATCTCGATCGCGTTCCACTTCCGATAGCGCGCGTTGAAGGGAGGAAACGCATCGAGAGGCGCACGCTCGCCGGGGCCGTGCGAGACGAGGCGCCCGCCGTCGAGGTGCGCCGTGCCGCGGAGCCGGCGCGGGTCGTCACCGCGAAGGACGGCGTCGACGATCGCGACGATCGTGGTCTCGCCTTCGCCGATCGCGACGAGGTCGAAGCCCGCCCTCAGGGTCGCGAGCGGCTCGGCCGTCGCGTGCACGCCGCCCGCGACGTGCAGTGCCTCCACGCCGGCCGCCTTCACGCGCCGGAGGTCGGCAGCGGCGGCTTCGAAATCCGGCGAGTAGAACGACCAGAGCGCGACCGCACGCCGCCCCGCCGCGGCCGCGTCGCGAAGCTCGCCGACCATCGCGTCCGCGTCCTTGACGAATCGGACGTCGAGGCCGGCCGTCCGCGCATCCGCATCGAGCGCTGCCGTCACCACGTTGAGCGCGACGACGCCGGACCGCGCGTGCATCGCGACGATGATGGGGCGGTCGCTCATGGGCTCGGGGGCGCGCCTTGCCACGGCAGCCCGCGGCTCGCAAGAACATCAGGCTCCAGGCTCCAGGCTCCAGCAGTGCGCTCGGGCATCTGGCGCCGAGGCTC
>CALFEQ010000191.1 GCA_937949945.1 uncultured Myxococcales bacterium
TCTCGTTCTTCGAGGAGCGGGCACTCGGTCGTGCTGAAGCGTGCTGAAGACTGAAGACTCCAGCGTGCGTGGTGCGGGTGTCCGGAGCCGCCTCAGGCCCGTTCGCCTGGGACCCGGACACGGACACAGCGCGGCGTGACCGTCGGGGTCGACGAGCCACTCGGCGGGCCGGTCTGATCTCATCTGGAGCCTGGAGCCCGGAGCCTGGAGCCTCTTGTAGTAATCTCCGCCACGCCCCGTGGACGACCTCGAAGCGGCGCCCTTCAAAGCTCGCCCGAAGAGCGAGGCCTCGACGCGCAAGGGCGCTCGGGCGCCGATGTTTCACAACGGGTCGGTCGAGGAGCATCTCGCTCGGCTCGCGGCCGATCCGGTGCGGGGGCTCGACGATGCCGACGCCGAGAGGAGGCTGCGCGAGCACGGGCCCAACGAGCTGCCGTCGCCGCCGCCGCCGAGCGCGCTCCGGCGCATCGTCGCGCAGTTCGCGAATCCGATCGTCCTGACGCTGCTCGGTGCGGCGGTGATCGCGACGATCAATGGCGCGAGCGCGAAGGCGAACGAGAGCTTCCTCGCGCGCTTCGGGGACGCGATCGCGATCGGGCTCATCGTCGTGCTCAACGCCGTGCTCGGTTACTACCAAGAGCACCGCGCGGAGAAGGCGCTCGACGCGCTCAAGAAGATGCAGACGCCCAACGCGCGCGTCCGCCGCGGGGACGTCGTGAAGGTCGTCCCGGCGTCCACGGTGGTTCCGGGCGACATCCTCGAGGTCGAGGCGGGAGACGCCGTTCCCGCCGACGCGCGCCTGCTCCAGGCGATCAACCTCGCGACGCAAGAGGCGGCGCTCACCGGCGAATCGGTGCCCGTGCAGAAGGACGCGCTCGCCGAGCTCCCGGACGACGCGCCCATCGGCGACCGCAGCACGATGCTCTTCACGGGCACGTCCGTCGTGCGCGGCAAGGGACGCGCGCTCGTGGTGGCGACCGCGAAGGACACCGAGCTCGGCAAGCTGTCGAAGATGCTCGCCGAGTCGGAGCAGCAGAAGACACCGCTCGAGGAGCGGCTCGAGCACTTCGGCAAGCGCATCCTCGTCGCGTGCATCGCGATCAGCGCGGTGATGTTCGCGTGGGGCCTGTACCGCGAGCAGGACACCTGGCAGGAGCTGCTCCTCGAGGCGGTGAGCCTGGCGGTCGCCGCGATCCCGGAGGGCCTGCCGGCGATCACGACGATCACGCTCGCGCTCGGCATGCAGCGCATGGCGAAGCGCGGCGCGATCATCCGGAAGCTCGCGGCGGTCGAGACGCTCGGCGCTGCGACGGTCATCTGCTCCGACAAGACCGGCACCCTGACGCAGAACGAGATGACCGTCCGCGAGATCTACGCCGGCGCGATCGCGTACACGGTGACGGGCACCGGCTACGATCCGGCAGGCGAGATCCTCGACGCGAACGGCACGCCCGTCGAGGCGACGGAGCGCCCCGCGCTCGCGGAGCTGCTCGCGACGATCGCGCTCGCCAACAACGCCTCGCTCGAGAGGCGCGACGGCTCGTGGCGCGTCGTCGGCGATCCGACCGAGGGAGCGCTGCTCACGCTCGCGGCCAAAGGCGGGCTCCCGAAGGAGTCGGTCGCGCCCTCGCACCGGGTCGTCAGGGAGATCCCCTTCGACAGCGACCGCAAGCGCATGACGGTCGTGACGCTCGACGCGAACGGCAAGGAGATCGCCCACACCAAGGGCAGCGCCGACGTCCTCATCCCGCGCTGCGACCATCAGCTCACGAAGGACGGTCTCGAACCGCTCGACGACGCCAAGCGCGCGGCTATCCTCGCCGAGGCCGAGCGCATGAGCCGCGCGTCGCTCCGCGTCCTCGCCGTCGCGAGGCGCGAGCTCTCCGTCGACGGCAATCGTCGAGCGACGACGCCGCCGCCCGCCGACGGCAAGCCCGAGGGACGACCGAGCTACGACAACATCGAGCAGAGACTCGTCTTCCTCGGCCTCGTCGGAATGATCGACCCTCCGCGCCCGGGCGTGAAGGAGGCGATCAAGGCGTGCGCCGACGCGCACGTCCGCGCGGTCATGATCACCGGCGATCACAAGCTGACCGCGGTCGCCATCGCGAAGGAGCTCGGGCTCTGGGAGGACGGAGCCATCGCGCTCACCGGGACCGAGCTCGAGCAGCTCTCGGACGAAGCCCTCGCGCAGCGCATCGATCGCGTGCGCGTCTTCGCGCGCGTCACGGCCGAGCAGAAGCTGCGCATCGTGAAGGCCTTCAAGGCGCGCGGCCACGTGGTCGCGATGACCGGCGACGGCGTCAACGACGCGCCGGCGCTGAAGGAGGCTCACATCGGCATCGCGATGGGCAAGGAGGGCACGGACGTCGCGCGCGAAGCCGCCGACATGGTCCTCGCCGACGACAACTTCGCCACCATCGTCGAGGCGGTGCGCGAGGGCCGCGCCATCTGGCGCAACATCCAGAAGTTCATCTTCTTCCTCCTGTCGTCGAACGCGGGGCTCATCGTCACGGTCTTCGTCGCGAGCTTGTTGCCCCACACACCCGCCCTGCGCCCGCTCATGATCCTCTGGATCAACCTGGTGACGAACGGGCTCCCTGCGCTCGCGCTCGGCGTCGATCCGCCCGACCCGACGCAGATGATGGAACCGCCGCGCAAGCCGTCGAGCGGGCTGCTCGGCGCGCGCGAGTGGCTCGGCATCGCCGTCGTCGGCGTGCTCATGGGTGGGCTCGCGATCCTCTGCTACCGCTGGCCGTGGGACGTCGAGCAGGAGATCCTCCCGGGCTACGCGCGGGCGATGGCCTTCTCCCTCCTCGCGCTCTCGCCGCTCTTCCACGCGCTGAACTGCCGGTCGGCGACGGCGAGCCTCTTCGCCATGCGACCGCTGCTCCCGCGCGCGCTCGTCGGCGCCATCGTCGTGAGCGCCGCGATCCACCTCGTCGCGATCGTGGTGCCTTCGCTCCGGCAGGTCTTCCAGACCTACGCGCTCGGCTCGTTCGAGTGGCTCGTGCTCCTCGCGCTCTCCGCGTCGATCATTCCGATGCTCGAGGTCGTCAAGGCGCTCCAGCGTTTCGGCCTCGTCGGCGAGGACCTCGGCCCCATGTCGCGACGCTCCAACTGACACCGAGCTTGGCGTATCTTCCGGCTTCGATGACACGCTCGGTTCTCTGTTCGCTCGTCGTCGGACCTCTCTTGCTCTCGGCCTGCGGCGGCGGGAGCACCGCCGCGAAGACGCCGGCCGACGAGACGAGCACGGAGGCGCACGACTCGATCGGCGAGCTCGCCGCGCAGCAAGGAGGGCTCGCGGCGCTCGGCGGCGCGGGCAACCGCGAAGACGACGGCACGGGGACCGAGGTCGCGTTCGCCGGTCCTCTTCGCGCCGAGACGGTCTCGAAGAAGAACCCGCCGAAGCTCGACGGGATGCTGAAGGAGTGGCACGCCCGCTCGCCGGCGAAGGAGACGATCTCGGGCAACACGGACGGCCTCGGTCTCGACGTCGCCGTGCAGGCGAGCGACGACACGCTCTGGATCGCCGCCGAGATCAGCGACGCGAACATCACGCGATCGGGCAAGGCGTCCCCGGGCGACGATCACGTCACGATGACGCTCGCCTTCCCCTCCGGGCGGGGCGTGCTCAAGGCGTACGAAATCGGATTCTGGCCCGGCATCCCCGGCAGCACGCCGGGCGTCGTGAAGTGGACCGCCGGCCCGCGCGCCGGACAGAAGGTCGCCGGCGCGAAGCTCGTCGAGATGGACGTGAAAGGCGGGCTCACGTTCGAGGCGACGGTGCCGTGGTCTTCGTTCCCCGAAGCCGCCACCGTACGCGTCGGCATGCGCGCGGCGTTCCGCTACCACGACGGCGACGGCTCCACGACGAGGGCCGTGCTCGCGACGGGCCGGGGCGGCGTCGAAGATCCGGGCGAGCTCCCTGCCCTGCCCATCAGCGCCGAGCACGCCGTGCTCGAAGGGCTCCTCGAGCAGAAGGGCCTCGCCGGCACGAAGCCGAAGATCGACATCTACGCCGACGTCGCGGGCGACAAGTGGAAGGAGCGCATCAGCGTCTTCGGGCGCTTCTTCACCATCTGCGGCCCCGGCTACCGCAAAGGCCGGCAGTTCTTCTGGCGCGAGGTCGCGGGGGACATCGTCTCGCTCGAAGCGAAGGACGTCACCGGACACGGCAAGGAGGAGCTCATCGTACGGCGCCGCCTGCCGATCGGGGGCGCGATGCACGACATCCTCGAGGTCTGGTCGATCGCGCCCAATACCGACGAGCCCACGACCATCTTCGCGCAGCAGATCGCGATCACTTCGAACGACGGCAAGCGGCGCGTCTCCAACGCGGCCCGCCTCGGCACGAAGGAGATCGAGGTGAGCATCGAGCCCGCCGTCGGTTGGGACGCCTCGAGCTTCGGCGAGACGATCGCCAGTGACGTCGAGCCGCTGCTCCTGCCGTGGGGTACGGTCCGATCCCGCACCTACAAGCTCGAAGGGAACAAGTTCGTGAAGGCGAGCGAGGTCACGCAGGCCGCGTCGCCTGCGCCGGTCGCGCAGCAGAGGACGAGCGAAGCGCTGCCGCGCGACGTGCCGACGCCGCGGGTGCAGAAAGGATCGGATCTCGGCAAGCAGGTGCTCGAGGCGTATCTGCGAGACGCGGGGCTGCCCGCGGGGACGAAGCCGAGGTTCGATCTCGAGGTCAACGTCGACGGCGACGCGAAGCCCGAGCGGGTCGCCCTCTTCGGGCGCGACATCGTCGTCCTCGGACCGTCGTTCAAGGGAGGCACGGGCTACGCGCGGCTGTCGCTGACGCAGTTCGCCGACGACAGGGACGTCGGCGAGCTCACCGCGCGCGACCTCACCGGCGACGGCGCCGCGGAGCTCATCGTCCGAGGCACGCGCCGCGTGAAGGGCCCGTCGGGCGAGAACATCGAGATCGACGGCCTGTTCGTCTACCAAGTGAAGAACGGCAACGTCGGGCGCGTGTTCGCCATCGAGACCGGGCGCGAGATGGCCGGCAAGCGCGTGCAGGGGCTCGTGCAGTTCGTGCCGGCCAAGGGCGGCAAGAGCTTCGACATCGACGTCCGTCCGGGCGCGGCGAAGGGATGGACGAAGGACACGTACCCCTGGCAGCAGGAAAAGCCCGGCACGGGACCGGTCGAGCCCCTTCTCTTGCCGTGGGGGGCGATCCCGAACGCGCGCTACACCTGGAACGGGAGCCAGTTCGCCCTGGTCCAGCGCTAGGAGACGTACGGACCGGCGTCAGCGCCGCCGGCACTTCTTCTCGAACGGATCCCAGTCCTCGACCGCGCACCACGCCGGACGCGCGGTGAGCGTCGGGGCCGGCGGCGGCGCCGACGTCGTCGGGGTCGGCGCCGGCGGCGGCTTCGGCTGAGGCGGCGGCTTCGCTGCCGGACCGGTCTTCTCCGCCACGAGCCGGACGACCACCCGCGGGTTCGCCGGGTCGATCTTCTTGCCGTCGAGCACGACCTTCCGCGGCTTGTACCCGGCGCGCTCGATGCGCAACGTCACCCGCTCGTCCGGCGCTACGGCGAGGATGCGAGGCTGCTGCTGAGGCACGTCCGCATCGTCGTCGTCGATGGCGATCGTCGCGTCGATGGGATCGACCGTCACCGTCACGGAGGTCTTCGCGACGGTGATCTCCGGAGGGCCGACTTCGATGGTGCCGTTCTCCTCCGCGGTCGCGGTCGTGGCCACGGTCGCGGGCTCCGTTTCCGTGGGCGCGCTGCCGGGCGGTATCGTCGTCGCGCTCGCGCTGGTGCGAACCGACGAGACGATGAGCACGGTGCCGACGACGCCGAGGAGCAGGATCGCGCCCACGACCGCGCCGAGCAGGATTCCCCGTCGCCTCCGGCCGAGCGGAGTGGCGGGGAAGAGCGCCGCGCGCCCCTTCCCGTTGCGGAAGTAGTCGGCCGGGACGTTGAAGCCGCCCGATCGCGTCATCATCTCGGGCACGGCATTCGGCACCAAGCCACGCTCGACCTTCTCGAGGTCGGCGATGAGCTCCTCCATCGTCTGGTAACGGAGCTCGACCCTCTTCGACAGCGCCTTGAGGACGACGGCCTCGAGGCCCGGCGGAATCTCCTGCGGCAGGGGCACCAGCGCGCGGATGGGCACGGGCGCCTTGTACATGTGCTGGGTGAGGATCCCCATGAAGTTGTCGGCGTCGAACGGCACCCTGCCCGACGCCATTTCGTAGAGGATCACGCCCAGCGAGTAGATGTCGGTGCGCTGGTCGACGGGCACGCCGGCGGCCTGCTCCGGAGACATGTAGTGCGGCGTTCCGAACACGCTGCCCGCGCGCGTGAGCTTCGCGCTCTCGCCGCCCACCTTCGCGATCCCGAAGTCGAGGATCTTCACGAAGTCGTGGTCGTCCCCGCGCGTGACGAGCATCACGTTGTCGGGCTTGAGATCGCGGTGGACGATCCCGCGCGCATGCGCCGCGGCGAGCCCGCGTGCGATCTGCTTCGCGATGTGGATGAGGCGAGGGACGGGGATGACCTTCTCGTGGTCCATCACCGCCGAGAGGCTCGGCCCCTCGAGGAACTCCATCACGAAGAACGCGGCTCCGTCCGGCAGGCGGCCGAAATCGGAGATGTCGACGATGTGCGGGTTGCCGATCGAGGACGCCGCCCTCGCCTCGTTGAGGAAGCGCTCGGCCATCTCCTGGTCGGCGACGAAGTCGGCGCGGAGGATCTTGATGGCGACGCGCTTGTCGATGAGCTTGTGGCGGCCGAGGAACACGAACCCCATGCCGCCCTCTCCGAGGAGGGACTCGACGACGTACCGCCCCTCGAGCGTCTTGCCGAGGTAGACGTCGATCCGCTGCTGCGAGGACACGGCCCCCGCCGCCGACAACGGGCCGCTCGGATGGGTCACCCCGTCCAACGGGTCGTGCGCGCTCGAATGCCCGGATCCCGGGGCTGACCGGGGAATCGTCGGGAGTCCCGGAGCGGATCTGTCCTGGGGGTCGGACATGCGAGACGCAGCGCAGGGCGGCGCCGGTCGGCGCGACCATGAGCTCGATCTCAGATGTACGTGGTCTCACGGAAGAGCGGAAGAGCAAGGGCTGCTCAATTCGCGCCCAGGCCCGCGTTCGGACATGCGCATTCGCTCGCGACGGCGCACGGCCTCCTCGCCCCGTGGGCTCAGCCCTCGTACGCTCGTGTAGAGGGTACGCCGAGGTGTGCGCCCGGCCGTCGACGGGAAAATAGGGGAATGGCCGGCGAGTGTGCCGTGCTAGAGGAGCCAGGCACACACCCTGTGCCCCTCGACCGCAGCCGGCGCTCGGGGGGTCGCTCGGGAGACCGTTCGAGACCATGGGCTACCCCGTCCAGATCGCGCTCCGCTACCTCGGCTCGAAGAAGCGGGCCTTCGTCTCCGTGGGGACGGCGTTCGCGATGCTCGGCGTGGCGCTCGGCGTGGCCGCGCTCGCCATCGTGATGAGCGTGACCGGCGGCTTCCAGGAGCAGTTCCGCGAGAAGGTCCTCGGCGTCAACGCCCACGTCATCGTCCTGAAGTACGCGGTCCACTTCCGCGACTACCGCGACGTCATGAAGAAGGTCGAGAGCGTGCCGGGCGTCGTCGCGGTCGCGCCGTTCGTCATCAACCCGATGATGGTCACGCACGGCGACCGGACGGCGACGGGCGTCCTCCTCAAGGGCGTCGACCCGGAGATGATGCCCAAGGTCCTCGACCTTCCTCGCCACATCGTGGAGGGCTCGCTCGAGGGCATGCGCAAGCCCGGCGCGAAGCCGCCGGAGAACCCGCAGGACTCCTTCTCGCCCGGCCAGGGCACCTGGTCTCCGAAGAGCGACACGAGCAGCGACGAGGGAGCCGGCGGCGGCAAGCTGAGCCTCCTCGAAGCGATCGAGAAACAGATCGCCGAGGACCGGGCGAAGGACGCCCTCGCCGACGCGGGCACGACCGACATCGCGACGCTGGTCGCGACCGGCGCGGTGTCGGACATCGGCAAGTCCGACGCGAAAGAGCCCCCGCCCCCCGATCCGGTCGACGCGATCCTCGGCGCCCCGGCAGCCGAGCCGGCTCCGGCCCCGGCCGCGACGTCGGAGCCCGTGGCGCTGCATCCGGCCGGAGACGTGACGCCCGACGGCGGATACGCGAGCGAGCTGCCCGAGGAGGACTTCCTCCCCGAGGCGATCGATCCGGATCCGTGCCGGAGCCCGGAGCAGGTGAAGGCGCTGCCAGGCGTCGTGATCGGTCGCTCGCTCTCGAAGCGGCTCAACGTCGGCCTCGGCGACTGCCTCCAGATCACCTCGCCGCAGATCGGCATGGCCTTCGGCGCGAGCGGTGCACGGCCGCCGATCGCGAAGCAGTTCCGCGTCATCGCGATCTTCGAGGCGGGCTTCGATCAGTACGACTCGAAGCTCGTCTACACCGATCTGTACGAGGCGCAGGCCTTCTACGAGCAAGGCGACAGCGTCACCGGTGTCGAGGCCAAGGTCGAAGACATCGACAAGGCCGCGGACATCGCGAAGCAGGTCGACAAGCTCCTCGCGAACGGCCTCTACCACACGATGGACTGGCGCGAGCTCAACCACGGGCTCTTCACCGCGCTGCTCATCCAGCAGATCGCGATGAGCGTCGTGCTCACGCTCATCATCGTGGTCGCGGCGTTCACCGTCATCGCGACCCTCATCATGGCCGTCCTCGACAAGAAGAAGGAGATCGCGCTCCTCAAGGCGCTCGGCGCGAGCGACGACGCGATCCTTCGCGTGTTCCTCTACCAGGGCGGCATCATCGGCCTCGTCGGGACGGCGCTCGGCCTCTTGCTCGGTTGGGCGGGTTGCAAGTTCCTCCTCGCCTACGGCTTCCCGCTCGATCCCAAGGTGTATTTCATCTCGAAGCTGCCGGTGAACGTCCGTCCCACGGAGTTCATCATCACGGGCATCGTGGCCATCATCATCTGTCTCGTGGCGACGATCTTCCCGGCGTTCTATGCGGCACGATTGAGGCCCTCCGACGGCCTCCGTTCGGAATAGGACGTCGCTCGCGGTCGGGGTTTCTCCCCCGGCGCCGAGGCCTCCCGCGACGCGCGCCGCCCTCGGCGTCCATGTGGGCGCGCGAATTCCGGGTCGCGTGAGCGTGTCCGGAGGTGCTAACTTCGGGCCAGCGATGCGTTGGCTGGTGGAAGTCTCGTCCCTCGGCAAGACGGACCTTCAGAAGATCTGTGTCGAGGCCGAGTCGTGGCAGCGTGCGCTGCAGGCAGCGCGCGCGCAACGAGGAGAAGAGGGCCCGATGAGCGGGTTCTCGATCGAGCTTCTCGAGGAGGGATACCGCGCCGTCGATCCGCTCGCTCGCGTCCGATTCATCGTGAAGCGCGCGCCGGACGACATGCCGGTCACCGCGCCGGTCCCCAAGGACGCGAAGGGCGGCGTCGCGCCGAGCAAGCCGTCGTCCATCGCTCCTCCCGCCGCGAACAAGGGCGCCGCGGACAAGGCCGGCGAGAAGAAGGCCGACGCGAAGGCTCCGCCCGCTCCGGCGTCGTCCGCCACCGGCCTCGGCAAGAAGTCGGTCCCGCCCCGACCGGGCCCCTCCTCCGCCGCGGACAAGAGCAACGGCCCCGCCTCGACGCTGAAGAAGGGCGTCGCTTCCGGCGCGAAGACCGAGACGAAGGCCGACGCGAAGGACGCGAAGGAGGCGAAGGACAAGAAGCCGAGCGTCGCGCCTCCGGCGTCCGAGTCCGTGCCCCCCGCGCCGCTCCTCCCGATCGGTGCGCCGGTGCCCGGTCTGCCGAACGTCAAGGTGCTCTCCTCACGCGAGCAGGAGCCCACCGACTCGTCTCCGCTCACGTACCGCGAGTACTCGTTCGCGGTGCCTCCGGGTACGAGCGAAGAGGTGGCCGCCAACGTGCTCAAGGCCCAGCTCCGCATCGTCGACTCGCACATCCAAGGCGCACGCGTCGGCAAGCTGGTGAACCTCGCGGCGTTCGACGTCGAGTTCACCGGCAAGCCTCCCGTCCCGCCGCTCGCCACGCTCACCTGGAAGGACTGGAAGGGCGAGCCGGTCATCGGATACCCGCGCCGTGGCGCGGCGCAGAAACAGATCAAGCCCCCGTCGTCGAAGCCCGGCACGTCGTCCGTGGCGCCGCCGAGCAGCGCGATCTTCCCACCGCCGTCGTCGATGCCGCCGGGCGCCATTCCTCGTCCGAGCGCGTCGCCTCCGGCGAGCGCCGCCGCCACCACGGCGACGGCTCCAGCCGCTCCTGCGTCCGCCCCTGCGACTTCGACCAACGCTCCCGCTCCGGCCGCGGCCGCTCCGGCCGCCGCGGCACCCGCAGCTGCGCCGGCCGCGCCGAAGGCTCCGGCGTCGATCCCGCCTCCCGCGGCGGCGCCCGCCCAGACGGGTGCCGCGCCTGCTGCTCCGCCGTCGGCGCCGGGATCGGCGCCGGCTGCTGCGAACCCGTTCTCGTCGCCGGCGCCCGCCGCGCAGAACCCGTTCGCCGCTCCGACGCCCGCCGCACAGAGCACGGACGCGCAGGCCACGAACCCGCTCGCGGCGACGGCGCCGATGATCCCGCCGTCCGCGCTTCCGAAGAACCCGTCGGTCGCGCCCCCCGCCCCTGCGTCGATTCCTCCGCCGGCCGCGACGGCGTCGGTACCGCCGCCCGCTGCGTCCGCGTCCGTTCCGCCTCCGGCCGCGTCCGCATCGGTTCCACCGCCGCCCGCGTCGGTCGCGCCGCCGCCCGCCCCCGGGTCGATCCGGCCGCCGGCGCCTGCGTCGATCCCTCCGCCGGGCGTGCCGGGCTCGATCCCTCCGCCGGCGATCTCGCACTCGCAACCTCCCCCGGCTCCCGCGATTCCGGTGCCCGTCGTGGCGCCCGTCACGACGTTCACGCCCGGCTCGGTCCCGCCGCCGGCGCCCGCTCCGGCGTCGGTCCCGCCGCCCGCGACCGCGCAGCCCGCTCCGGCGACGACGTCGCAGCCTCCGCCGCGCCGCGCATCGGTCCCGGACGGCATGGTCCGCACGCCGTCGGGTCGCTTCGTCCGCGGAAGGACGACGGGCGACGAGCTCATCACCGCGCTGTTCGAGTCGATGCACGACCTCCACTTCCTGCGCGACGCGCTCGACGGAGGTCAGTTCTGCCTCGCGCTCGCGACGGAGGTGCTGCCGTCACGCGCCGCGATCATCCACTTCTTCGACATCGAGAAGCGCGAGTGGGTCGTCGCCTGCACGCGCGGCAAGGACACGTCGAAGCTGCTCACGATGCGCACCGCCGAGAACGACGAGCTCCTCATCGAGGCCGTTCGGAAGCGCCGCGCAGTCGTGAAGCCCGACGCGACCGGCCTCACGAACAAGCGCTACGAGATGCTCGGCGGCTGCAAGAGCCTCATCGTCGCGCCGATCATGCAGGCAGGCCGCGCGCTCGGCGCGATGGAGATCATCAACCCGCTCGACGGGATGCCGTACAACGAGGACGAGGGCAACGCGATGACGTACATCGCGGAGCAGTACGCAGAGTACCTGACGTCGCGTGGCATCATCCTCGACAACAGGAAGATCCAGGCGGCGGCCAATCCGCGCTGAGGAGAGAGGCTCCAGGCTCCGGGCGGAAGGCTCCAGTTGGGGTGACGGGCACCGGCCGCGTTCTCACCGCACGCGTCGCCGTTCGATGTGACGTCATGACGGACGCAGGCTGCAGGCGTACGCCATCGTCACGTTTGCACGTGGCGAACGCGCTTTCAGGCGCACGCGTTCGTCACGCTTGCACGTAGCGAACGCGCTTTCAGGCGCACGCGTTCGTCACGCTTGCACGTGGCGAACGCGCTTTCAGGCGCACGCGTTCGTCACGCTTGCACGTAGCGAACGCGCTTTCAGGCGCACGCGTTCGTCACGCTTGCACGTGGCGAACGCGCTTTCAGGCGCACGCGTTCGTCACGCTTGCACGTAGCGAACGCGCTTTCGGTTCGCGCGAGGGCGCGGACGCGAGCCCTCCCTGGAGCCTGGAGCCTGGAGCCTCTCGAAGCCTGGAGCCTGGAGCCTGGAGCCTGGAGCCTCTACGCTTCCCTCGTGTCGCGCTGGCGCGATCGCCTCAAAGTCTACGTCCTCTTGCCCGCGGTCGTGGTGGCGGTTGGCGTGCTCGCGTACTTCACGTTCCGCACGACGCTGCAGGTCGACAAGCTGCGCCAGCAGTCCGTGCTCGAAGCGACGCTGGCGCTCGCGACCGAGAAGGCCAACCGCCTCGATCGACAGATCATCGACCAGGACAACGTCGTCTTCGCCGTGGCGGATCCCACGCGCCTCGACGACATCTCCGAGCGATGGCTGCCGACCGCGCGGCGCGAGACGCCGAGCGTCCGCGCCATCGTGGTGCTCGACGAGCATCGCACGGTGCTCGCGTTCGCGTCGCGCGCGAGCGGCGCGTTCGCGGAGGAGGAAGCCTTCCGCCGGCTGCTCACGCAGCGGATGGTCGGCGACATGGACCTGCGGCCGCCGGTCGACCAGCTGCGGCACCTCCATCGCGAGTATTCGTCGCAGAGCTACCTCGTCTCGTACTGGCAGAGACTCCACGCCGGGCGGCGGTACCTCGTCGTCGCGTGGCACGACATCGGACGCATCGTACGCGAGACGCTGCCGACGCTCGCGAGCGACGCGCCGAGCGCGGCCCACGAGCCCATGCCCGTCGCGCACGCGGCGAGCCGCGTGAACGTCATCGACGAGGAGGGGCGCATCATCTTCGGGCCCCCGCTCCGCACCGGAGAGTTCACCGTCGGCGTGCGGTTCCCGACGACGCTCTACAACTGGCGCGTCCAGGTCTCTCCGCAAGCGAGCGAGGAGATCGCGTCGCGCGTCGAGAATCGGCGCCTGCTCGAGATGACGATGGTGAGCCTGAGCGCGATCGTCATCGTCATCGGCGCGATCGCGATCGTGCTCGTGTCGGAGAAGGAGCGGCGCATCTCGGCCCTCAAGAGCGAGTTCGTCGCGAACGTGAGCCACGAGCTGAAGACGCCGCTCGCGCTCATCCGCATGTTCGCCGAGATGCTTCAGTCCGGTCGTGTCACGACGGACACGAAGCGGCAGGAGTACCTCGACGTCATCGTGCGCGAGAGCGAGCGTCTCTCCGCGCTGATCGAGAACGTGCTCGACTTCGCGCGGCTCGAGCGCGGGCGCGGCAGCTACGAGTTCGCCGAAGGCGACGTCGGTGACGCCGTCGAGCGCGCCGCGAACGTGTACCGCTACCGTGCCGAACGCGAGGGCGTCCGGCTCGTCGTCGACGTCGAGCCGAACCTTCCCCGCGCGCGCATCGACGAACGAGCGATCCAGCTCGCCGTCGTCAACCTCGTCGACAACGCGCTCAAGTACGCGCCCGGCGGCGAAGAGATCATCGTGCGTGCGGCTTCCGACGGCGACTTCGTCCGCATCGACGTCGTGGACCGCGGCCCCGGTGTCCCACCGGAGGACCGACAGCGGATCTTCGAGCGATTCGTCCGCCTGACCTCCCGGGTGGGTGACACGCAGGTGCGCGGCAGCGGCATCGGCCTCGCCCTCGTGAAGCACATCGCGGAGAGCCATGGCGGCCGCGCTTGGGTGGTCTCTTCCACCAACCCTGCGAACGGGCCGACTGGTTCTACGTTCAGCTTTTCGATCCCTGCGGCAGGACGCTCCTTCGCCCGCATGGATGGGCTCGAAAGCAGAGCATCATCACGAGATCGCGATGACAAATCGCTCGAGCCGACCTCGACGGTCGCGACCGCACGCGACGATGATGCCAACGGTCGAGACGGCGCCGACCTCGTTCGGTAGACCTCGCGGCGCGCTGGCTCGCGACGTGCACGAGTCCCTCGCGTGACCTGCAACGAGGGCGCTGCACCTACGATCACCCCTGCGTTACACGGTGGTGCAGCTCTCGTGCGGCGTACGGCTGAGTTGACGGCTCGACTGCACAAGATATCGTGATCTCTCAGCGGGAACGACCTATGGTGTGCCCGCATGCGCTGCGATTCGGCGCTGACTCACGCTCTGTTTGGGAGGTTCTCGAAGGGTTATTCGCATGGCGATCGGTAACGAGGAAGCAAAGCTATTCGTCGCAGGACTCCCAGACAGCGTTTCGGAAGAGGTGCTCAGGCAGATTTTCGAAGCGACCGGCGGCAAGGTTCTGAGCGTCAGCCTGCCGAAGGACCGCATGACGGGTCGCCCGCGTGGCTTCGGTTTCGTCACGCTCTCGACACCGCAGGAGGCAGAGGCCGCACGCAACCAGCTCGACGGATCGCTGCAGGGCGGACGATCGATCTCGGTGCGTCCGTTCCAAGCGGAGCCTCCTCGCAAAGGTGAAGGACCGATGTCGAGCGGGCCGCGCTCGAGCGGGCCACGCTCGAGCGGTGGCCAACAGGCACCCGACCGTACTCTCTACGTCGGCAATCTGCCCTACGACTGCACGCAGCCCGAGGTGGAGGCGCTCATCACCAGCGTCGTCGGCGAAGGACAGGTCGTCCGCGTGCACCTTCCGACGGACGCCGACGGCAGAAAGCGCGGCTTCGGCTTCGTCACGATGGCGAGCGCCGAGTCGGCGAAGACCGCCGCAGAGCAGCTCAAGTCGGCCGACCTCCGTGGTCGCCGGCTCGTGGTGAACATCGCGCACCCGAAAGGCGAGCGCCCGCCGCGCAGCGAGAACTATGGCGGCGGCTACGGCGGTGGTGGCTACGGCGGCGGCTACGACAGCCGCAGCTTCGGTCCGAACTTCCCGCCGCCTCCTCCGTCACGCCGTACGTTCGACAACGAGCGCCGTCGGCGAGGCAACCACAACGACGGCGACGGCTTCCGCCGAGGAGGCCGACGCAATCGTATGGACAGCGACGACGATTTCGACTGGCGCAAGATGCGCGACGCGGACGACGACTGAGGGGAGGCTCCGGGCTCCAGGCTCCAGGCTCCAGGGGTGGGAGCTCGGAGAGCACCTCGCTTCTCGAACGCGTCCCTGCTCACGCGCGACGAGTCAATCTCCGATGGTGGTGTCACCACGGGCTCGTCTTGCGCGCACCTTTCGTCGCGTGGTCACGTGCTCGTAGGCATCACGCGATGCCGTGATGCCGTAGGGTTTTCCCGGTCCCTTCCCTGGAGTCTGGAGCCCGGAGCCTTGGAATCCAGTTGACCCCCACGCTCCCCGCAACTAGCTTTCGCGCCCCTCCCGCCGAGGAACGACCATGCGTGACATCATCAAGATGAGCTGCGCGAACTGCAACCGCGCGAACTACGTGACGACCAAGAACAAGCGCACGATGGCGGAGAAGTTCGAGATCAAGAAGTTCTGCCCCGCTTGCCGGAAGCACTACCCGCACAAGGAAGGCAAGATCTCGAAGGGCTGAGGCATCACGCCCCGTCTTTCTGGCGCACGGGCCTGCAACCGCGTGGTTGCGGGCCTTTGGCGTTCCATCGGACTGCGCGCATGAGCAGGTGGTGTGGGACGTCGGGGTAGACAGTCCGCCCGCCTGTGCTATTGACGCCGCGACCTAGCGGTTGGAGGTCACCGCGGGACTGCGACCTCATGATTTTCGACTGGGTTCACGGCCTCTTCTCGAACGATCTCGCGATCGATCTCGGAACCGCGAACACCCTCATCTACGTGAAGGGTAAGGGCATCGTCTCGTGCGAGCCCTCGGTGGTCGCAGTCCAGCGAGACGCACGCGGCGGCAACAAGGTCCTCGCCGTCGGTCGCGAGGCGAAGGAGATGCTCGGGCGCACCCCGGGCAACATCAAGGCGGTCCGCCCCCTGCGCGACGGAGTCATCGCCGACTTCGAGATCACCGAGGCGATGCTCCGGTACTTCATCGCGCGTGCGCACAACCGTCGCACGCTGGTGAAGCCGCGCATCATCATCTGCGTCCCCTTCGGCATCACGGAGGTCGAGAAGCGCGCGGTCAAGGAGAGCGCCGAGAGCGCCGGGGCCCGCGAGGTCTACCTCATCGAGGAGCCGATGGCCGCGGCCATCGGCGCGGGGCTCCCGATCACGGAGCCGTCCGGCAACATGGTCGTCGACATCGGCGGCGGCACCACCGAGGTCGCCGTGATCTCGCTCGCGGGCATCGTGTACTCGCAATCCGTCCGCGTCGGCGGCGATCGCATGGACGAGGCCATCCAGGCCTACCTGAAGCGCAAGTACAACCTCGCGATCGGCGAGCAGACCGCCGAGCGCATCAAGATGGAGGTGGGCAACGCCTACCCGCTCGAGACGCAGAAGACGACCGAGGTGAAGGGCCGCGACCTCGTCGCGGGCATCCCGAAGACGGTCGTCGTCAACTCCGACGAGATCCGTGAGGCCCTCGGCGAGCCGATCAACGCGATCGTCGAAGCCGTCCTCATCGCCCTCGAGAAGACTCCCCCCGAGCTCGCCGCCGACATCGTCGACAAAGGCATCGTCCTCACCGGCGGCGGCGCCCTCCTCGCCAACCTCGACGTCCTTCTCCGAGAGGAGACCGGCCTGCCGGTCATGGTTTGCGACGACCCCATCAGCGCGGTCGTCCTCGGCAGCGGCAAGACGCTCGATCACATGGAGCTCTTGAAGGAGGTGACGATCGGCTGACCGCTGGCTCTTTCCCAGAGATGGTCGGCCTCCGGCCGGACCAGCTCGGCTCGCTGTCACGGCTGCGCGGCCGAGCGACTCGGAGAGCCCGATGAGCCTTTCGCGCCCCGGCTGTAGGAGCGAGCGATGTCGGCGTTCAAGCGGTACCGGGACGTCGGAATCGTCATCGTTCTTCTAGCGGTCCCCTTCTTCTTCCTGCGCGCCAACATGAAGGCGCCGTCGAACCTGAACGCGCTCGACCGCGTCATCCTTCGCATCAGCGCGCCCATCGAGTTCGCGGCCGCCAGCCTCGCGCGCGGCATCTCGAACGTCTGGGAGAGCTACGTCTACCTGGTCGACGTCAAGGCCGACAACGAGCGGCTCGCCTACGAGAACGCGCGCCTCCGCGAGCAGGTGCATCACCTGGAGCAGAAGGAGGTCGAGAACCGCGAGCTCCGCCGGTTGCTCCAGCTCCGCGAGTCCATCCCCGGAGACCTCGTGAGCGCGCAGGTCGTCGCCAAGGACTTCACCGAGTTCTTCCGCGTCACGCGCGTCGTCCTCGATCGCGGCTCGCGCAACATCCGACCGGGCATGCCGGTCATCGCCCCCGACGGAGTCGTCGGCACGGTCCACCGCGTCGCGGGCGACGCCGTGGACGTGCAGCTCGCGGTCGACGCCGCCTTCACCGTGGACGTCGAGGACGAGCGAACGCGCGCCCGCGGCTTCGTCCGCGGAACCGGCGACCCCTCGCGCTACGCCTGCAAGGTCGAGAACGTCGACTCCCGCGACGAGGTCGAGATCGGCGACCTTCTCGTGACGAGCGGCAAGGGCAAGCGGTTCCCGCGTGGCCTGCCGGTCGCGCGCGTCACGAAGGTGGTGAAGCGCGAGCCCGGCCGCGACCAGGAGGTCGAGGCCGTGCCGGTCGTGAACTTCTCGCGCCTCGAGGCCGTGCTCATCCTCGTCGGCCCCCCGTCCGACGACACGGACGACGGGAAGGACAAGAAGGGGCCGACGGCGTCGACGAAAGCAGGGGGCAAGTAGCCATGAGGCTCCAGGCTCCAGGCTCCAGGCTCCAGATCGTCGTCGGCGGCGCCGGCCGGCAGCCCGCATCGTCCCTCGGCCGGCGTCGCGCCGTCTTCATCGCGTACTCCGACACCTCGGCGAGCGGGTCCGCCATGATGGCATCGCCGCATCGCTCGAGCGCAACCGTTCTGCGTCTCGCCCCGGTCGAGACGCCTCGGAGCAGGCCGCAGCGGCCGAGCTTCATCGATCGCAGTGCATCCGGTCTCCTCTCCCCGGAGCCTGGGGCCTGGAGCCTGGAGCCTGCGGCGCGGAGCGGCGCATGAGGAACACCGCCTTCTTCGTCGCAGGCGTCGTCCTGATCCTCGTGCAGTCGAACCTCTTCCGGCTGATCGGCCTCGTGTTCCGTTTCGTCGGCTGGGTGGTCGGCGCGCAGCACGACCTGCACGTCGCCGGGCTCGTTCCGTCGCTCGTGCTTCCCCTCATCCTCTTCATGGGGGTGCACGAGTACTCGCTCGCTCGCGGGGCGGGCGTCGCCTTCGCGCTCGGCTACCTGACGGACCTCATCGGCATCGCACCGATCGGGCTCTACACGTCGACGTACGTCGCGATCTACGTGCTCGCGCGCGCGGCGGGGGTGCGGCTCGCCGCGCAGACGATGCTGATGCAGGTGGCGCTCGCCTTCGCCTTCACGTTGGTCCACAGCGTGATGATCCTCGTCCTGCTCGCGATCTTCGGGCGTGACGCCTGGGTGCCGAGAGCGCTCTACCCGCTCACGCTGCCGCACGTCATCGCGACCGGGATGGTCGCGCCGCTCGTGTTCCGCCTTTGCGCGCGCATCCACACGGCCACCATGACGGGCGCGCCGAAGGATTCCCTACCGAGGAGCCGCGCATGAGCACCCTGCTCGTACCGCGATCCGACGTCAGCGAGTTCCGCAAGCGCTATCGCTGGATGGCGCTCGTCGCCTTCCTCGCATTCGCGGTCGTCATCGGCCGCTGCTTCCATCTCCAGATCCTGCGCGGCACCGAATACGCGCAGATCGCCCACGAGAACGTCATTCGCCGAGTGACGCTGCCCACGACGCGCGGGATCGTGCGCGACGCGTACGGCCGCGTGCTCGCGTCGAGCCGCCCCTCCTTCAACGTGCTCCTCGTGCCGGGCCGCGTGATGCCGAGCGCCAGACCGGCACGCCGAGGGGTGAAGGGCGCCGAGGAGCAGGACAGCTTCTCGCGCGTCGCGGACACCCTTCGGCTCAACCCGGACGAGCGGCAGCGTCTCGCGGCGCGCATCCGTGACGCCTGCATCACCGACGAGGATCGCTCGCCGTGCTGGCGTCCGATCCTCGTGCGCGAGGATCTGTCGCGCGACATCGTCGCCGAGATCAAGCAGCACGCGAGCGAGCTACCCGGCGTGGAGGTCGTCAGCCAGCCGGTCCGGTACTACCCGTACAAGAACACGGGCGCGCACTTCCTCGGGTACACGAGCGAGATCAACGCCGAGACGCTCGCGAAGTACCGCCCGCCCGGATACGAGAACCTCACGCCGGAGGAGCGGCAGAAGATCAACCCCCTCGGCTACGAGATGGGAGACATCGTCGGTGCGACCGGCGTCGAGCACGCGTGGGAGAGCTACCTGCGCGGGCAACGCGGCTGGGAGAAGCGTGTCGTCGACGCGCGCGGCCGATACCGCACGGGGCCCGAAGCCGAGCGTCTGCTCGACGCGCCCTCGCGGCAGGAGCCGATTCCGGGGCGTGACCTCCGGCTCACCATCGACATGGAGCTCGAGCAGGCCGTCGAGCGCGCGATGCGCCCCCACGCGGCGGGCGCCGTCGTCGTCGTCGACGTGAGGACCGGCCGCCTCCTCGCGCTCTACTCCAAGCCGGACTTCGATCCGAACGACCTCGCGGGCGGGGCCGGCCGCGAGCGCATCCGCGAAGCCTTCAAGAAGCTCTACAGCGATCCGCTCCGCCCGATGCTCGACAAGACGATGTCGGGCGTGTTCCACCCGGGCTCGACGTTCAAGCCCTTCTCCGCCCTCGCCGCGCTCGAGGACAAGCTCATTCCGCCGACCGACAAGGAGCGCTGCGACGGCTATCTGACGTTCGGGCGCCGCATCTTCCGTTGCGCGCACGTGCACGGCAAGGTCGACATGCGCGAGGCGATCGCGCAGTCGTGCAACATCTACTTCTTCAAGCTCGCCGAGTCGGTCGGCATGGACCGCATCGCGCGCATCGCGAACGAGTTCGGCCTCGGGCAGAAGACCGGCATCGGCGTGAACCCGGAGGCGGCAGGCCGGATCCCGACGCGTTCCTGGTACGCGCTGCGGTACAAGGGACAGTTCCGCATCGGCTTCACGCTCAACACGTCGATCGGTCAGGGCGCGACCACCGTGACGCCGCTCCAGCTCGCGATGGCGTACGCCGCGCTCGCCAACGGCGGCACCGTCTACTCGCCGCAGCTCGTGCGCGCGGTCGAGACGAGCGACGGCGCCGTCGTGCAGGACTTCCCGCCGCGCGTGCGTCAGAAGGCGAAGATCTCGCCCGAGAACCTCGCGCGCGTGAACGATGCGCTCTACGCCGTCGTCAACGACGAGAAGGGCACCGCGTTCCCCGTGCGCGACCGCACGATCGAGGTCGCGGGCAAGACGGGGACGGCGCAGACCGGTTACGTGAACACGGGCAACGACGACCCGAAGAAGGCCTGGTACCTCTCGCGCGACCACGCCTGGTTCGCGGCCTACTCGCCGGCGCGGGCACCCGAGATCGCCGTCGTCGTGCTCGTGGAGCACGGCGGATCCGGTCCCACCGTGGCCGCGCCGATCGCGATGCAGATCATCAAGGAGTACCACCGGCAGAAGGAGGCCCGCGCGACCAAGCTCGCCGCGCGCGAGACGAAGCGCCCCGACGCGAAGGAGGCGCCGGAGAAGAGGCCCGCGCCGGGCATCGCGGCTCCTGCTCCGGCTCCGCGGGATCCGGCGCCGTCCGATCCGACCGGCATCCCCGAGCCCTCGCCGACCGAGCCGCCGCCGCGGGAGGACGACGAGCCATGATGATCCGACGCGATCAGGCGCGGTTCTTCGGGATGCCGCGGGACAGCTTCGATTGGACGCTGTTCCTCACGACCTGCACGATCGCCGTCTTCGGCGTCATCAACCTCTACTCGGCCACGAGCGTCGCGCGCGCCGCCCTCTCGGACATCTACATCCAGCAGGTCTACTGGCTCGTGCTCGGAGGCATCCTCGGCGGCGTCGTCGCCGTCATCGACTACCGGCACTACGAGCGCCTCGGCTACCTGCTGTACGGCGTCGGGATCGTCTTCCTCGTCCTCGTATTCATCCTCGGCAAGGACATCCGCGGCAGCTCGCGATGGATCGCGATCGGGAGCTTCGGGTTCCAGCCGAGCGAGTTCACGAAGCTGTTCTTGATCATCGCGCTCGCGAAGTACCTCCACGACGATCCGCGGACGGAGGCGCGCGGCATCAAGGACCTCATCGTGCCGGCGGCGCTCACGGGCATCCCGACGGTCCTCATCATGAAGCAGCCGGACCTCGGCACGGCGCTCATCCACCTCTGCATCTTCGGCACGATCTGCATGCTGACGAGGATTCGATGGCAGACGCTCGTCGGCATCGCCGTGAGCGTCGCCATCGCGATCCCGCTCGCGTGGACGTACCTGATGAAGGACTACCAGAAGCAGCGCGTCCTCGTGTTCCTGAACCCGGAGGAGAACCTCCTCGGCTCCGGATGGCACGCGCACCACGCGCGCGTCGCGATCGGCAACGGCGGCCTCAAGGGTCAGGGCTTCATGCAGGGGACGCAGAACCAGTTCCTCTTCCTCCCCGACCAGCACTCGGACTTCCCGTTCGCCGTGTTCGCGGAGGATTGGGGCTTCCTCGGCTGCTTCGTCCTCGTGTCGCTCTACGCGTTCCTCGTCCTATGGGCGATCCGCATCGCCGCGACCGCGAAGGATCGCTTCGGCGCCGTGCTCGCGATCGGGGTCGGCGCGCTCATCTTCTGGCACGCCGTCTTCAACCTCGGGATGGTCACGGGCCTCTTGCCCGTCGTCGGCGTGACCTTGCCGCTCTTCTCGGCGGGCGGTTCGAGCGTCGTCACGATCATGCTGGGCATCGGCCTTCTGATGAACGTGTCGATGCGCCGTTACTGGGGCTCGCCGACGCGTACGGGTCTCCTCCTCCGCGACTGAGGGCGACCCGCTAGCCGCCCCCTGCTCGTGCGCAGACGAGCGGTCGTCGCGAGGAACCGGTCGAACCGCCCTCCCCTGGAGCCTGGAGCCTCTGCCGCGGAGGACTGAGGAGCGCCCGCGGTACGAGGGAGCGAAACGTTTACAATGTAGGTGTAGGTACGCGTCACCACTGAGTCTCGGCACGGCTGTGCCCGCGCATCGGAGCTCAGGCGTTGTGCTAGGGTCGCGCGCCATGCGCAGCACCCTCACTGGTTTGGTCGCCGTGTCGCTCTCCGCCTTCGCCATCGCGGTCACCGCGTGTGCAGAGGCGCCGCCCGTCGAGGAGGACCTCGACAGCTTGGCGCGTGAGGAGGAGGCCACGGAGCCCGAAACCAAGGTGACGCTGCCTCCTCCGTCGAACCCGACGACCGAGACGACGGACGCGGGCAAGAAGGACGAGGAGGAGGAAGAGGAGAAGAAGGACGAGCCGCCTCCGCCGCCTCCGCCGCCGCCTCCGACGAACGAGATCTGCGACGAGACCGACCCGTCGTACGACATCAAGTACCTGGCCGCGTCGCTGGCCGGCACCCTGCAGCCGTGTCCGTGCTCGACGGGCGAATGCTGCTACGCGGTGCTCGGCATCGAGTTCGGCTGCCTGCCGAAGTGAGATCAGGCTCCAGGCTCCGGGCTAGAGGCTCCGGGGATTGAAGCTCCAGCGCGGCTCGCGAGGTCCTCACGCCTCGCGAGCCTTTGCTTTCCGAGCGGAAGATCGTCAGCGCTCGCTGCGCAACGAGGCGCTCGCTGCGCAACGAGGCACTTGCGAAGCGCGCGGAGGTAGAGAAGCCCGACGGAGAGACCGAGGACCCGGCGGGCCGTCTGTCATGACCGCGTCGGACGACGCGATGCGCACGCGCTGCGACGCGCGCCGCGGCTCACCCCAACTGGAGCCTGGAGCCCGGAGCCTGGAGCCTAATTGGCTGGAGCCTGATGGCCTCACTGCGCCGCGCTGCCGGCCTGGAGCACCATCAGGTGGAACTTCGCGAACTCGCACTGGCCGAGCGTGAAGAGCACCTCGGTGAGCAAGCGGTACGGCGTGTTCTCGTCGGCGATGATGATCGCCTCGCTCGAGCTCGGGTCCTTGCCCGTGGCGAGGCGGACCTGACGATCGCGCTCGCGCCAGCTCTGGAGCGCGTTGGCGAGCGGGACGATGTAGAGGTCGGTCGGGCCCGATCGCTTGTACTTGCCCTCGACACCGTGCGTGGCGTCCGCGGGCACGGGCGCGACGATGTTGTCGTCGACGATGATCGAGCTCTTCGAGATGAGGACCGCCACGCCCTCCTGCGAGGCCTCCGTCGTCAGAACGCTCTTCGGCATCGTGAGGTCCGACGACTGCGGGAGCGAGGCCGACGACTGGCTCATGCTCTTGAGCAAGAAGACGAGGATGATCGTCATCATGTCGAGCATGGCCGTGATGTTCAGAAAGTCGATCTCCGGCTCGACGCGGTTCTTGTTGATCGCACGGCGAAGCTCACGCTTGTAGCGCGCCACGCTCGCAGGCTTCTGTCGTTCCGGCGGCGAGCCGGCCGGGGACGCGGCGCCAGCCGGGGGCGCACCGGGCGGAGGCTGGTTGGGCGGCATCATCGTGCGACTCCGAAGGTGACGTCCGGGAACAGAGGCTCACCCGCCTCGTCGTTTCGGACCGCGTCCATCGTGCTGATCACCACCTGATACGGGATCGGCGGGTTCGCGCTGATCGTGACGCCCATCTCCTCCTTGAACTCGGGCGCGGCTCCCTTGAGCTTCGCCGCGCACGCCTTGAGCGCAGCGAAATCGTACTTCCCGTCCTTCTTCGGGATGGCGATGCCCGGTCCGGTGTCGTTGCAGCCGGGAGCGACGTTGCCGCCTCGTGCCTTGAGGCTGAAGCCGTCCGGCACGATGAGGATCGTGAAGCCCAGCGTGGGCTGCGTCGATGCGCGTGCGCCGCTGCCCGCGCGCGGCGGGAAGGTGTCGATCGTCGCCGTGAAGGTGACGCTGATCGTCGCGAGCACGAACATCAACACGTTCGTGATGATGTCGAGGAACGGGACGATGTTGAGCTCGCCGCCCGCTTCGTCCGGAGCGAGCTCCTTCGGCCGCGCGAGCCGACGGATCTTGCTTCGCTGCTGGGCGCTGAGTTTCTCGGCCATCTCTCCTACTCCGCGGCTCGCTGCGCGATCACCCTCCCCGTTCGCCGCCGATCAGGCTCGGTCGAGCCCCGCATGCCGAACGAGGCTCGAGGCTCAGTACCCGCCAGGCCGCGTCTGGATCGTGAGGAGGTTGAAGACGCGCTCCTGGGTGGCGTCGAGGTCGTGCTGAATGGTCTTGGCGCGCTGGTGGAGAATGAGGTGCGCG
Source organism: uncultured Myxococcales bacterium (assembly GCA_937949945.1). GTDB lineage: Bacteria > Myxococcota_A > Polyangia > Polyangiales > Polyangiaceae > Labilithrix. The sequence goes on from CALFEQ010000191.1 coordinate 24,130, forward strand.
ACCATGCAGACGACGGCGATGCCGAGGCCGAGCGCCGTGTTGTACATGGCCTCCGCGATACCGTTCGCGAGGATGCGCTGACGGTCGGCCGCGGAGAGGCCGGGCGCGGAGACCGCGCCGAACGTGTGGATGAGGCCGAGAACCGTTCCGAGAAGACCGATGAGCGTGGCGATGTTCGCGAGCGACCAGAGCGAGCCGATCCGCTTCTCGACGGCCGGACGCAGCTCGCCCATCTTCTCGCTCATCGCAGCGTCGATCTCGTCGGGCCCCTTGTTCGCGTGCGTGAGGCCCGCCTTCACGAGCTGCAGCGTCGGGTAGTCGCCCGCGTCACAGAGCTTGATCGCGCGGTCGATGTTGCCCGCCACGACCAGCTTCTTGATCTGGGCGAAGAACTCCTTCGAGTTGACCCGGTACTTGCTCAGCTGGAATGCCGTGCGCTCGACGATCAGCGCGATGACGAGCGCGCTGACCACGAGGTTCATCGAGAGGAAAGTGGGGTTCTCCTTGAAGGCTTCCATGAAGCCTCCACCCCCACCACCTCCAGCCGTCGCTGCAGGAGAGCCATCACTAAGGCTGCTCAGAAGAGCCACGAACATCCTCGATGCTCCTTTCTAGTCCTCTCGATGCGAAGGGCCCCAGCCCTACGCTCTCCGCGCGCGTCGCACGCGTCGAATCTCGACATTCCATCCAGCCTTGCGCAGCCACTCGTGCGTGACCGGAGGCGAAGGTGCGATCTTCCTGCTGCTTTTGCGTTTCGATCTGGCGTGGTTGGGAAGCCCCAAGTGCGTCTGCGCCACGATAGCTGGGTACTTCCGACGAAGTCAACGAGGGCTCGGAGCGTGGGAAACGAGTCGGTTCCACGCGCTCTCGGACGTTGGTCGCCGGTCGACGAGCTCGAACGAGCGCGAGCCCCTCGGGTTTCGGCGCCCTCCGCCCGCGCGTGTGGCAGCTCGCATGACCAAGGACGGCCCGAATGCTCGTGCTCGCCCTCCGGCTGAGCCGCCCGCGGACGAGCACCGCGGTGTCGGTCGCGATCGGTCACGAGAAGAAGACGCGCCACGGACGACGGGCCTCGACGCACGCGTGACCGCCTCGGCGGATTCCGGAACGACGCGTTGCCACTGCGCTCGCCGACGGCCTCCAGGATCGAGGACAAACCTGGAATGTAGGCATTCCAGCATGGACGAAATATTGCGCAACCGTGCGAGACTACGGAACTTTAGCCGCGCGGAAAGAGCGAGAACGATCCCAAACTCTATTGACTGGGCGTGGTCTGTACCGTCAGACTTCACTTCGTCGGTTGGTGGAAACCGCTGAAGACGGAACCGCCCACCAGAAGAATGGGGTCGTCGACCGGAGGCGAAGAGGACCAGAAGAGGAAGCTTTGCCCCTCACCGGGTATCCGTTTCGACCGACGGTGGAAGGAAGCGGAAGTACGAGGGCGGTGCGACGAAGGTGTGCTCACCGATCATGACGAAGCTTGCGTGATTCGAGCGTGAGACGATATCGTCCGCGCTCGCCCCACGAAAACGCCGGGAGCGAGCTCTCGGCGGTTCTGAGTGGGGACGCCGAAGGAGAAGCTTTCTTCTTCCGCCCCGAGACAGAGAACGGCCCAAAACTTCACCTCGCCTGCTGCGAGGCGAGACACTGATCGAAGACAAGGCGCGGCGGGCGCGAACCCCCGAAAAACGACCGGAAGGACGGAGCAACATGGCTGGTCTGTGGAAGGCATACAAAGAGGGCGGCGTCGTGATGATGAGCATCATCCTGATGTGGTCGATCTTCACGATCGGCATCATCATCGAGCGCGCTCTCTATCTGTACGGCTCGTCGATCAACAAGGACGTGTTCCTCGCGACGATGCAGAAGTGCATCCTCGCTGGTGACGTCGCGAAGGCCGTGAAGATGTGCTCGGCCGCGAATGCGCCGCTCGCGCGCATCGTCCAGGCCGGCCTCATGAAGGTGAACCGCCCGGACGAGGAGGTTCAGGCCGCGATGGATGAGGCCGCCCTTCGTGAGCTCCCGCGCATCGCGAAGCGCACGGGCTTCCTCGCGCTCCTCGCGAACCTCTCGATGCTCTCCGGCCTCCTCGGCACGGTCACGGGCCTCATCACCTCCTTCGGCGCCGTCTCCGGTGAGAGCGTCGACCCGGCCCAGAAGGCGCGCATCCTCGCCGAGGGTATCTCGGAGGCCATGCACTGCACGTGGTTCGGCCTCTTCGTCGCCATCATCGGCCTCATCGGCTTCGCCGTCCTCAACGGCAAGACGCAGGCCCTCGAGGACGACATCAACGAGGCGAGCGTCCAGGTGCTCAACCTCGTCGTGACCAACCGTCAGAAGGTCAACCTCTCGGCCGTCCCGACGAGCTGACCCGAACGGGCCGTGCATCGTGCACGCGCCGCTCTCTCTATTGAACAGCCATGAAATGGGGTCCACGGAAGTGGACCCCGCCCTCTCGATTCGGAGTCAGACATGGGTGGCGTAGACGTTGGTAGTGGTGGCGGCGGCGGGAAGCGACCGACCAACTCGGAGATCAACATGGTCCCCTTCATCGATCTCCTGATGGTCACGATCTCCTTCCTGCTCATCACGGCCGTCTGGACGCACATGGCGCGCATCAACGCGGACGCACAGGTGCCTGGTCCGCCGCGCGAGGTGGAGCCGGACCAAGTCGAGCCGGAGAAGCAGCTCCACGTCGAAATGCGCTCGCCCGACAAGTTCACGTTGATCTGGAAGCAGGCCGGGACGGTCATCAGCACCGTCGACGTGCCGCGGAAGGACAACGTGATCATGAAGGAGGGCCGCAAGACGGTCCGCTACCCCGAGCTCGCCGCGAAGATCGAGCAGGAGTGGAAGACCGTCGGCTCGCACCGCGACCCGTCGGACAAGAAGTTCGACCAGGCGGTGCTCCACACCGACAACGAGACTCCGTACGTCTATCTGATCGGCGTCATCGACGCGATCTACCAGCCGCACCGGCCGTACAACGCCGGCGGCAAGACCGAGATGGTCCCGGCCTTCAACGTCACCTTCGCGGTCAACTGAGGGAGCCATGACGATCCACAAGCCCGGCCGGCGGCTGATGCACAACGTGCCGCTGCGGTTCGTCCAGAAGAAGGTCTCCGGTCACGGTCATCGCGAGATCAACGCGTCGCTCTCGCTGACCAGCATGATCGACTTCTTGGTCGTCGTCGTCGTCTTCCTCCTCATCACGTTCAGCGCGTCCGGTGAGACGACGATCCCGAAGGGCGTGAGGCTCCCCGACGCCGAGAACACGCTCGACATGATCGATGCTCCGATCGTCGCGATCGCGGGCAGCGACATCCTCGTCGACGGGGCGCGCGCCGGAAACACGCGTGCCATCGAAGAGAGCAAGCGCCTCCAGCGCATCGACGAGCTCTTCAACGTCCTCAAGGGCAAGCGTGAGCTCTGGAAGCAGCTCTACCCGGGCAAGGAGTTCCCGGGCGTCGTCATCCTCCAGATCGACCAGGACGTTCCCGCCATCGTCGTGAAGAGCGTCTTCCAGACGGCGGCGTTCGCGGGCTACCCGAACGTCAGCTTCATGGTCGGGATGATCCCGAAGACGAACAAGGCCGGCGGCGAGTAGTCTCTTCGCCAGGCGCCTCGCCGCGCCGATTCGAGCGACGGACCCGTCTTGAGCGAACACGAGAGCCCTGGCGACAGGCCGCGCGACATCGGCCTCAAGGCGATCCGAGAAATCCGCGCCGAGCGAGCGCGCTCGAAGTTCGGTCGGGTCTCGAGCACCGCGATCCTCGTCGCAGTGAGCGCGGTGCTCGCGGTCGTGGCCGCCTCCTGGATCTACCGCGAGCGCTCTCTCGCGAACCAGAAGGAGGAGCTGCTCGCGAAGCAGCGTGCGGCGGTCGCGACGGTCGGCGCCGAGTGGAATCCCCTCCGCGACCGGATGGAGAAGCTCACGCTCGAGGCGGCCGCATCGTTCAAGGGTGACTTCGTCGACCCGACCGCCGCCAAGTGGGACTTCCGGAGCGCGCCCGGGATCTACCTCCGGCTCCGCGTGGAGGACGCGAAGGACGTCGCGTCGCTGCGGAAGGCCGCGAAGGACTCGGCGAAGGACTCGTTCGTCGGGTGTCTGTTCCGGCAGAAGGACAACCCGGGGATGGCCGCCATGGCGCGCGGCGACTTCGACGCGGCGGCGGGCTGGCACGACCAGCCGTGGAACCTGCGCCTCGCTTACGCGTCGACGCGGATCCTCACCGACGAGTGGGCGCAGGAGGTCAAGGACGCGAAGGACGAAATCCACCTCCGCGTCTTCGTGCAGCAATACGAGAAAGCGAAGGACGAGGAGATCCCGCTCGCGATCGAGATCGTGAAGCGCGCGCAGTTCTTCCTCCTCGTCCTCGACGAGGACGTCCCCGAGGCGCAAGCGCTGGTCTCCGACGCCGGGCCGAACGCCGGGAAGGTCACGTCCGAGGAGCTCCAGCAGGTCGCGCATCCGGCGCGGGTGCACCTGCTCGATCTGAAGACGGGCACGGAGCTCGTACGCCTCCGACGCGAGGTCGAGGGCGACTACCGCTTCGTCGGAGAGCGCCCGGTGCGCGATCCGAGCGTGCTCGCGGCGATGAAACGCCAGGTGAACAACTGCGCCCTCGCGCAGAGCATCTGGGAGGCGATCCGTCCGCCCGGAGAGGACGCCGCCGACGCCGGCGTCGCGGACGGCGGGCGCTGAGTCGAGCCGATCAGCGGACGAGGACGTGGAGGTCCGCGAGGTTCTGCCCCGAAGGCCGTGCGGGGAGCGCCGTGCCGGCATCGAGGTGCAGCGTCCCGGTGTCGAAGCGGGCGAGCGCGCGTGCGATGGCCGTCGCGCCGACGCGCTCGACGAAGTTGCCGCCCACGATCGCTCCGCCCGTTCCGCTCGATCCGTCGACGCCGTCGCTCGCCATCGCGGCGAAGAGCACCCGTCGCGGCAGCGCGCATCCGACCATCGCGGCGAGATGCGTCGAGCGCCCTCCCCTGCCCGGCCGCGCGTGCGCGACCTCGAGCGACGGCTCGGCCGCGCGCACCAGCGCCTCGCCCGCGCGGAGCTTCTGCGCGCGAGCGACGTACTCCTCGGCGAGCGCCTCGACCGACGCCTGCGAGGGAGGAAGGACGCGCACGCGAAGGCCGCGCGCGCGGAGCTCGGCGGCCGCCGCGCGCGCGAGCGCCTCGGGCGACGCGACGATGCGCGCCCGCCGCGCGTTGGCCGCCGGTCCCGTGCGCGCGAGCGGCACGTCCGCGAAGCGAGGCGCATAGCGCCGCAGGAGGCGCCGCGCCTGCCCGACGCTGCTCTCGTCGCCGACGCTCGGGCCCGATCCCACGTCGCTCGCGTCGCCGCCGATCACGTCGCTCGCCACGAACGTGAGGACCGTCGCAGGAGATGCGGCCCGCGCGAGGCCGCCGCCCTTGATCCGCGAGAGGTGCTTGCGGACGACGTTGATCTCCTGGATCGTCGCGCCGCTCGCGAGCATCGCGCGCCCGAGCTGCCGCTTCACCGCGAGGCTCACGCCATCGATGGGCGCGCACGCGAGCGCCGACGCGCCGCCCGACACGAGCACGACGAGGAGATGCCCGTCGCACGCGCACGCGCGCGCGATCGCGAGCGCTCGCTCGCCGGCGCGTACGCTCCGCGCGTCCGGCAGCGGATGCCCGGCACGCAGGATCTCGACGCGCCCGCGCGGAAGACCGTGGGCGCTCGTCCCGTCCGTCGTGACGACGAGCGCTTCGACGATCCGATCGCCCCAACGCGCGTGCGCTCCCCTCGCCATCGCAGGCGCCGCCTTCCCGATCGCGATCAAGCGCGCCGGGACGCGCGTCGTCCGCGGCAGCGCCGCGCGCACCGCGTGCTCGAGGTCGAGCCGTGCGAGCGCCGAACGAAGGGCCGCTTCGAGCGCACGCCTCATCGTACCGCCCGGTCTCCGAGATCCACCACGTGAGCGCCGAAGAGCTGCTGCCACCCGATCGCGATCGTGAGATAGAGCGCGCGATCGCCCGGCCCGCTCGTGGGGCCGCCGGAGAGCGCCGCGTCGCTCCATCGCGCACCGCCGTGGAGGGCGACGAACGGCCCGCTCGCTCGAGGGAAGATCGGGAGCTCCACACCGAGGCCGAGCTGGAGGCACGGACGCGCGCCGAAGCGTGCCCCCTCGGGCTGCGTGAAGGCCACGCCGAGCTCGAGACCGAGCGAGTCGATGAACAGGTCGAGCCGCGGAGAGCCAATCTCGCGATCCGTGGCCCAGCGCGCGAGGAACAGCGGCCGGAGCTCGAGACCGAGCGCGAGGACGCGACGTGGGTCGGCGCTCGATCCGATCGCCGGCCCATCCTCGTAGGAGGCGAAGATCCCTGCGGTCGACAGGTAGCGCAGGCGGAGGTCGCCCGTCGCGCGCGGTCCGCGCGGCCCCAAGGTCGCGCCCGCCGCGGCCGCGATCGCGAGGTCGCCGTCGAATCGTCCGTACAGACCGTCGGCGCCTCTGCCTTCGGCGGCGGAGGCGATCGCGGGCTGCGCCCCGACGCAGAGGGCGACGAGCGCGGACACGAGGCGCGGCGTCGCTCGAGGCGTCATGGCGGTCAGGACGACAGCGCCTGCGCGACCTCGTCTCGCAGCTCGGGCGCGATGATGAGCCGGACGCGCGACATCACCTGACCGGCGAGGCGCGCGAGGAGGAAGGAGACGTCGCTCAGCGGCCGAGCCGGGCCCTTGGCGAAGACCACCATGAGCGGCTCGGACTCCGCGCCGAACGGCGTGTCCGCCGCGACGTCGAGGCCGACGTAGAGGTTCGGATCGAGGCCGTGCGCGCGCGCGATGTCCTGCGCGACCTCGAACGCACGCTGGCGCCCCTCGGGCAGCGCTTGCTCGCCGAAGAGCTCGTACGTCTTGAAGAGCCTCCGGAGGCGTACGCGCCGCGCGATGTCGGCGAGCGCCGGGTCGTTGCCGTCCTCCCAGGCACGCATCGCGACCGCGAGGACGTTGTCGTCGAGCTCGAGGTAGTCGCCGAGGCTCGGCGCCTCGCCGTGCGCCGCGAGCTCGATCGCGCGCGGCGTCCCGGGCAAGCGCATGCCGTCGGCGATGACCGCCGCCGCTCGAGCGAGCACGGTGCGGATCATCCACTCGGCCGCGCGCGTCGCCTTGTGCAGATACACCTGCTGGAACATGAACAGCCGAGCGAGGATGTAGGCCTCGATGGCCGGAAGGCCCTTCGCGCCGTCGATCGCGAGCCCCGGAGGCTCTCCTCCCTTCGACGGGGCGAAGCGAAGGCTGCGGAAGAGCCAGTCGAGGTCGAACACGCCGTAACGCACGCCGGTGGAGTGCGCGTCGCGGAGGAGGTAGTCGCAGCGATCGACGTCGAGCGTCCCGCTCACCGCGCGCTTGAGGTACGGCAGCTCGTGCTCGCCACGGACGAGCGCCGCGACGCGCTCCGGGAGGCTCGGATCGACGTTGGCGAGCACCTTGTTCACGCCGGTGTCCGGGTCGAGGACGATGCGCTCCGTCCACTTCTCGTGATGCCCGGTGCCGGCGATCGCGTCCTCGAACAGGTGCGAGAGCGGGCCGTGCCCCACGTCGTGGAGGAGCGCGGCCGCGAGCGCCTCCTGCGCGCGCTCGCTCGTGACCCGATGCCAGAACGGCAGGTCGTTGTGGATCTGGCGCAAGCGCGTCAAAAAGAGCTTCATGACGTGCGCCGTGCCGATCGCATGCGAGAAGCGCGTGTGCTCCGCGCCCGGAAACGCGTACGACGCGACGCCGAGCTGACGGATGCGCCGCAGGCGCTGGACCTCCGGCACGTCGATGAGCTGCGGGATCACCCGCTCTTCGTCGGCCTCGAACGATACGAGCCCATGCACTGCGTCGCGCAGGATCATCGCCGCGCCTCCGTCCGATCTTCTCCGCGCGCCCGCGTGCGCGCGCCCGCGCGAGCCTCGCTCACCGTTCCGCTCCAGTCGCCGACGCTGCCGTCGTCACCGAACACGCGCACGTGCAGCCCTCCGTCGGAGCTCGCGCTTCCCGGCGGGAGGTCGGCCTCCATCACGGCCGGGATCGGCTTCTTCCCCGGGACGCGCTCGGAGTGCCAGATCGTCCGGAAGACGCCGTCCTCCTCGGTCCCGACCGCCCACGCCAGCGGCTCGGCCGGAGCGACGAGGCGCAGGCGATCGCCTCGGACTTCGACCTTCACGCCTTTCATCTTCGGCTGGGACACCTCGGCCGCACGATGGAGCTCGAGCGGCGCGCCCTCGCGGAGCAAGCGCGCCCTGGCGACGGCGATCGCGACGGGGCTGACGTCCGAGACGTACGCGCGCCGGCCGAGGGCATGCGCCGCCACGGCCGTCGTCCCGCTCCCTGCGAACGCGTCGACGACGACGGCGCCCGGATCCGTCGCGCACGCGATGATGCGCTCGAGGAGCGCGCGCGGCTTCTGCGTGGGATAGCCCGTGCGCTCGGAGACCACCGAGTGTCGAAGCGGAGGCACGTCCGTCCATAGCGCGTCGACGCGGCGCTCGCGACAGAGCACGCCTTCGCTGTTCTTCACGAGGAAGTACTTGATGTAGACGCGGCCCGTCGCCGTGCGGTGGACGCGACCCTCGGCCTCGAGCTTCTCGATCGACGCGTCGGTGTAGTCGCCGCGCGGCGCGCTCGTGAACGGACGGCCCTCCTCGTCCCAGCGTATCGCGCTCGGGTCGATCGGCTCGAGGCGCGTCGGCGGACGGAGGGTGGCCTGCTCGCGCCCGTAGACCACGATCGTGTCGAGCGTACGACCGAACTGCGAGCTGGCCGCCTGACGCCCGAGGTTCGGCGCGCGACGCCAGACGATCTCGTTCTTGAACGCGTCACGGCCGAGGATCTCGTCCAGGATCGTCCGGACGAGGTAAGCGGCGCGCCAGTCGAGGTGCACCCAGATCGTGCCGCGCGGGGACAAGAGCCGTGCGAGCGCATCGAGCCTCGGCGCGAGCATGTCGAGGTAGGCACCGATCCCCCCGCGCTCCCGAGACCAACGATCCTCGTAGGCGAGCGTACGCAGAGCGCGACCGTCGGCGGGCCCGTCGAGCCTCGCCTCCGCGACGTAGTCTCGGTCCGACGCGTAGGGCGGGTCGACGTAGACCATGTCGACCTTGCCCTCGAGCCCTTCCTTCCGAACGAGCTCCACGAGGTCGAGCGCGTCGCCGTGGACGAGGCTGTGCCGCGTGCTCGTGCCGGTGAAATCCACGACCTCGACCGGCGTGAGGCTTCGGACCGCACCGCCATCCGCCGGAGCTCCCGGCCGCCACTGCCTTCCAGGCCAGACGAGCCGTACCTCCGATTCGCGAGTCGTCTCCCTCGCTGACTCGACCGGAGGCGAGGTACGACAAGCGCGGCTCACGGCCCCGTTTGATAACACGATTGTCGAGCGGGCTGCCCTTCGTTCGACCGCGAGACGCGCGAATGCACGATGGGATGGCGCAGATGTGAGCCGTTTCGGCCGTGCATCTGAAAGCTCGGTCGAACAGGCCCGTTGTGCGTGGCGAGCCGCTCGTCGTCGCGCGGCTCAGCCACGGTCGGAGAGACGTTCGACGACGCCGAGGTCACACGACGAGGCTCGACGCTCTCGATGTGCTCACCCGTGAGCGAAGGACGACCGACGCCTACCTCGAGGCGGAGATTGGTCACGACGAACCCTCAATGGACACGAGCAGGACCGAATGGCTCGCATGGTCTCGCTTCGTATTTTCGGCTATCGTGAACGGGATAGGGTGGGGGGTCGATTGCGCATGACGCTACGCCTGGTAGACATCCTCAAGGCGCTACCGAGCAGGGAGCTCGATTCTCTCGTCTCACGTCTCGGCGTGCGCATCGATCCGGCGAAACGGCTGGATCCGCCTGCGCAGATCGCACGCGCGCTCGTCGCTCTGCCCGAGCTTCGCGATCCGAGCAGATTGCCGCAGGCGAGCGTCGAGCTGTTGCATCGTGTCGCCGAGGCTCGCGGCACGCTCGTCGTTCCCACGGTTCCTCCTGCGCTCCAGCCGCTCGCCGAGCGCGGGATCATGTTCGCTCGCGCGGACGGAAAGAACCGCGTCGAGCTCGTGCTCCCGGCGGCCTACCTCGTCCAGCTCCGCTCCTGGGAGGGAGAGGACCCGCGCGGCATTCGTGCGCTGCTCGCGCAGGCACCGTTCGAGACCGTGAGCGCGATCGCCGCACACTATCTCGGACGACCGGCCACGCCGCCGATCGCGCTCTCGTTGGAGACGGCGTGGGACGTCCTCGGCGATCCCGAGAAGCTCGCCGAGGAGATCGGCAAGCTCTCTGCGACCGAGCGCCGCGTGCTCGAAGGTGTCGAGGAGCTCGGTGGCGAGGTCGACACCGAGGAGCTCCTCGAGCTCGAACGGGAGCCCTTGCGCCTGCGCACCGCCTCGGGCGCCGCGCCGTCGCGACGTGGCGTCGGCTTCTCGCTCGAGCGGCGCGGCATGCTCATCCCGGTTCATCCGAACCGCCACGTCGTCCCGACGGAGGTGGCTCGGATCATCGGCGCCACACGAAACGCGGAGCGTGAAGCGCGCCGCGCACAGGTGAAGACGTTCGTGCGCGAGGGCGATCACGCACCGCGCCGCGCGCGCTTCTCTCAGGATCCCTCGCCGCTCGCGATGGCCCTCGCGCTCGCCGCTCGCGAGCCGGGCAACGAGGTGCGCCCCAACATCGGGACGCCGAAGTCCCTCGTCACGAAGCTGGCGACGCGGTTCGGACGCGAGCCGTATCAGGTCGCGCTGATCGTCGCGCTCTCGCGCGCGGTCGGTCTGTGGGATCCGTCCGCGATGAGCGCGAGCGCGCCCCCGGGAGCGCTCGAGATCCACGAGCTCTCGAGGCTCCTCTTCGATGCGTGGAGGAGAGGCGGCGCGTGGGACGAGGCGCGCACCGAGCCGGAGATGCTGCGGCTCCCGCCCGATCAGCGCGAGTCGAGCGCGTCGGGCGTCCTGCGCGAGCTCGCGCTCGAGGCGCTACGCGACCTCGGCGAGAGCCGCTGGATCCCGTGGACGAGCCTCCAGGGCTACCTGTCGACGGACCATCGCATCCCGGGCGTCGATCGGCTGCTCCGTCGTTGGGCGGAGCGTGTCGGGGTCGAGGCGCCGAATCCGATGGACGTCGCTCGGCGCATCGTGCTCGAGAGCCTCCCTGCCCTCGGCATCCTCGATCTCGGGGAAGACGACGGCGACGACGACGCGGAGGAGTCGGGCCCGCGCATCGCGCTCCGCCTGACGCCGCGCGGTCGAGCGCTGCTCGCGGACAAGACGCCGCCGGTCAACGGAGAGCCGTCGAAGTTCCTCGACACGCACGTGCTCCGTCTCGGACCGACGGCGAAGGTGAGCGCCGTCCTCGCCATCAACGGCTTCGTCGACGTCGGCCGCGTCGCCGAGACCCTCGATCTGGTCGTCGCCCCGCAGACGCTCGCCCGTGCGCTCTCCGCAGGCTACGAAGCCGACTCGCTCCGAGTCCGCATCGAGGCGATCGCTCCCCTCCCCGAGACGCTCTCCCGAACCCTCGCGCAAGCGAGCGTCGTCGTCGGACGCGGCAGCTTCGTGCCCTCGAACGGCTTCTTGTGGGTCGACGATCCGAACGTGCGCGAGCTGCTCCGCACCCGCCGCTCCACCGCCGAGCTCTTCATCGATCCGTCCCCCCAAGGCGGTCTCCTCGTCTCCGCACAGGTCGACCTCGAACGCCTCGCCCGCCGCTGCCGAACCGTCGGCGTCGAGATCACGGTCGAAGGCCAAGTCGTCCGCGCCCGCACGATGCCGCCGACGAACATGTCGGGCGAACGCCGCCGCACGTCGTCGGCGAGGATGGCGAAGGTCAAGACGGGGCAGTGATCAGGCTCCAGGCTCCAGGCTCCGGGCTCCAGGGAGAGGCGGTCTCGCGCCGCTGACGTCGTCTCGATCTCCGGCTCGAGCCCCGACGAGAGGGGAAAGCTCGCCTGGGGGGGCCTGCGAGGTCGCCAGCAGCGGCGCGAAACGCTCGCAGACACGACCCCCTGGAGCCTGGAGCCTGGAGCCTCTCCTCAATCGTTCTTCGCCCCGTTCTTGATCCACAGCCGCACGATGTCCCTCTCCCTCTGCGGCAGCAGCTCCCCCGGCGGCATCGGCTTGCCGCAGCCGTTCTCGCACTTCGGGAGGCTCGCCTGCGTGCCGTCCATCTTCGCCATGAGGAGGCTCTCCTCCGGCTTGCCGGGCTCGACGAACTTGTAGCCTCCGAAGCCCGGCGTGGGGCTCGTCTTCTGGAGCTCCTCGTAGATCTGGTCGGGGTCGTACGTGATGTGGATGCCGAGGTTCGACTCCTTCGACGCGTGACACGCCGTGAGCGCGCAGTTCACCGCGAGGATCGGCACGACGTCGTTTCGGAACGAAGCCGAGGTGATCTCTCCCCCTCCGCCGGCGTCGTCCTCCTCGCCGGAGGATCCCGAGGATCCCGACGTCCCCGACGATCCCGAGCTCGACGACGCTCTCTTTGGAGCGGGCGGATCGTCGGAGCACGCCGACACGAGAGCGAGCGAGAGGGCGAGGCCGAGAGCTACGAAACGCACGACGAGAGCATAACAGAACTCGATCGCGCGGGAGGACAGCCCCCCGTCGGCGTCACCGTGCACGCGCGCCGAGCCGGCCGAGTCGGCGATCAGCCGGCGGCGAGTCGATCGTCGACCCAGTCGGTGATCGGCTTGCGCGCGTGGACGCCGACGATCGCGCCGCCGCGGAGGAACACCTCCGCCGGCAGCGGGCGGCCGTTGTAGCGGCTCGCCATCGAGTAGCCGTACGCGCCGGCGTCGAGCAGGGCCACCTCCGCGAGCTCGCCTTCGGGCAGATCGTGGACGCCGAAGTCGTCCGAGCTCTCGCACACGGGGCCGACGACGCGGTAGGGCGAGAGGCGCGCGCCCGGCTCGAAAACGACGGGGACCACGCGATGCCTCGCCTGATAGAGCGCCGGGCGCATCAGATCGTTCATGCCCGCGTCGATCATCATCCAGCGTCGAGGCGGGTCGCCGGGCGCCACCTTCCTCTGGATCACGCGCGCGATGAGCAGTCCGTACGCGCCGACGAGCGAGCGGCCCGGCTCGCAGAAGAGCGCGAGGTCGTCGAGACCGTGCTCGCGCTGGATCGTCCGCGCGGCGCGGATGAAGTCCGCAGGGCGCACCGGGCACCCGTCGCCGTAGTCGATGCCGAAGCCGCCGCCCGTGTCGACGAACTCGAGGGCGAAGCGATCGCGCAGCGACCTCGCCGTCTCGAACACGGCCCGCGCGGAGGCGAGATAGGCGTCGAGCGCCGTGAGCTGCGAGCCCGTGTGCGAGGTGACGCCGACGAGGCGCACCGACGCGCGCGCAGCCTCGAGGGCGGAGACCGCGTCGGCCAAGCTCGCCAGCGGTACGCCGAACTTCGCCTCGTCGTGTCCGGTCGCGATGTAGCTGTGGGTACCGATCTGGTCCTCGGAGACGCCCGGATTGATCCGGAGCGTGACGCGCGCGACGCGCCCCAGGGCGGACGCACGCGCCGCGATGCGCGGGATCTCCTCGACGCTCTCGACGTTGATCGCTCGGATGCCGGCCTCCCCGGCCCCGATCGCGAGGTCCAGCTCGTCGTCCGTCTTCGCGACTCCGCTGTACACGATGCGGTCGGGCACGACGCCGCACCGCATGGCGAGCAGGAGCTCGGCGCCGCTGACCACGTCCGCTCCGCACCCCTCGGCCACGAGCGTACGGACGACCGGCCCCGCGCTGTTGGCCTTCACGGCATACGCGACCAGATGAGGCGCGCCCTCGAATGCGGCCTCGAGCTCACGCGCCTCACGCGCCATGCCGTCGAGGTCGTAGACGTAAGTCGGCGTCCCGATACGGACCGTGCGGCCGTCGAGGTTCACCTCTCGATTCGAGAGGCCTGCGAGCGACATTCCGCCGAGCACGAGCTCGCCGCTCGGAGATCGCGTCACCGCCGCTCGAGCGGCTCCCAGGGAGGCGATCGACGGACCTCCGGTCGTGGATACGGCGCTCATGACAGAGCGAGCTTTGTCGCATGGGCGACGGGGCTTGCCAAGCCCGCCCCATCGTTGGATGCTCCCCGCGCATGCCGATCCGCCGCGCGAAGCTCGTCTGCACGCTGGGACCTGCGTGTGATTCCGTCGAGGGCCTGAAGTCGCTCATCGACGCCGGAATGGACGTCGCACGCCTGAACTTCTCCCACGGCACGCACGAGGAGCACGGCGGACGCCTCGCGAGGCTGCGTGAAGCGAGCGCGGCCAAGAACAAGCCCGTGGCCGCGCTCCAGGACCTCTGCGGTCCGAAGATCCGCACCGGCACGTTCCCCGCGCCGTTCCAGCTCGCGACGGGCGCGGAGATCACGCTCATCGAGGGCGACGGGCAGGGCGACGAGACGAACATCTACGTCCAGTACGAGGGCCTCGGCGAGGACGTGAGCCCGGGCGACCGGATCATGTTCGACGACGGGCGCATCGTGCTCCAGGTGCTGTCGACCGAGAAGGATCGCGTCAAGGCGAAGGTGACACAGGGCGGCGGCATGCGGAGCAAGGTCGGCGTCCACCTCCCGACGCGCACGATGCGCGTGAGCGCGCTCACGGAGAAGGACAAGGCCGACCTCGCCTTCGGGCTCTCCCAAGGCGTCGACTACGTCGCGCTCTCCTTCGTACGGCGCGCCGACGATCTCCGTCTCGTGCGCGAGATCTGCCACGAGTGGGGCAAGCCGACGCCGGTCATCGCCAAGATCGAGACGCCCGACGCCGTCGAGAACCTCGAGAGCGTCATCGCCGCGTCCGACGGCGTGATGGTCGCGCGCGGCGACCTCGGCGTCGAGTTCCCGCCCGAGCGCGTGCCGGTCATCCAGCGTCAGATCCTGCTCGTCGCCCGGCGCGTGCGCAGGCCCGTCATCATCGCGACCGAGATGCTCCAGTCGATGACGAAGAGCACGCGCCCGACGCGCGCGGAGGCGAGCGACGTCGCCAACGCCGTCTTCTCGGGCGCGGACGCGCTCATGCTCTCGGGCGAGACGGCGACGGGCGATCACCCGACGCTCGCCGCCAAGATGATGAGCGCGATCGCGGTCGAGGCCGAGAAGAGCCCGTTCTTCGAGACGGCTCCTTACGCGACGCGCGCGACGAGCGTGCCCGAGGCGATCGCCCGCGGCGCGGTCAACACGGCGCGCGAGATCGGCGCCAAGTACCTCGTGGCGTTCACCGAGAGCGGGTCGAGCGCGATGAACGTGAGCCTCGCGCGTCCGCCCATGCCGATCATCGCGTACTCGCCGAACCCGCAGACGCGCCGCCGAATGGCGCTGCTCTGGGGCGTCATCCCTCGCGAGCTTCCGAAGCTGACGGACATCGACGCCCTCGTCGACTGGGTGACGGGCGACCTCATGGCGAACGGATACGCCTCGCCCGGCGAGCGCGTCGTCATCGTGTTCGGCGCCCCGCTCGGCGTGAGCGGGAGCACGAACTCGATCCGCGTCCACGTCATCGGTTAGTGACCACGGGCGGCGGCGGACGCGAGCGTGGCCGCGAGACCGGCAGGAGGATGGCGACCTCCGTCCCCCGTCCGACCTCGCTGCGGATGTCGACCTTGCCGCCGATGCTGGTCACGAGGCCGTAGACGGCGGAGAGACCGAGGCCGCGCCGGCCGGGCATCGGCGCGAGGACGCGGCCGGTGCCGAGCGTCGTGTCGACGCGCTCTCGCGCGTAGTACGGGTCGAAGATCTTCGGCAGCCGTGAAGGCGGAATGCCCTGCCCTTCGTCGGCGACGGAGAGGACGACGTGCTCGCCTGCCCGACGCACGGAGGCGCGGATCGTGCCGCCTCCCGGCATCGCTTGGACCGCGTTGCGGGCGATCTGGAAGAGCGCCTCGGCCAGCGCGGCGACGTGCGTCTCGATCGGCGGGAGATCCTCTTCGTAATGCCGCTCGATCTGGACGCCCGAGCGCGCGCGGCCGATCGCGCTCTCGAGCGCGAAGTCGAGCATCGCACAGAGGTCCGCCGGCTCGATGGCGCCCTCGTCCGCCATCGCGAAGCGCTTGAGGCGCTCGATCGTGTCGCGGATGCGCACGAGGCCGCGCTGCGCGCGCTCGGCGGCCTTGGCAGCCGCGACCGGATCGCGCTCGGCGATGCGGACGATCTGCTCCGTCGACGCGAGGCTCACCGCGAGCGCGTTGTTGAGCTCGTGCGCCATGCCGCCGACGAGCACGCGCAGGGCTTCGAGCTTCTCGACGACGACGAGCTGATCGTGCACGCGACGGAGCCGCGCGACCGACGCGGCGAAGCGCTCGACTCTCCGAAACGCGGCGAGCGCACGGCGCCGGCGCGATCGCGCCATCGCCCACCCCCCCACGCCGATGAGCGCGAAGACGACGTACGCCGCTGGCGGCGCGTTCGGTGCGGCGAACAGGGTCGCTCCGGCACCCAGCCCGGCGAGCACGGGCACGTACCAGGGCAGCATCGGCACCGCCATCACGAAGATGGCGAGGCCCATCGGGACGGCGAGCGCGTACGGGCTCCGGATGCCGCCCGTCTCCGCCGTGACGACGCCCCATCCCGCGATGAGCACGCAGCTCCCGACGAAGGCGATGGCCATCAGGGCGGCGTGGTTGCGACGCGCGATCGTGCACCCGAGCGCCAGCGCGGCCAGGATCGTCGCCGTGAGCCCCTGAGCTAGCGTGACGGTGCCGGGCAAGCGCGGGGTCTGGAAGAGGTCCGTCAGGGCCGCGGCGCCCGTGGCCACGGCCAGCGTCGCCAGCGTGGGGAGCAGCCGCGCGAACAGACGCTTTCGCTGCTCGCGCAGGAAGCGGCTCCGCGGCGTCCCCCGGAGCGCCGCTCGCTCGGTGACACGGTCCGCGCGCGCACGCAGATCCTTCGCCGCCGGGAGCGACATGCTCGTGGGGTCGGCCATCGCTCCCTAGCGCCGCTCGCCCCACGCCGCGCCGCACGCGCCGTTCGCACGCACGACGAAGCGAGCGCCTCCCCGTACCAGGTCCCGAATCGCCACGAGGCGATTCTACCAGTGAAGCAGCTCCCCTCGTGAGATTCGCCAGGCGCCGCCGCGTCGTGCGACGTCCGATCCTCCCGGGCCGATGTCCGTGAGGAGCAGGATGGCCGAGCTCGCGCCCGCCAGCACCGCGACGACGAGCGCGACGTCCGCGCCCGTACGGAACGCGATCCCTTCGCTCTTCGTGTCCGGGTTCTGGTACGTCGCGCTGTTGCTACGGTCGCTGTAGTCGCTCGACAGCGACAGCGCTCGCAGGCCCATGAGCCCGCTCGCGACGAGCGCGACGCCCCCGACGCCCGCGAGCGACCAGCCGACCACGGTACGCGTCTGCGAGCGCGCGGACTTCCGAGCGGGAGGGATCTCCTCCACCGCGTCCTTCTGCTTCGCGACGAGCTCGACGGTGATCTCGGTCTCGCTCGTCGCAGGCACGTCCACCGACCGCTCGTCGGCGACGAACCCCTCCGCCTCGACCGCCACGGAATGCGTGCCTGCCTTCAGCCGAGCCTCCGCGACGGCCGTCTTGTCCGAGGGAACGCGCACCTCGACCGGCTTGCCGTCCACGACGACGCGGGCCGACACCGGGCTGACCACGACGCGCAGCGTGCCGATCATCGAGCGGGCCTCCGCCAGCGCGTCGCGTGCGCTCGCGATCTCCTCGGGCGCGGCGCCGGGATCCTCGCTCAGGAAGCGGACGAGATCCTGCTCCGCGAGGACCGGATCGCCCGTCTTGAGGCGAGCGATGCCGAGGTTGAGCAGGATGCTCGGGTGCTGCACGAGCGACCACGCCTCCTCGAAGGACGCGCGCGCCCCCGCCCAGTCCTCGGCCCGGAGCTGCGTGACACCTCTCCGGAATGCAGCCCGGGAGCGCTCCCGCGTCGCCGCGTCCACGGAGGCGGCGGGGTCGTTGGGCTTCGCCTGCGCGGGGCACACGGCGGCCGAAGCCGCGAGCACGACGCAGAGCCCCAGCAATGTCGAGCGGAACCTCACCGGGCTCCCTCGGAGTTTACCAGGGTCGACGGCGTGACTGGGACGTGATGCGCCGCGCCGTGCGTTGCGCGACCGCGACGTCCGCCCGCACGCGTTTCAGTAACGCGGCTGCGACGTGATCCGGGGCCCGCTCGACTTCGGCGCGGTGCTCGCCGGGCGCGCCCGGCGTCGGGGCTTCGGGGCGGGCGACGCCGGGACGGGCTCGGACCGCACCTCGGGCTGTGTCGAGACGGGAGGAGGATCGTCCGGCAGCTCGAACTCCTCGGAGACCTCCAGCGGAGGCGGCTCGGCCGTGTCGACGGGCGCGGGCGGAGGCGTGGCCGCCACCGTCGCGGTGGCGCCGGCCGACGTTCGTACCGGGGCGCCGGAGTCGCGCGTGACCGAGACGCCCACGACGATGATCCCGGCGAAGAGCCCGCACGCAGCGAGGACGAGCGCCACGCGTGCGCCGCTCCCGGTACGGCGGAGCGACGTGTGATGCGTCGTCAGCGAGGTCTGCGTCGCGTGCGGCTCGAGCGGCGGGAGCGATCCCGACGACATCGGGGCGTACGCCGACTGGAGGACGCGGTCCTCGAACGGGATGGAGGGCGGCGCGGAGGGCGCGGACGGATCCAGCGCGACCACGGTCGGTGCGTCCCCGCCGTTGTCGAGCACGTGCGCAGCGGTGAGGGTCGGCGGCGGTGGAGGCGTCGACGTCGGCGCGAGGCTGTCGCCCTTCGAGAGCTTTCGCCACGCTTTGAGGAGCTCCTGAGCGCTGGAGAAGCGATCGGCCGGATCGCGCGCGAGCGTCTTCGCGATGAGCTCGTCGGCCCCGTCGGGAAAGGGCACGCGCGCGCAGTCCCGCAGGCGCGCGGGAGGGTTCTCCAGCTTGCTCGCGAGGATGGCCATCTGGCTAGGGCCGTCGTGCGGGAGCCTGCCGCAGAGCATCTCGAAGACGAGCACGCCGAACGCATAGAGATCGGCGCGCTCGTCCACCCGCGCGGCGCCGCGGATCTGCTCGGGCGCCATGTAGGCGACGGTTCCGATCGACTCGCCGGTGCCCGTCAGGCGCTCGGCGTCGACGCCGTCCATCTTGCAGACGCCGAAGTCGAGCACCATCGCGCGCACGCGTCCCGCCTTGAGCGCGAGGAAGACGTTGCTCGGCTTCAGATCGCGATGGATGATGCCGGCGGTGTGCGCGTCGATGAGGCCGCGCAGGACGTCCTCGCCGATGCGAGCGACCTCCGGCCAAGGCAGCGCCCCGTGATCGCGGATGCGCTGCGAGAGCGGCTCGCCCACGAGACGCTCCATGACGAGGAACGTCTCGCCCTCGTCCGTGTCGGCGACCTCGAGCACGCGTGGAACGAAGTCGCTGCGGATGCGCGCGGCTGCCTCCGCCTCGCGGTGGAGCCGCGCCATCAGGACCTCGTCGACGAGGAGCCGGCTGACCACCTTGATCGCGACCTGCTCGCGATGCGTCGACTCGAGGTTCGTCGCCGCGAACACCTGCCCCATGCCGCCTCGACCGATCAACGCGTCGATGCGGTATCTGTCGCGCAGGATGTCGCCGACCTTGACCGTCAAGACCCTCGTTTCAAGCCTACCACGACCCCGTCGTCGCGCGGCCTGGGCAAAGCGCGCCCCACCCGGTCGGAATCGCGCCCGAAGCGCGTGATCAGAGCGATCGGTCGCGAAGCGCCTGCTTCAGCACCTTGCCCGTCGGATTGCGCGGCAACGCGTCGACGAAGACGAAATCACGAGGGACCTTCGGACCCGCCAGGCGCTCGCGCGCGAACGTCTTGAGATCGCCCTCGTCCACGTGGGCCCCCGGCCGCAGCACGACGAAGGCACGTACACGCTCGCCCCACTCGCGATCCGGCACACCGATGACGGCCACCTCCGCGACGGCAGGATGCTGCTCGAGCACGCTCTCCACCTCGGCGGGGTACACGTTGACGCCGCCGGAGATCACCATGTCGCGCTTGCGTCCCTCGATGAAGTAGCGCCCGTCACGATCGCGACGCGCGAGGTCGCCGACGCTGAAGTAGCCGTCCACGAGGCTCGCCTGCGTGGCCGCCTCGTCCTTGTGGTAGCCGGCGACGAGCAGGTCGTTCTTCACGAAGAGCTCGCCGACGCCGCCCGGCTCGACGTCGCGCCTCTCGTCGTCGAGCAGGCGTATGTCGTTGCCGGGGAGCGCCCTGCCGATGGTGCCCGGCGCAGCGCGGAGATCCTCCGGCTTCGCGAGCGTCACGAGCCCGGTCTCCGTGGCGCCGTAGAAGTTGAAGAGGATGTCTCCGAACGCGTCCATGAACTCGATCGCGAGCGGCGCCGGCAGCGGGGCGCCGCCGGAGAAGACGGCGCGGAGCGAGCGCGTGTCGTAGCGACGGCGGACCTCCTCGGGCAGCTCCATCACGCGGTGGAGCATCGTCGGCACCATGGCCGTCGTGGTCACGCCGTACTTCTCCACCGTCGCGAGGAACGGCTCGGGCTTGAACTCCTCCATGATGACGGCGGTCGCGCCGAGCAGATGCGAGAGCGAGAGGAAGGCGAACGCGGTCGAGTGATAGAGCGGGCACGTGACGAGGTGGACGTCGTCGGCGCGCATCGGCGTCTCGTTGATGAACCGCATCGCGGCCAAGATCGTGTCCTTGGGGAACTTGCGCACGGCGCCCTTCGGCTTGCCGGTCGTCCCCGAGGTGTAGACGACGACGGCGGCGTCCTCGTCGCGCGACGTGTCGGTGGCGAGCGGTCGCGGGGGCTCTTCGAGGAGCGCATCGAGCGGCGTGGCCCGCACCCTCTCGGTGCGGGGGACGGCCGAGGCCGGACCGACGACGAACACGTTGGACAGAAGCGTCTCCGACAGACCTCCGCTCGCCTCCTCGACGACCGGCAAGAGCTCCGGCTCGACGACGATGCCGCGCGCCTCCGAGTGGTTCGCCAGGTACTGGAGCTCCGCGGCGGTGGACCGCCACGAGATGCTCACGGCGGCCGCCCCGAGGCGAGCCGCGGCCGCGCCCATCTCGACGAACTCCTGACGGTTCCTGAGCATCAAGATGATGCTCTGCCGGCGACCGATGGCGCGTCGCTCGAGGGCGGAGGCGAACCGGTCGATCCGTTCGTCGAGCTCGGCCCACGTCGTCGTGCGCCCTCGCCAGATCAGCGCAGGCTTGCTCGGCGTGTTGCGCGCGTGGACGCGGTAGATCCTGGACGGGTTCTGGGCGCCGGTCGCGAACGCCTTGAGGAGCTCGACGAGCCCCGGCCTCGACAGCGACCAGATGAGCCCGCTCTGCCGCGCGAGCCTCGTGGCGACCCGGAGCTTCTCCGGCAAGCGGCGAGCCTCGGACCTCGCGTCGCGGGCCCGCTTCAGCAACGACTGGGCGAAGGTCGGCGGAACGGCGGCGCCCGGCTCGGGACGCTGGCGTCCCCCCAAGACATTCCACATGTCAGGACTCTATCAGTTATCCTGTCCGGTGATGTCGGGAGCGGAGGCCGGGTCGCCTGACGACGAGCGCCGCGGCGACGATCGCGCTGCGATCACGTTGAAGGTCGACTACAAGCGGCTGAACACTTTCTTCGCCGACTACACGAAGAACATCTCGAAGGGCGGCACGTTCATCCGTACGAACCGGCCGCTCGACGTCGGCACGGAGTTCGTCTTCGTCCTCACCGTGCCCGACCCGAAGAACGAGGCCACGGTGCAGCTCGAGCTCACGGGCGAGGTGAAGTGGGTCGTCCACGAGGCCGAGGCGACCGAGGACAAGCCCGCCGGCATGGGGATCCAGTTCCTCTTCAAGAGCGAGGAGGAGCGAGCGCGCGTCGAGGAGCTCGTGAGCGGGCTGATGCGAAGCTCGCTGGGCGAGCATCTGGCGTCCAAGCTGCTGTCGCGCGGCTGAGGGGGGATCCCCGAAGAGCGCCGCGCCGGGAGACGGGAAAGGCCGTGCTCCGCTTTACCGCTGGGCAAGCCGGCTCTACGTTCAGGCGTGATGACGACCCGCCCCCTCCCCATCGCCGGACGTGCCGCTCCGAAGCCCATCGATCCCACGCTCGACCTCGAGGAGGAGATCAAGCGGCTGAAGAAGGAGAGGAACGCCGTCATCCTGGCGCACTACTACCAGGAGAGCGAGATCCAGGACCTCGCGGACTTCATCGGGGACTCGCTCCAGCTCGCGCAGGCGGCCGCGAAGACGACGGCCGACGTCATCTGCTTCGCCGGCGTCCACTTCATGGCCGAGACGGCGAAGATCCTGAACCCCGACAAGATCGTCGTCATCCCCGATCTCGAGGCCGGCTGCTCGCTCGCGTCGGGCGCCCCCGCGGCGAAGGTCGCCGCCTGGAAGGCGCGATACCCGGACGCGGTGCTCGTCAGCTACATCAACTGCTCCGCCGAGGTGAAGGCGCTGTCCGATTACATCGTGACGTCGTCGAACGCCGAGAAGATCGTCGCGAGCATCCCGGCCGACAAGACGGTGCTCTTCGCGCCGGACAAGAACCTCGGCGCGTATCTCAACAAGAAGCTCGGACGGAACATGATCCTCTGGCCGGGCACCTGCATCGTCCACGACACTTTCAGCGAGCGGAAGCTCATCGCGCTGAAGGAGCGCCACCCCGGCGCCCTCGTCCTCGCGCACCCCGAGTGCGAAGACGTCATCCTACGAATGGCCGACTACATCGGCTCGACGACGGGCATCCTCCAGTTCGCCACGAAGAGCGACGCGACGTCGTTCATCGTCGCCACGGAGCCCGGGATCCTTCACCAGATGAAGAAGGCCGCGCCGAACAAGACGTTCGTACCTGCTCCACCGGAGGCGAGCTGCGCGTGCAACGAGTGCCCGCACATGAAGAAGAACACTCTCGAGAAGGTGTACTTCTCTCTTCGGGACCTCGAGCCGCGCCTCGAAATGGATCCTGCGCTCATGCGCGCGGCGCGCGTTCCGATCGACAGGATGCTCGAGCTCTCGCGCTGACCGAACGCTTCAGAGCTCCGTCATCAGCGTGGTCGTGACGTAGTCGGCGGCGAAGATCGCGACGATGCTCGCGACGACCGCCTTCGCGGTCGCCTCGCCGACGCCGCGCGCGCCGCCGGACGCGTAGAAGCCCTTCTTGCAGCAGATCGTGCTCACGATGACGCCGAAGATGGCGCTCTTCACGAGCAGCATGCGGATGTCCGCCCATTTCACGAACTGCTCGACGCGATCGAAGAAGACGCCCGGGTCGATGCCCTGCCAGAGCACGCCGACCACGTACGCGCCGAACATGCCGGCGATCCCGAACGCGAGGGCGAGCAGCGGCAAAACGATCACCGTGCCGAGGATGCGAGGGACGACGAGGTACTGGATCGGGCTCACGCCCATCGTCGTGATCGCGTCGATCTGCTCGGTGACGCGCATGTTCCCGAGCTCGCTCGCCATCGTGCTCCCGGCGCGCGCCGTGACGACGACGGCGGCGAGCACCGGCGCGAGCTCGCGCGCGAGCGCGAGGGCGACGACGCCACCGACCATGCCCTCGGCGGAGAACTGGCGGAAGCCGACGATGGAGCTCACGGTGAACGCCATCCCGGTGAACATCCCGACGAGCCCGGAGATGAAGAGCGACCCGGCGCCGATGAACTCGATGGCCAGCATCAGCTGCCCGATCCGGAACGGCGGGCGAAAGAGCCACGTCAGAGCGCGCCCGAAGAGGAGGACGGTCGCGCCCAGATCGTCGAGCACGTGGATGACCGGATCGAAGAGCGCGTCGATGAAGCCGACGATGGGGTTCGGCTTCGATCCGCTCGCCATCTGCTCGGTCTCCGCCACGGCCGGCGGAACTATAGCCCGACGGCGGAGGTTCCGCCGCCAAACGAGAGCGAGCCCATCCATACGACCGCGATCGCGGCCGTCGGTTCAGGGTTCCCGGTAGAAGCGCGGCACGCGTCGCGAGATCGACGTCAGGATCTCCCACGGGATCGTCGAGCCTCGCGTCGCGATCTCCTCGGCCGAGAGCGTGTCTTTCCCGAGCGGGCCCTCCTGGGTGCCGAGGATCGTGACCTCGTCGCGCAGGGACACGCCGGGCACGTCGGTCACGTCGATCATCGACATGTCCATCGAGACCGCGCCGACGATGGGCACGCGCTTGCCGCGCACGAGGACGTGGCCGCGGTTCGAGAGCTCGCGCGAGAGCCCGTCGGCGTACCCCATCGGCAGCGTCGCGATGCGCGTCGGTCGCGTGGCGCGGAACAGCGCTCCGTAGCCGACGGACTCGCCCGGCTCGAGCGTGCGGAGATCGACGATCTCCGAGCGCACCCGCATCACGGGCCGGAGCTCCGGAGTGCCGGACGCGAGCGGCGACACGCCGAAGATGGCGATGCCCGGCCGGACCATGTCGAACAGCGCCTGCCCGCGCAGCACGGCGGCGCTGTTGGCCGCATGGCGGACCTTCACCGAGACGCCCGCGCGCTCGAGACGGCGGGTCGCCTCTTCGAAGGCTGCCGTCTGCCGGTCGGTGAAGCCCGCCTCGGCGTGATCGCGCTCCACCTCGGCACACGCGAGGTGTGTCATGAGGCCGACGATGCGGACCTCCGGGTAACGCTGCACCTCGGCCGCGAAGCGCTCGAGGTCCGCCATGCGGACACCGAGACGAGACATGCCGGTGTCGATCTTGAGATGCGCCTCGACGGGGCGACCGACCAGTCGCGACGCTCGCGCGAGCCCCTCGAGGTGGGAGCGGTCGTAGACGACGGGGACGACGCCGCGCGCGACGATCTCCTCGTACGCGCCGCCGTAGTACCCGCCCATCACCAGGATGGGCGCCCGCACGCCGGCGTCGCGGAGCTCCATCGCCTCCTCGAGCAGGGCGACGCAGAAGCCCTCGGCGCCAGCCCGTTCGAGCGTCCGAGCGACGGCGGGAGCGCCGTGGCCGTAGCCGTCCGCCTTCAACACCGGCCAGACCTTCGCGGTGCCCGCATGGCGCGCGATGACCCGCAGGTTGTGCCGCAGCGCCGCGAGGTTCACCTCGGCGCGCGTCGGCCGGACCGCGTCCGCAGGGGCGGCGCGGCGAGGCCGGAGCACGCGTACGCTCTCCGGTCCGTCGGTCCGCCTCCTGCCCGGATTGACGACCGACGGCTCGTCCTCTCGTGCCCTCGACTCGAAGTTCATGTGGACTGACAACGCCTGGACCTGCGGCACGTATTCACGTTTGCCACGGCCGGCGTCAAGGAACAAAGAAACCGGCCGGTTCTCGCCGGGTTTCCCCACCGAGTCGCAGAACGGAGCCTCGAGGCGCTATGCCGGCGCGTCGCTGGGCTCGGCGCGGGCGAGCGAGCCTCGGGACTCGCCCTTGCCCTGCGACTGGAGCTTGGTCTCCGCCTGCTCGGCCGCGAACTGGAAGCGGTGGAGGCGTGCGTAGACGCCGTCCTTCGCGAGCAGCTCGTCGTGCGTACCGGTCTCGACGATCCGCCCCTTGTGGAAGACGACGATGCGGTCGACGGTCCGGATCGTCGAGAGGCGATGGGCGATGATGAGCGCCGTGCGTCCCTCGACGACCGCCTCGAGCGCGGCTTGGAGGCGCGCCTCGGTGTCGGAGTCGATGCTCGCGGTCGCTTCGTCGAGGATGAGCAGCGGCGCGTCGCGGTAGAGCGCGCGTGCGAACGCGACGAGCTGGCGCTCGCCGGCGCTGAAGTTCGAGCCGCGTTCGTCGACGCGCGCCTCGAGGCCGCCTCGCTTCATGAACAGGTCGAGGGCGCCGATCTTCGCGAGCGCCTTCTCCACGCGCTCCATGTCCGGCGTCGCGTCGCTCATCGCGATGTTCGAGGCGACCGTACCGGCGAACAGGAAGACGTCCTGCGGCACGACGGCGAAGAGCTCGCGGAGCTCGCGGCGATCGTAGGCGCGCACGTCCTTGCCGAAGACACGGGCGCAGCCTTCTTCGAACTCGTAGAGCCGCAACAAGAGGCTCGTCACCGTCGTCTTGCCCGCGCCCGTCGCGCCGACGAGCGCGATCTTCTCGCCCTTCTTCACGTGAAGGCTCACGTCGCGGAGGACGGGCACCCCCGGCTTGTACGAGAAGGTGACGTTCTCGAGCGCGATCGCCTCGTCGGGAGACGCGGCCGTCGTCGACGCGATCGGCGCGGCCGGCGCCTCGACCGTCGCCTCGTCGAGGAGCTTGAAGATGCGCTCGGCTCCGGCCATCGCGGACTGGAGGATCGTGTACCGCTGCGCGAGGAGGCTCACCGGCTCGAAGAACTGCTTGATGTACTGCGTGAACGTGACGACGAGCGCGAACGTGATCGTCGAGTCGGCGACGCGCTTGAAACCCGCCCACCAGAGGACGCTCGCGATGCAGACGGTCCCGACCATCTCGATCGCGGCGTCGAGGATCGCCTCGTAGAAGATGCTCCGCTTGTTGGCGTCCCGGTACTCGACGTTGATCTCGTCGAACTCCGCCGCCATCGTCTCCTCGCGGGCGTAGGCCTGGACGACGGCCATCCCGGAGACCTGCTCGTTGAGGAAGGCATTGAGGCGAGCGGTCTTGACGCGGATGTCGCGGAAGGCCTGCCGCGCGCGCGAGCGCACGAAGTGCACGATCACGGCCACGACCGGCAGCGCCGCGAACGAGATGAGCGACATCCGGACGTCGAGGACGAGCATCATCACGACGATCCCGACGAGCGCGACGAGATCGCCGAACGCGTTGAGCACGCCCGACGCGAAGAGCTCGTTGACGGCGTCGACGTCGTTGGTCGCGCGCGTGACGAGCCGCCCGACCGGCGTCCGGTCGTAGTACCGGAGCTCGAGCCGCTGCATGAAGTCGAACAGGTGCGCGCGCAGGTCGGCCATGGCGCGCGCGCCCGCGATCTGCATCGTGTACGTCTGCAGGAAGAAGAGCACCTGCATCCCGACGATGACGAGCGCGAGCGTGAGGCCGTGCTTCATCAGGCCGCCGGGCTCCTCGTTCTGCGCGTTCTCGACGACACGGCCCATGACGACGGGTCGGAACAGGTTGAGCGCGGCCGACGCGAGGACCATCGCGAGCGAGAACCAGAGCCAGCGCGCGTGCGGACGCAGGAACGGCCAGAGGCGCCGGAGCAGCCGCGCGTCGTACGCGCGTCCGAGCCGCTCCTCCTCGTGGAAGTCCCGGAGGGTCCGCACCTTGCCCGCCCCGCTCTTCGCGGCGGGTGCGGGGCGTGACGACGCCGTGCTCTTCGGCGACGCGCTCATGCCGGCACCGCCTCCTCTTCGAGCACCGCCGCGTCCAGGTCCTCGAGCGCGCTCTTCGCGGACTGCTCCGCGGCGAACGCCGCGTAGATGCCGCCGAGCTTGACGAGCTCGTCGTGCGTCCCCGTCTCGACGACGCGGCCTTCGTCGAGCACGACGATCGTGTCGCAGCGGGCGGCGGCGGCGACGCGGTGGGTGACGAGGACGACCGTGCGCTGGGCGGCCTGACGCTCGATCGCGTCGAGGATGGCGGCCTCCGTCTTCGCGTCGACGGCGGAGAGCGGATCGTCGAGGACGAGCACCTTCGGCTCGCGGACGAGCGCGCGCGCCAGCGCGATGCGCTGCTTCTGGCCACCGGAGAGCTGCACCCCGCGCTCGCCCACCACCGTGTCGAGCTGCTCCGGCAGCGAGAGCGCCTCCTCGAGGACCTGCGCCTCTCGCGCGGCGTCCCGGATCTTGCGGAGCGCCTCCGGCGACTCGCAGTCGTCGAGGGAGAACCCGACGTTGCGCGCCACGGTGGTCGAGAAGAGGAACGCGTCCTGCTGCGCGTAGCCCACGTTCTCGCGGACGACGGAGAGCGGCAAATCGCAGACGTCGTAGTCGTCGACGAACACCGTCCCCGGCGGCGTCGGGAGCAGACGCGCGAGGAGCATCGCGAGCGTGCTCTTGCCGGAGCCGGTCCGTCCCACGATCGCGATGGACTTCCCCGCGGGCACCTCGAACGCGACGTCGTCGAGGACCTTGCGCTCCCCGTGAGAGAACGAGAGGCCGCGCACGGAGATCGCGCCGCGGATCTCGCGCGGAGGCGGGAGCGATCCGTCCGTGATCTCGGGGATGGCTCGGAAGATCTCCTCGAGCCGCGCGTAGCCCGCACGACCACGCTGGATGATGCCGATGACGAACCCGAGGGCGATCATCGGCCACATCATCCGGCCGTAAGCGAGCCAGAACGCGAAGAAGTCGCCGCGGGTGATCCCGCCGTCCTCGGGGCCGCGCTGGAGGAGCGACGCGCCGTACCAGAAGAACGCGATGACCCCGAGCGATCCCGCCACGCCGGCGAGCGGGAACATGACGCCTCGCAGACGCGCGAGCGCCAGGCTCGCCTCGAGGTACTCCTTGTTCGCGACGTCGAAGCGCTCCCGCTCGCGCTTCTCGAGGGCGAAGCTCCGAACGACGCGCACGCCGGTGAGGTTCGTCTGGAGGACGTCGGACAGACGGCCGAGCGCCTCCTGGTTCGCGCGCGTGCGCGTGAACATCTGCTTCGAGAACGAGCGCGTCGTGACGAACAGGAACGGGAGCATCACGAACGACACGAGCGTCAGCCGGACGCTGACTTGCACCATGACCTGCAGCGCGCTCGCGAACGCGAAGACGACGTTGACGCTGTTGAGGACGCCGAAGCCGAGGAGGAGGCGCACCTGCTGCAGGTCACCCGTCGAGCGGCTCATGATCTCGCCGGACGACATCGTCCGGTAGAACGCCGACCCGAGACGGTGCAGGCGATGCAAGAGCATCGCGCGCAGCTCGTACTCGGCGTCGCGACCGGCGTTGAAGATGAACCAGCGGCTGCCGACGCGCGCCAGGAAGGCCACGATCGCCAGCACGAAGATGAGGACCGCCGGACGCGTCACCCGGTCGGGAGCGCCGCCGAACACGTCGTCGATCGCCGCCTTCGCCAACCAGTCGATGCGGTTCAGCGAGAGCTGGAAGACGGCGAGCAGGACGCCGCCGGCGACGTAGGCGAACAGGTGCCTTCGGAACTGGCCACCGAGCGTCGTCGGCAATGCGCCGGGGTCTAAGGACATGGGCTCCCGAGAAGTGCGCCCTTCGGTCAGACGCGACGGTTACATAGCAGACGGTCGTCTCCGTGGGATGCCCGATCGCGCACGACCGTTGCCCTTCAGGCCCCGACGAGGGGCAGACGCGGAAGCTCCTCCGGCGACACGATGCGGCGTACGTCGCGCAGCACGTCGGCGAAGACGCGGTCGACCCGGCGCGTCAGCTCCACGTCCGACGGAGCCCCGGCGAGGACGCCCGGGGCGTCGAGCATCACCGCTCGCGCGACCATCGCGGGCTGTTCGAGCGCGAGCCCCTCGAAGAGCGCGTGGCCAAAGACCACGTTGATGCGCCGTTCCCCGTCACAGACCACGAGCACGCCTCCCTCGTCGACGAGGGCGAGCGCATCGAGCTCACGGGTCCGCGCGTTCGGCAGTCGCGTCGCGCCCTCCGGGATCCACCGCTCGATGGCGGCGTGCTGGCGCTCGTGGAACGCCAGCTTCGACCGCGGGAACGTCGCCCAGACGAGCGCGTTCAAGTAGTCGTGCCACATCCGAGCGCGCGTCGGGACGACGCGCCGTCGCACGATCGTCGCGTCGTAGAGGTCCGCGCGGACGATCGGCCCCGGCGGCCGACGGCGTCGGGCCGGTGCGGGCTCGAAGCGCACGGGCGCGTCCAGCGCGGGATCGCCGGTGGGATCGAACGCGGCAGCGTACTCGGCGACGTCCGGCCAGTCGGCGCGATCCGCGAAGCGAGACGCAGCGCGCGCGATCGGCCAGAACTCCGGACGGCGCTCGAAGAAGCGACCGTCGAACGCGGTACGCTCCTGCCGGACGAGGCGGAGCCGGTCGGGGCGCTTCGGCGTCGCCGTGAGCGTCTCTCCCGCCGCCACGCTAACGGCCTCGTAGCCCGCGGGGCCGCCGGTGCGACGAAGCGAGCTTCGGCCGCGAACCGTCGCCGCTCGCCGCGATGTCCTTCATGTCGAGCGTCGTGACGAGCAGGCCGAGCCGCACGCGCGCGCGGTTCTTGACGTCGATCTCTTGGACGACGCCGAGGCGGTTCGCGAACGGTCCGGAGAGCACGCGCACGCGTGTGCCTTTCTCGACGGTGACGTTCGGATCGATGTCGATCGCGGTCGGCGCGCCGCGGGCACGCAGCGACGTCGGCAGGATGGGGCGGCGCGGCGGGACGACGCGAATCACCGGCTCCGGTTTGACGGACGTGTCGACCTCCTGCGCCTCCTCCGGCTGCTTGTGGGACGGCGGGCCGCCGCCGAGCTCGCGATCCGCGATGGAGAGGATCCTTCGAGCGTCTTCGCGCTCGCGACGCGAGCCCTCCTTCCGGATCGGGCCCTTGCGTACGCCCTTGCGCCTTCGTCGTCGCTCCTCGCGGACGCGCTCGCGCCGCTCTTCGGCGCGCGCACGGACGGCGCGCCAGGCGCCGCGACGGGTCGCAGCGATGAGATCGTTGTCCGGCGCCCACGCGACGAGCTTGTACACGTGCGCGAGCGCGACGATCGCGTCGGCGAGCAGCTCGTCGAGCTCGTCGGCGTGCGCGAGCGCCACCTCGCGCTTCACGGACCAGCCGATCCAGAGCGGACGCCGGTTGCGCTGGCTGTCGTCGAGCAGAGCGCGGATGTCGTCGGCCGTCGCGGCTTGAGCGCGGGGGAAGCTCGGCACGCCGATCACGCCGATCGCGAACTCCTCGGGCATCGACTCGAGCATGCTCGTGAGCTCGAGGAGCGCGGCGGGATCCGTGATGCGGGCGCGGAGGTTTTTCACGTCCGCCTCGGCCTCGGGGCAGATCTCGAGGCTCACGGCCACGTGCACGCTGTCGATGGTGAGCGCCAAGTAGGCGTGCGAACGCAGCGGGTCGAGCTCCGGCTCGGTGCGCGGGACCAAGCTCCGCGCGAACGCATCGCGGACGAAGACGACTCGCTGCGCGATGGCGCGCGGCGCCCCCGACGAGAGGTGCTGCTCCACCTCGTCGGGTACGACCACCTCGACGGCGATCCCCAGCTCCGCGAGCCGCGGCGTGAGCGTCCGCGCCCAGGCCTCGATTCGCTCGCGCAGCGCGCGCCGCTGTGCCGCGCCCGGGCCGAGCCCGAAGGCGCGTGGCGCTGGAGGCAGGACACCCGGTCCGCCCGCGCGAGACGCAGCGGTGGTCGGCTCGAGGAAGGCGTCGAAGTCGGCGCTCAGCAGCCGCAGCGCGCCAGGCGGCGGGACGGACACGATGAGGCAGCATACGGAGCCGACCTACGGTGTCAACGCGAGGAGCCGAGCTAGCTCAGTCACAAATCACTGAAACTACTTACGTTTTTGCTGTTCTTGACGCCATGCGTCATAGACCCCATCCATACGGCATGCGACTTCCGACCGGAATCTTGCAGGGAGCCGCATCCGAGGCCGGTGCCGTGGCATCCGACTTGGATGAGCGTGATGGCGAAGGCTAGCCCGAAGACCATGACGTCGCGCCTCGCTGCTCGTCGAGACGCACGTGGTGGCCGTCGCGCTCGCCCGGAATGCACTTCGGTCATGAACTGTTGCTCGCGGTGACCATGGCGGTCGCGCTGCTGGCGACACTTGTCTTCCACACCCGTTGACCCCCAGCGCACCGAAGGTCGACCATGCCCACCCCCCTCACGCTGACTCGAACGAAAAAGCGTGATAGACCCGCCATCGTGCCGCGTACTCCGAAGACCTCCGCCAAAGGCGGGAGGAAGGGCAAGGCCTCCGCGCCTCTGCCGCCCGACAGCAGGTGGAGCCGAGATCCGTCGGTCGCGTCTCGCCCGGAGGGCGAGGACGTCGACGTGACCGCGGGCGCAGGTCCGGAGCGCGACGACGACTTCGAGGCGGTCGAAGGAGAGGTCGATCTGGGGGTCGACGAGGACATCGTCGCCGAGCCGCTGGTCGACGAGGACGAAGACCCGTTCGCCGAGCCGAAGGAAGACGAGGAGGCCCCCATCCAGTCGGCCCCGCTCTCGCGCCCGATGTCGGGCACGTCGATCGAGCGGCTCGACCCGATGGCCGCCTACCTGCGTGAGATCCAGCGGCACCCGCTGCTCACGCCGGAGGAGACGCACGAGCTCGCAAAGAAGTTCGTCGAGACGCAAGACCCGCGCATCGCTGCGCAGCTCGTCACCGCGAATCTCCGCCTCGTCGTGAAGATCGCCTACGAGTACCGGCGCGCCTACAAGAACATCATGGACCTCGTGCAGGAGGGCAACATCGGCCTCATGCAGGCGGTCAAGCGCTACGACCCGTATCGTGGCGTGAAGCTCTCCAGCTACGCGGCCTGGTGGATCCGCGCGTACATCTTGCGCTTCATCCTGAACAACTGGCGCCTCGTGAAGCTCGGAACCACGCAGGCGCAGCGCAAACTTTTCTTCAACCTGCGAAAGAAGCGCGCCGAGCTCCAGGCGATGGGCATCGACCCGACGAACGCCGAGATCGCCAGGCAGCTCAACGTGCCGGAGAGCGACGTCGCCGAGATGGATGTGCGCCTCGCGCAGAGCGAAAAATCCCTCGACGCTCCGGTCGGCGACGCCGACGGGCGTGCGATCGCGAAGGTCGACATGATGCCGGCCACGGGCGCCGGCCCCGAGGCGCTGATGGCCGACGAGGAGCTCCAGGCGCTCCTCAAGGACAAGCTCGCCGAGTTCCGCAAGACGCTCGTCGGCAAGGAGAAGGACATCGCCATCTTCGATCTGCGCCTCGTCGCCGACGATCCGCTGACGCTCCAGGATCTGGGCGACAAGTTCGGCATCTCGCGCGAGCGCGTCCGGCAGCTCGAGCAGCGCCTCCTCGCCCGGTTGCGCGACTTCTTGAAGCGCGAGATGGGCGACGCCACCGAGGCGCTCTGACACGGCTTCATGTCCGGGGAGGTTCGTGACGCAGGCGTGCTCTACGTCGTCAGCACGCCGATCGGCAATCTCGCCGACGTCACCCTCCGCGCGATCGAGATCCTGAAGGCGTGCCCGCGCCTCGCCGCGGAAGACACGCGCCACACGAGGAAGCTCCTCGCCCACCTCGGGATCGGAGGCAAGCACGTCGACGCGCTCCACGCGCACTCGAGCGAGCGCGACGTCGAACGCGTCGTCGATGCGCTCCGTGCCGGCGAGTCGGTCGCGCTCGTCACCGACGCGGGCACGCCGATCGTCAGCGATCCCGGCGACGTGCTCGTGAAGCGCGCGATCGCCGAGGGCATCCGCGTCGTGCCCATCCCCGGCCCGAGCGCCGTCCTCGCCGCGCTCGTCGCGAGCGGCCTCGGCGGCGGCGGCTTCCGCTTCCTCGGGTTCCTCCCGCGCGAAGGCACGTCGCGACACGAGGCGATCGCGAGAGCGTGCGAGACGCCGGAGGCGGTGATCCTGTTCGAGTCGCCCGAGCGCACGAACGCGACGTTGCGCGAGCTCGCCGACGCGATGCCGAACCGCCCCGCATGCGTGGCTCGCGAGCTGACGAAGATCCACGAGGAGATCGTGCGCGGCACGCTCTCCGATCTCGCCGGCGCACGCGACGGATGGCGCGGCGAGATCGTGATCGTGCTCGGTCCGTGGGAGCCCGCGACGCGCGAGGCGACCGTCGACGACGCCGCGCTCGACGAGCGGATCGATCGCGAGCTCGCCGCCGGGACGCACTCGAAGACGATCGCCGAGCGTCTCGCCGCATGGAGCGGACGGCCGCGACGGGAGGTCTACGAGCGAGTCGTGGCGAGGAAGCGCGCCTCCGAACGTCGATAGCCTTCAGCGCGAGCGAAGGAGCGCGACGATCGCGACGATGGTGCTCGTGATCGCGATGCAGACGGAGACGCCCGCGACCGCGAGGAGCTTTCGCGCACCGAACTCGCCGAGCCGCTCGACGAGCACGAATCGCGGGCGCTTCACCGTCGCGACCTCGTGGACCGACGGCGGAGGCGCAGGGTCCGTCGATGCGCCATCGGCACCGGCCGGTCGCTGCTGGAGTTGGAAGCGCGGCAGCAGCTGCGTGCGGTTCGGCGCGGGCGCGGGCTCGGCCTTCTCGGACGAAACCTCGTCGGGTCGGTGGAACCCGGGAGGAGGCGGCGCCGTCGGAAGCGCGCTCGGTCGACCGCTCCGGAGCTTGAAGCTCGCGAGCTTCATCGTCTTCTGCGGCCACGACGTCCCGACCTTCTTCGCCTCGCGAGGAGCCTCGGGCAGCTCCGAGGCGGGCGGCATCTCGACCATTCCGGGCAGGGTTCGATCGTCGTCTGCGTCGGCCGGATGCCGGGAGCCGTTCGTCTGGACCACGCCCGGCGGCGCCGGCATGGTCTCCTGCGCGTGTACGGCCTCGTTCGGCAAGCGGTACTTCCGAACACGGCCCGTCGCTACCTCGTGACGCTTCACCGCCCCGAGCATCGAATCCTCGGTGCGCGCGTGTGGAACCGCGGCGAAGGCCTCCGCGAGCTCCGCCACCGTTCCGAAGCGTGCGAGCGGATCGACCTCGAGCGCGCGCGAGAGAACGCGGACCAGCTCGGGCGGGATCGACAGGCCGCAGGCGGCGGCATGCTCGTCGATCGAGATGCGCTCTACGCCGTGCTCGTCGCAGGGGAGCGGCATACCGGAGAGCGCGTAGACGGCGACGAGCGCGGCGCTGTACACGTCCACGCGAGCGGGATCCGCGACCGCCGACACGCCCTGCTCGGGCGCGAGCCACGTCCGGTCGAGCAAAGGCACGCCCGAGCGCTCCGCGGCCATCTTGTAGTGCGCTCGGCGCAGGACGTCGAAGCCGAAGTCCGAGAGGAGCACCTCCTGGCTCGATGGTGGCCCCACGAAGACGTTGTTCGGGCGGAGGCCGAGGTGCGGAATGCCGCCGCTCAGCGTCTTGCCGATGCGCGTGAGGAGCACGGCGACCTCGTCGATGGAGAGAGGAGACGTGGCGACGAGATCGAAAAGGGACGGGAGCGTACAGAGCGACGTGACGACGAACGGCTGCCCGCTCGCCTCGTCCTCGCCTCCGTCTCGAGGGCAGATCGCGTCGGACGGCAGAAGCGATCGCGCCACGTGGAGGAGGGCCCCTTCGAGCTCGTCGAGGAGCGTCGGCGAAGCCGTCTCCGGCACGGAGAGGAGCTTGATCGCGACGGGCCCTTCCCTCTCGTTGTAACCGGCATACGTCGTCGCCCACGGCGTACGTCCGAGAAGCCC
Organism: uncultured Myxococcales bacterium; assembly: GCA_937949945.1. GTDB lineage: Bacteria > Myxococcota_A > Polyangia > Polyangiales > Polyangiaceae > Labilithrix. Next base: position 59,213 of record CALFEQ010000191.1, read on the forward strand.
CTGGACGACATAGTCGCCCACGGTTCGGTGGGTCGGAAGCGCTTGGAGGCCGGTCATGTCCCCCGAAGACTGCAAAGGCTCAGCGACGGCTCCGGCTGTACGAATTCCACGATGATCGCCTTTTACACCGAGAGACGTTCTATACTACTCGATACAGAACTTTTCATCGGGAAAAATTGGAAAACCGTCTCTACCGGATCGTCGCTCCGCCGGTCACCCAGCCGAAGGGCGATGCGTGTGAATACGGAGCCCGGAGCCTCGTCCGACTTCATTCGGACGAAGAACGGCCTCCGAGCGCGGCGGATTCCGTCAGAGCGTCTGGCTCAACGCCCGATCCATCGCGCGCTCGTCGAAACCGACGAGGAGCTTGCCGCGCACGTCGATGACGGGGATGGATCCGCCGCGCATGCCCGCGCTCGCGAGCTTCGCCTGCATCTCGCGCGCCGCGCTGCCGTCCTTTTCGATGTCCTTCTCGATGAACGGAACGCCGCGGCGTTTGAGGTACGCGGCCGCCTGATGACACGGCCCGCACCAGGATGCGCCGTAGATGATGACCGGCCGGGCCGCGACGGGCGGAGCGGTCGCCGCCGATTGCGCGGTCAGGACCTCGCCGTGCTGCTGGCGGCGCTCGACCGCGATCTGCTCGAACTCGGCGCGACGCATCGTCCGCACCGGATAGGTGCCGTCCGGGTTCGCGTTGCGGAGATCGGCGACGAAGACGTCTTCGACCGACGGCGGATCCTTCGTTGGATCGGCGACGCGCACGACGTCGCGGGCGGCGGGCGGCACGTCCGCGACCTTCTGCTCCACGTGGAACTCGCCCCTCTCGTCGATCCACGTGTAGAGGAGCTCCGTGCTCGTATCGGTGACGACCGGTAGGACGACGGCCTCCGCCTTCGGGCTCTGCTTCGACTTGCAGCCGGCCACGACGAGGAGGACGGCCAGAACGAGGATCGAGAGCCTGCGAACGGCGCGGAGAAGCCCCACGGTGCGGAGGATGCTACTGCCAGGTGTCGGAGACAAGCTCAGCCGTCTCCGGCGAGCCGCTCCCACTCGGCCATCATCGCGTCCACCCTTTGCGCGAGCGCCTGCTCCTCGGCGGCGAGCTCCGCGAGCTTCGCCCAGTCGCCGCCCGGATCTTCGCGCAGCTTCGTGCGCATCTCCGCGAGCTGCTTCTCGCCTGCGGCGATGAGCTCCTCGAGCTCCTTCACGCGGCGCGCCTTGCGTTCGCGTTCGCGCGCCTGCTGCTTCTGCGCCTCGTAGCTGCTGCGCCCGGACTCCTCGCCGCGCGGAGGCGGCACCGACTTGCCGCGCGGCGGCGGGGCCTTGGGCTCCTCGGTCTTCTTCGGCGCCGTCGCGGACACGAAGTCGGCGAAGCCGCCGGGGTAGATGTCGACCTTGCCGTCGCGAACGCTGACGATGCGGGTCGCCACGTTGTCGAGGAAACGCCGGTCGTGCGAGACGAAGAGGACGGTGCCCTCGAACCCGACGAGCGCCTCCTCGAGGATCTCGGCGGCCGGGATGTCGAGGTGGTTCGTGGGCTCGTCGAGGAACAGGAGGTTGCGGGGCTCGAGCAGGAGCTTCGCGAGCGCGAGGCGCGAACGCTCTCCGCCGGAGAAGCCCGCGACGACGCGGAGCGGATCGTCGCCCCAGAACCGGAAGCGCGCGAGGTACTGCCGCGCCGCCTCGACGGTGAAGTCGCCCCGCACGCGCCGCACCTCTTCGACCGCAGTGAGCTTCGGATCCACCTCGCCGAGGTGCTGATCGAAGTAGCCCTCCTGGAGATTCGTACCGCGGCGGATGGTCCCGGAGTCGAGCTCGGGATCGCCACGCCCGGCGAGAAGCTTGAGGAGCGTCGACTTCCCCGCCCCGTTCGGCCCGACGATGCCGATGCGCTCGCCCCTGCGCACGAGCAGGTCGACCCCCTCGAACAGCGTCCGCCCTCCCCGCTTCGCCGAGAGGTTCTTCGCGTCGAGCACGATGTCGCCCGAGCGCGCGGCCTCCGCGAAGCGGAACCTCACGCGCTCGGCGACGGCCCACACGTCCTCCGGCCGCTCGAGGCGTTCGAGCTTCTCGAGCATCTTGCGCCGGCTCTGTGCCTGCTTCGTCTTCTGCCCGGCGATGTTGCGCCGGATGAAGTCCTCCGTCTTCTCGATGAAGGCCTGCTGGCGCTCGGCGAGCGCGCGCTCGCGCTCGAGGTCGTCCTCGCGCGCGACCGCGTAGTCGCTGTAGCGCAGCGGATAGATCCGGAGCCCCTTGCGTCCGAGCTCCATCGTCGCGGGACAGACCGCATCGAGGAACGCGCGGTCGTGCGAGACGACGAGGACCGCGCCGCGGTAGCCGCGCAGCCAGCCTTCGAGCCACGCGATCGTGTCGAGATCGAGGTGGTTCGTGGGCTCGTCGAGCAGCAAGAGGTCCGGCTGCCGCGCGAGCACGACGCCGAGGTGGAGCCGTCCGCGCTCGCCGCCGGAGAGCGACGCGACGGGGCGCGAGAGATCCTCGTTCGAGAAGCCGAGCTTGGCCGCGATGGCGGCGACCTTGTGCTCGAGCTCGTCGCCGCCGACGACGTGATAGCGCTCCGTCGCCTGGGCGAGGGCGTCGAGCGCGCGCTGGTCACCGGACGCGGCCTCGTGCTGCGCGCGGACGAGCGCGTCGCGCGCCTCGAGGATCTCGCGGAAGCCCGACATGAACGCCGAGAGCACGTCCCCCTCCGCGGCGACCTCGTGGGACTGCCGGTAGTAGCCGACGCTCGTCTCTTTCTTCACGACCACGGTGCCCGCATCGGGCTCGATCTCCTTCGCGACGAGCCGGAGCAACGTGGACTTGCCAGCACCGTTCGGCGCGACGAGCGCGACGCGCTCGCCGAGCGCGAGGCTGAACGTGACGGACTCGAACAGCGTGTCACCGGCGTAGCCGAAGCGAAGATCGGCGACCTGGAGGACGGTCATGGCGCTCGCACCTTAGCTCGTCTTCCAACGACATTCACGTCTGCACGCGCGCGGTCGAGCCTGACACCGGCCGAGCGGCGTTCACTCGACCGTGCCTCCGCGCACGGTGACGATCCTCGTCGCCACCCGCTCGGCGAGCTCGCGATCGTGGGTCGCGACGAGCGCCGTCTTGGTCGCGAGACGATCGAGGACGGCCGCGCGCGTCGCTGCATCGAGCGCATTCGTCGGCTCGTCGAGCACCAAGATCGCCGGATCGCCCATGAACGCAGCCGCGAGCGACACGCGCTGCTTCTGCCCGAGCGACAGCGAGCCCACGAGCTTCCCGCGGAGCTCGCCGATGCCCAGGTCATCCGGTACCGGGGGACGGTCCTTGCCCTTCAACGACGCGATCACGTCGAGCCATTCCCCGACGAGCAGGTGATCGGGGATGTCTGGCTTCTCCGGCGCGAAGCCGACGTCACCCGACGCGAGGACGCGGCCCTCGTCGGGCTCGAGCACCCCGCTCATCACGAGGAGGAGCGTCGACTTGCGGGATCCGTTGTCTCCGACGACGACGACACGCTCGCCCGCACGCACGGCGAGCGAGGCGCCCCGGAGCACGCCGCGCCGGCCGAACGATTTCCACACCGCTTGCGCCTCGAGGATCACCATGCGAGCACCGCTGCGACCGCGACGATCGCGATCATGACGACACCTGTCGCGAAGAGCGCCGCGCTGCGCTTCCGGCTACGCTCGTGGTGGCGGCCCCAAGCCCCGACGGCGCAGGCGAGACAGGCGGCCCAGATCGCGAGCGCGCCCGTCAGCGACGCCGGGCCGAGGCGGCACGCGATGCTCGCCGCGAGCCCCGCGGAGGCCGCGAGCGCCGTCGCCGGCGTGGCGAGCGCGAGGAGGAACGCGGCCACGACGATCGAGCGCCGGACGCGGAGCGAGCGGAGCACGGCATGCATGGAACGTTCGGACTCGAGCAGAGGCGTAACGGCGGTCGCCGCGACGAGCACGAGCGGCGATGCCATGATCGCGAGCGCGCGGGACAGAGGACGGTCCGTCGGGTCCGAGCGGAGCGTGAGGAGGCCCGCGCCCCCGAGCGCCGCCACTGCCGCGCCGACGGCGAGCCGCGAACGCGCGCGACGCGCGAGCCGGAGGACGTGCACGAGGTAGAGCGCGAAGAGCGCATGCGTCGGCCGCGCGATCCGCCACGGCGTCGCGCGCTCCTCCGGAGCCAGGCGCCACGCCGCATGGACGGCGAGAGGAGCCGTCACGGCGCCGGCGAGCGCCGTCCACTGGGGCGGCGCGTCTGCGAGCGCGAGCCCGCCCGCGAGCGCTCCTCCGAGGGCGGCCGACACGCCGCCACGAACGGCCGCGACGCCCGCCGCCTCGACGCTGACCGCGGAGAGGAGCGCCGCCGCGGCCGACGCGAGCCCCTCGCCACGTCCGAAGAGCATCGCCCAGGGCGCGTGCACGACGGCGGCCATCGAGACGAGCGCGCCCGCGAGCGGCACCGGCGGCAGGCGCAGCGCGCGCAGCGTGAGCCCTCCGCGCGCATGGAAGATCGCGTGCGTTGCGGGGAACGTCACGAGTAGCCACGCTGCCCAGAGCACGCATCGCAGGACAAAGGAGTGATGGAGCGCCCGCACGAGATCCTGCGCGCGCATGCCGGCGGGCGAGAACACGACCGACGCCAGCAAAGCCACCGCGAAGTACGTGGCCCCGGCGGCCCGCAGCACCGGACGGCCGATCGCCTTCCACACGCCGAGGACGACGCGATCGGCGCGGGCGTAAGTCCTGCGGTCGAGTCGCGTCATGACGTCGTGAACGGACAACCGTCCGGGTCGGTCGAGTATGCCCGAGGCCGGTCACGCGACGACGCGCGAGAGCAAGGCGACCGTGTCGTCGAACGCGACCTTCTCCGAGGGCGCCTGGCGGAGGAACTGCTCGATCTTCGGCATGCGCGCGATCGCTTCGTCGAGCTCCTTGTCGCTGCCCTTCGCGTACGCGCCGAGGATGACGAGATCGCGCTTCGCCTCGTAGTGCGCGACGAGCGCGCGGAGGCGGCGCGCGGCGTCGCGATGTGCGGGCGTGACCACCGCGTCCATCACGCGCGAGAGGGAGACCGTCGGATCGACGGCGGGGTAACGTCCTCGTGCGGCGAGCGTCCGGTCGAGGACGACGTGACCGTCGAGGATGCCGCGCACCTCGTCCGCGATCGGCTCTTCCATGTCGCCGCCCTCCACGAGCACCGTGTAGATGGCGGTGATGGATCCGCGCGCGCCCTGCCCCGAGCGCTCGAGCAGGCGCGGGAGCATCGCGAACACGCTCGGCGGATAACCCCGGCGTGCCGGCGGCTCGCCCGCCGCGAGCCCGACCTCGCGCTGCGCACGCGCGAAGCGCGTGACGGAGTCGACGAGGAGCATGACGCTCCTGCCCTGATCGCGGAAGTACTCCGCGTACGCCGTGGCGACCTGCGCGGCGCGCAGTCGTTCGAGCGCGGCGACGTCGCTCGTGGCGACGACGACGACGCTGCGCCGCCTGCCCTCCTCTCCGAGCGAGTGCTCGAGGAACTCACCGACCTCTCGCCCGCGCTCGCCGACGAGCGCGACGACGACGACGTCGGCCGCCGTCCCGCGCGCGATCGCGCCGAGCAGCGTGCTCTTGCCGACGCCGGATCCCGCGAACAGGCCGATGCGCTGCCCTTCGCCCATCGTGAGCAACCCGTCGATCACGCGTACGCCCGTCGCGAGCGGCCGCGTGACGGGACGTCTCGCGAGCGCGATCGGCGGGTCGGCATCGACCGGTACGCTCGTCCCGCCCTCGATCGGCCCTCGACCGTCGATCGGACGGCCGAGCCCGTCGACCACGCGACCGAGGAGCGAATCCGAGGCGCGCACCTCGAAGCCGGAACCGGTCGACTCGACCTCGTCGTCCGGCCCGACGCCCGCGATCGCGCCGAGCGGCATTCCGACCGCCTCGCCGCGATCGAACCCGACCACCTCGCAGAGGAGCGGCTCGCCGCGCCGCTTCACCATGACGACGTCGCCCACGCGCACGCCGGGCATGCTGAAGCGGAGGCTGAGCCCGGTGACGCCGAGCACGCGTCCCACGGGGCGCAGCGCCGGCGTGGCCGCCAGCTTCGCCTTCAGCGCATCGAGCGATGCCATCGGGCGAAGGCTAACAGACGCGCGCCTACTTCGCTCCGACGGCGCGCTTGCCTTCGGCCCCGGAGGTCCGCGCGAGCTCGGCGTCGAGCTCGCGGAGGAGGGCCTTGGCGCGCTCGCTCAGGACGGTGGGTACGTCGACCTGTATGACGGCGATGAGCGAGCCACGTCCTCGGCCGTCGAGCCGCGGGACGCCCTTGCCCTTGATCGTGAAGACGGATCCCGACTGCGTCCCCGGTGGGATGCGGCACGGCACCGTGGTGTCGGGAGGATCGTCGAGGGAGTCGCCGATCGAGGGGACCCTGATCTCCGCGCCGAGCGCCGCGTCGGTGAAGGACACGTGGACGCGCGTCACGAGGTCCACGCCGTCGCGCTCGAAGCGCGGATCTTCCTCGATGTCGACCTCGACGTAGAGATCGCCCGGAGGCGCGCCGTTCGGTCCCGGCATGCCCTGCCCGGGGATGCGGAGCTTCTGGCCGCTGTCGATGCCCGCCGGGAAGGTGACGACGACCTTCCGCGCGCGCTCGACCATGCCGTGCCCTTTGCAGGTCCGGCAGTGTTCCTTGATGACGACGCCCTGCCCGTGGCACCGCGGACAGGGCGTCGTGAACATGACGAAGCCACGCGCGTTCGACACGTGGCCGCTCCCTCTGCAGTGCGCGCACGTCTCCGGCTTGGTGCCGGGCTTGGCGCCCGAGCCCTGACAGTCCTGGCAACGGGTCGGGGCGTTGACCGTGATCTCGCGCTTGAGGCCGAACGCGGCCTCCCGGAGCGTGAGGTGGGCCTGAACGCGGAGATCCTGGCCGCGTCGCGGCTGGCGCCGAGTGCTCCCGAAGCCGAACGTGCCCGAGAACATCTCGGCGAAGAGGTCCTGCATGTGCGAGAAGACGTCCGACACGGCCGGGCCGCCGCCGCCCATGCCGCCCTCGAGCCCGGCGTGCCCGAACTGGTCGTAGATCTGCCGCTTCTCTTCGTCGGAGAGGACCTGATAGGCCTCGTTGACGGCCTTGAACTTGGCCTCGGCCGTGGGATCGCCCGGATTGCGATCCGGGTGATGCTTCAGGGCTTCGCGCTTGTAGGCCTTGCGGATCTCGTCGGCAGTCGCATTCCGATCGACGCCCAGGACTTCGTAATAATCGCGCTTGTCCGACATGACCGTTGGGGCGCAGAGCCCACGAAAATCCACACAGTGCCGTGCCGCCGCCGCAAGGTAAGGCGTGCCGTATGGGTGTCAACACTCATAGCATGCCCCGGCCGTGACCCCAGCGCCGAGTAAGGATGGAGCGTGCACGATCCGGTGCCCGCGGACGGCCGCAGCGAACGAAGACTCCGGACGGCTGGTCGACCTCGACTAAGGATTGTCCGTACGGCCGCGCATCTGCTCGAGAAGAGCGGCTTGACGCGCGAGCTCGGAGCGCGCACGAGCGAGCTCCTCGCCCGACTCGGCCGCGACGCGCAGCGCATGCTCCTGCGCGAGCGCTTGCCGTAGCGCGTCGAGCTCGTCCCGCGCACGCGCGAGCTCGGCGCGTGCCCGATCGAGCTCGGACTTCACCGCCTCCACGTCCGCAGACACGCGCGGCTCCTGACGCGGCTCGCCGTCCGACGTGGCTCGAGCACGCCGGGCGGACTCCTTCAGCTCTTCGAGCTGCTTCTCGAGCTCGGCGATGCGCCATCCGCGAGCGACCAGCTCGCCTTCGCGGCGCGCGACCTCGGCCGCGAGCTCGTCGAGCTTCTTCCGCAACCGAGCCAGCTCCCCGTTCGCGACGGGCGTCTCCACCGAGAGCGGCGGCGCGGCCTCGAACCGGGCGCCGTTCGTCGCCGATTCACGCGACTCCTCGAGCGCGGTGACGAGCTCTTTGACGAGCTGCTCGCGACGAACGAGCTCCTTCTCGAGCGAGGCGATGACCCGTGCGCGATCGCGGAGCTGCTCCTCGTAGCCCTCCGTCTCCTTCGCGTGCGCTTCGGCGAGGTGCGCGAGGTCGGCGACGTGCAGCGCGAGCGCCGCCTCCGCGCGCTCGGCGCGGTCGCGCAGCGCGTCCATGTCGGCCTGCAGGTCCATCGCGGTGGACTCCGCCGAGCGACGTGCGTTCAGCTCGTCGACGGCGGCGGCCAATGCTGCCTCGGCCCGCTCGGCCCGATCGCGCATCTGCGCGAGGCTCGAGTTGAGATGCACGGTCGTCTCCGTGCTCTCCTGGCGCGACGAAGAGAGCTCCGAGAGCGCCACGGCGAGCGCCGTCTCCGCGCGCTCGGCGCGATCGACGAGGGCCTGGACCTCGATCTCCGCCGACGTCGCGACGAAGGAGGCCGCCGTACGGCGGGCGTCGAGCTCCGCGCTCAGCGCGTGGATGCGTTCGTCACGCTCGGCCAGGGCTCGCTCGGCCTCGAGCAGTCGGTTCTCGAGCGAGGCCATCGTCTGCTGCGTGGCGGCGAGCACGGACTCGAGCTCCATCGCACGCGTGAGCGCTCCGTCGCGCTCGGACGTGGTCCGATCGAGACGCGCGGTGAGATCCGCCGCACGTGACTCGGCCGCGACGAGCCGTTCGCGGAGCTCCTCCACTTGCGAGGTGAGGAGCTTGGCCTGGAGCTGCGCCGCGGCGAGGTTCGACTCGAGCTCGATGGCGGCGCGGGACGGCTCCTCGCGACGCGGGAGCTGCACGATCGCGTATGGATCGAGCTCCGGCATCGGCCGCTTCTCGCTCCGCTGGCCGGCGACCACCACGAACACGGAAGGCGGATCCGTCGGCGCGAGCCGCGTGTCGACGGTGACGGGAGGCGTCTCCGACTCTTCGCCGCCGAGCTCCGCGAAGACGACGCCCGTGAACGGGACGACACCGGCGAGCGCCACTTCCTCGAACTGGGTCGCGAAGATGTCGTAGAGCTCGGAGTACTCGAGCGTCGGTGGACCGAGGTCCGTGGTGAACGGCACGTCTCCACCCTCGTCGCCTTCGGCGACCTTCGCGCGGCCCATCGCGAGCACGTGACCGTTCGGCGCGACGGCGCGTCGGAGACGAGCGATCGCATCACGAGGATCGTTCAGCTCCGAGAGGTCCGGGACGACGGCCAGATCGAACGCGCCATCGCGGACCTCGAGCTCGTCGACGAGCGCCCGGATGGTGACGCCGCGCGGCGCCCTGCGCGCCGTGTTGGCGGCGCGCGCCGGGTCCGGATCGAAGACGTGGACCGCGCGCGCTCCGAGCTCCAGCAGCCGCTCCGCCACCGAGCTCTCCGCATCGCCGACGACGATGACGTGGACGCCCGACGCGAGCGGCTCCGCGTACACGAGCAACGCGTCGACGAGCGATGCCGGAGCGACGTCGCCGCCGGCGCTTCCCTGGCTCCTCTCGGGCACCCTTCCGCTCGTCATGCTCGTTTTGCGCGTTTCTATCACAGAGCGTAGCAGCGCGAGCACCCGAGGACGCCCGCGCGGCCGGAACGAGCCGCGCTCTCGTCGGTCGGGCGGGGCACCGTCACGCCCCGCTCATCCCGCCGGCCGCGGCGGCGCCCACGAGACCTGCGCGGGCGAGCAGCCGACCACGGCGCTCGACGCCGGTCCAGCGTACGCGGACGGGCTCGCCGTCCCTCGCTCGGTCGGTCGCGCGCCTGCCCTCGAGCCCGAGCACGAGCGCACCGACGAGCGCGGCCGCTGCGGTGGGCGTCGGCTCCTCCGGCGAGAGGCGAAGGACGCGCTCCTCCGCCGTCCTGCCGGGCACGATCGGAACGCCGGCGGCGAGACCCGCGATGCGCTCGGCCGTGGCCGAGGCGTCTTCGAAGCGGACGAGGACCTCGGGGATCGCGCCGTGGCCGCCCGGGCTCGTCGCGAGCGCGAGCTCGATCGCTCGCAGTCCCGGCGTTCGGTCGCGCGGCACGCACGTGAGGCGCACCTCGTCGACGCTCTCGCCTTCCCCGTCCTTCCCCTCGACGACGCGCGCGACGGTGGAGAGCTCGGCGTGCTCGAGATCGATCACGGATGCGAGCGCGTCACGCGCGGGCCGCAGCATGCGCACGGCCAGCTCGGTCGGCGTGGGAGGGAGCTGCGCGCGTGTACCGGTGACGAAGATCGGGACGACCGCGGCGAACGAGAGCGGCAGGGCAATCGCGATCTGAGGGACGTGCGCCCGCAGGAACCAGGCGCCGGCGCCGAACATGCACGCGATGCCGAAGAACGCGAAGAAGCCACGCCGTGTCGTGACGTCGAGCCCGTCGGTCGGCAGCGGCTCGCGCGGCGCGGCGACGAGCAGGAGCGAATCGGCCGTCGGGCGCCACTGCCCGGGCCCGCGCGGACGTGCGAGGACGACGGGCGCGCGATGGGCGCCGATCGCCATCGCGAGCACGACCAACGATGCGCCCACGAGCGGGCTCCACCAGAGCAAGCACGCGAGCGCCGACGCCGTGACGACGCCGTACGCGAACGGAGCGGCTCCCCACGCCAACGGGAGGAGCGGTCGAGCGATCGCTCGCCGGAGCTCGGCGGCGGCGCGAACGGCCCGCTGCTTGTGACGGAGCAGCGCCGCGAGCACGCCCGCGAAGAGCGCGAAGGCGGCGGCCGCGACGATGCGCGAGAGGTTCGACGCGATCAGCGACGGCGGCGCCGTCTCGCGGACGGGCGGCGGCCGCAGCTCGGGCGACGTCACGAGCGGGAAGGCCTTCGGGTCGACGCGCGCGGCCCAGGTCACCGCCTCGCCGCGCGGGACGTGGGCGCGCACGAGCTCGAGCGCGTCGCGTTCGGCGGAGCGACGCAGCGTCGCGAGCGTGGTCGAGCCCGCGATACCGGCGAGCCGCGGCTCCGTCGGCGCCGCGGGCAGATCGAAGACGACGCGCGCGCCGTCGTGCCCCTCGGGCGCCGGCGGCGCGGTCCACGCGATCCTCCACATCGCGCCGTCACGCGCGAGCAGCTTCGTGGCGACGAGGTCCAGCTTGTACGTGACGTCGACGGTGTAGATGCCCCGGCCGAGCCCCTTGCCCTCGTCGATCATGAGCCGCAGCGTGATCGGCTTCGCGCCCGCCTCGCTCGGCTTGTCGGTCGAGGCAGCTTCGTCGCGCTTGTTCGGCGTCGGCTCGACGGCCTCGACGCGCGCGAGCACCTCGGCGCCGGTCTTCTCGGAGACGAAGACGGCCTCCGGCGCGATCTCGGCGGCCGGGTGAATGCCCGCGATCTCGACCGTCTTGAAGCGACCGGCGACGATCCGATAGCGCAAGTGATGCTGGACCGTCGCGACCCCGTCGGGCCCGACCTCGAACCGCACGTCGTCGGACGTCTGGTGAATCTCCTGCCACCCCGCCGCGTCCGCAGGCGGAGCGAGCGCCGTCACCGCCGCAGCGATCAGGACGGGCGAGAGTCGCTTGGCAAGCATTGCCTCACATCTACCCACATCCGCCGGGCATGGGAAATTTCGGGCAAGAGGCTCCGGGCTCCAGGCTCCAGGGAAGGAACGCCTCGAGGCCCATCAGGCCCAGCCCTCAGCCCTCAGTCCTCAGCATCTGAGGACGCGCGCGGAGCGCGCCCACCTGGAGCCTGGAG
>CALFEQ010000192.1 GCA_937949945.1 uncultured Myxococcales bacterium
CGGAACGGAGCGCCTCTTCCACGAGCGGGAGCGCCTCCTCGATCTGTGCGCGGTTCCAGCGCGAGCGATCCTGATCCTCGAGCAGGACGACGTCGCCCGCCGCGTCGAGGCGCGCTTCGCGTCGGGCATCGTGCAGGAGCATGAGGGCGAGGAGCCCCGTCGCTTCGGCCGGCGGCGCCGGCATCATGAGCTCGCGCAACATCCGGCCGAGGTGGATCGCATCCGCGCAGAGATCCGTGCGCACCAGCGAGGCGCCCCGCGTCGCGGCGTAGCCCTCGCTGAAGACGAGGTAGATGACCGCGAGCACCGCCTCGAGGCGTTCCGCGATCTCCGTCGCCGCCGGGACGACGTAGGGGATCTTCGCGTCCGCGATCTTGCGTTTCGCGCGCACGAGACGCTGCGCCATCGTCGGTACCGGCACGAGGAACGCCCGGGCGATCTCCTCGGTCTCGAGGCCGCAGAGCGTCCGGAGCGTCAGCGCGACGCGCGCTTCGAGGGCGAGCGCCGGATGGCAGCACGTGAAGATCAGGCGAAGGCGATCGTCCGGGATGGTGTCCGGATCGACGGGCTCTGCGACGCTGGTGTCCGCGACGAGGGCGAGCGCTTCGATCTTCTGGTCGAAGTTGCGCTGCCGCCGGAGCCGGTCGATCGCCTGGTTCCGGGCGGTCTGGATCAGCCAGGCCCGTGCGTGCTCGGGGACGCCCGACGCGCCCCACTGCTCCACCGCGGCCTCGAAGGCCTGCGCCGCCGCCTCCTCGGCGACGTCGAAGTCGCCGACCAGCCGAATGAGGGTCGCGACGATGCGCCCCCACTCCTTGCGATAGAGTGCCTCGATGGCGCGGTGGTGGTCCTTCGCGGCTGAGCTCGGGGCATCGTCGACCATGGCCGGGCCGACGATTTGACCTTTTTTCGGGGCCGCTGTCGATCGGGCGGGGCGCCGTTCGATTCATGGGCGGAGGTGAACGATGAAGTACATGCTCCTCACGTACGTGGACGAGAAGGCCTGGTCCAACCTCACGGAAGAAGAGAAGAAGCGGGAGATGGCCCTCTGCGAGCCCCGGGTCCTCTCCCTGATGGCGAGCGGCAAGCTCCTGAGCGGCGCGCCCCTGCAGCCGTCGTCGACGGCGACGACCTTGCGCCTGAAGGACGGCAAGCGGCTCATGACGGACGGCCCCTTCGCGGAGACGCGCGAGCAGCTCGGCGGCTACTCGATCCTCGAGGCGGAGAACCTCGACGAGGCTCTCTCGATCGCGTCGAGCTTCCTCTTTTCCGAGAGCAAGGTTCCGACCACGATCGAAGTCCGTCCGCTCGTGGAGCTTCCGGATCCGCCCAAGCCCAAGGCGCAGTAGCGTCCGCGCGACGGTCGGGGTGTCGCTCGACCGTGCGTCGAGCGCGCTCCGCGTCCCGGTCGCCGACCCGACGAAGGCGCGTCGGTTTTCTTCGAGGCCGCTGTCGATCGGGGGGACGTTCGTTCGATTCAGGGGCGGAGGTGACGATGAAGTACATGCTCCTCACGTATCTCGACGAAAAGGCTTGGTCGAACCTCACGGAGGAAGAGCAACGGCGGGAGATGGGCATCTGCGCGCCTCACGTGCGCTCGCTGATGGCCAGGGGCAAAATCGTGAGCGGCGCGCCGCTCGAATCGACGTCGTCGGCGAGGACGTTGCGCATGGAAGCGGGCAAGCGCCTCGTGACCGACGGGCCCTTCGCCGAGACGCGCGAGCAGCTCGGGGGCTACACGATCCTCGAGGCGGAAAGCCTCGACGAGGCGGTCGAGCTCGCGTCCGGGTTCTTGTCCCCCGAGAGCAAATTGCCGGTCTCGATCGAGGTGCGCCCGATCGTGGAGCTTCCCGAAGCACCGAAGCCCGAGGCGCGCTAGGCGTCGGGGAGGTCCGTGAGCGGCCTCAACCGCCCCCGCCCCTCCACTCCGCCGCCGGATCGTAATCCGGATCCGGCGGCTCCTCGGGGGGGCGCTTGTCCTCGGGGACGTTCTTCAGGTTCACGCGGATGCGCGTCCACGCGGAGAAGCGACCGCGCATCGTGTCGACGAGGACGTCTTCCGGCGCGAGGAACGGAACGACCTCGGGGTGGCGTGCCTTCCAGCGCTCGAGCCCCGCGAGCGCGTCGTCCTTCGACTTCGCCTTCGCGATGACGTGGACGGGAAGCTTCGGCCGGGCGGGCCTCGCGCCTTTCGCGCGCGACGGCGCGACGCGCGGAGCTTCGCCCGGTGCCTTCGAGAAATGCGGAGGCCACGGGGCGTCGCCCAGGCCTTCGCGCGCCTGGCGCTCGGCGAGCTCGAGGAGCGGCTCGATCGATCCGTGGACCTCGTCGATCCGTGCGTGCGCATCGCCGCGCTCGGCGTAGATCGCGGGCACCGTCCGGATCGTGAAGTCGGCGGGGTCGGCCGTCTCGAGATCCTCCCACGAGAGCGGCATCGACACGCGCGCGTCCGGGGTCGGGCGCACGGAGTAGGCGGTCGCCGTCGTGCGGTCGCGCGCGTTCTGGTTGTAGTCGATGAAGACGCCGTGGCGTTCTTCCTTCCACCACTTGCTCGTCGCGATCTTCGGCGCGCGCCGCTCGACCTCGCGCGCGAAGGCGAGGGCCGCGCGGCGGACCTGCTCGAAGGGCCAACGCGGCTGGATGCGCACCCAGACGTGCACGCCACGCGAGCCGCTCGTCTTCGGCCAGCCGATGAGCCCCATCTCGCCCAAGACCTCGCGCGCGACCTTCGCGACGTCGATCACCTGCTGCCACGGGACGCCGGGCACGGGATCGAGGTCGATGCGAAGCTCGTCCGGATGATCCATGTCCTCGGCCCGCACGGGGTGGGCGTGGAGGTCGATGCAGCCGAGGTTGATGACCCACGCGAGCTGCGCGACGTTCCTCACGACGATCTCGTCGGCGCTCCGTCCGGAGGGGAAGGTGAACGTCGCGACCTCGATGAAGTCCGGGCGCTTCTGCGGCGCTCGCTTCTGGTAGAAGGGCTCCGCCTCGATCCCGTCGGGGAAGCGCTTGAGGAGCATCGGTCGGCCGTAGACCCCTCGGATCGCGCCCTCGGCGACGGACAGGTAGTACCGGACGAGGTCGAGCTTCGTGACGCCGAGCTTCGGGAAGAAGATCTTCGTCGGGTTCGTGATCGTCACCTCGTGCCCGGCGAGCTCGAGCACCTCCGCCTTCTGCGGCATGCGGCGAAGATAGCGAATTCGCTCGCGTGAGAGCGACGGGCGGTCGAGGCGCTAGCATTCGCGTGGGGGCAGGGTAGGACCGCTCACCCGCGACAGGTGCATCGCGGCGTTGACGAGGGCGACGTGAGAGAGCGCCTGCGGGAAGTTGCCGAGCAGACGCTTCGTGCGCGGATCGTACTCCTCGGCGAGGAGCCCGACGTCGTTGGCGACGCCGAGGAGCCGCTCGAAGTGGGCGCGCGCCTCCTCGTGCCGGCCGAGCAGGACGAGCGCCTCGACGTACCAGAACGAGCACGCGAGGAAGGCGCCTTCCGATTCGGGCAGCCCGTCGACGTTCGGGTGGGTGATGTAGCGGTGCACGAATCCGTCCCAGAGGAGCCGCCGCTCGATGTTGGCGACGGTCCGGACGACGCGCGGATCGTGGGGCGGCAAGAATCCGACGATGGGCAACAGGAGCAGGCTCGCATCCGGTTCCCTCGACCCGTAGTACTGGGTGAAGCCGCCGCTCTCGGGATCGATGCCCCGCTCGCAGACCTCGGCGTGGATCTCGTCGCGCACGCGTCGCCAGCGATCGAGCGGGCCGTCCAGCCCCCA
This sequence comes from uncultured Myxococcales bacterium, assembly GCA_937949945.1. Taxonomy (GTDB): domain Bacteria; phylum Myxococcota_A; class Polyangia; order Polyangiales; family Polyangiaceae; genus Labilithrix. The sequence continues at coordinate 3,777 of CALFEQ010000192.1, forward strand.
CAGCTCGATCGAGCGTACGCCGCGATCGAACGCGACCCAGCACATCACCTTGGAGTGGACGAAGTGGCGCCGCGGCCCGCGCACCTCCCAGATGCCGTGGTCGGGCTCGCGCCACGCCTTCTCGAGATAGAGGAGGAGCGCGCGCTCGAGCGCCCAGCCCTCCTCGGTGTGATCGAGCCCCGTGATGTGCGAGAGGAACAGCGTGTCGGCGATCTCGCCGAAGACGTCGAGCTGCAGCTGGTCGGTGGCCGCGTTGCCGATGCGCACCGGCAGGCTGCCCTCGTAGCCGCTCAACCAAGGGAGCTCGACCTCCGTGAGGCGGCGCTCGCCGGCGATCCCGTAGACGACCTGGAGCTGATCGGGCGCGCCCGCGGCCGCGCGGAGCAGCCAGTCGCGGAAGGCGCGCGCCTCCTCCTGGTATCCGGCCGTGATCAGCGCGTAGAGCGTGAAGACCGCGTCACGCACCCAGCAGAAGCGGTAGTCCCAGTTGCGGACTCCGCCGATCTTCTCCGGCAAGGACGTCGTCGGCGCCGCGACGATGCCGCCCGTGGGCACGAACGTGAGCGCCTTCAGCGTCAGGATCGAGCGACGGATCGCGTCCGCGTACGGGAGGTCCATGCGGCACCGCTCGCCCCAGAGCTGCCAAGACGCGTCGCATCGCTCGAGCGCCTGATCGGCGTCGATCGGCAGGGGCCTCTCGGCCACGTACGAAGGCGCCCAACGCAGCACGAACGGGACGCGATCGCCCGGGCGCACGACGAAGTCCGAGGTCGTCCGCAGCTGTTCTCCGTGCAACGGCGCCGGCGTCCAGAGCCGAAGGAGGTCCGGGCCGGCGATCGCCTCGAGGCCGCCGACCTGGCGCGTCACCCACGGGATCGTCTTGCCGAAGTTGAACCGCAGCGCGAGCTCCGAGCGCACCGGCACGGCTCCCGACTTGCCCGAGACGATACGGACGAGCCCCGGACCGTCCGAGCCGATCGGCATGAAATCCGTGAGCACGATCGCGCCCTCGTCGCACACGAGCTCGGTCTCGAGCGAGAGCGTGACGCCGCGGTAGCGTCGCCGTACCTGTCGGACCTGCGACCTCGGAGCGATTCGCCAGAACCCGTTCTCGGGCGTGCCGATCAGGGCGGCGAAGCAGGCGTCCGAGTCGAAGCGCGGGAGGCAGAGCCAGTCGATGGATCCGTTCTCGCCGACGAGCGCGGCGCCACGGCAGTCGCCGAGGAGAGCGTAGCCTTCAATCCGGCAGGCCATCGGGGTGAGCGTCTCGCGGATGCACGCGGGAAGACATGCATGAGCGAGGCCGCTCAAGCTCGCGCTGACGATCCGGCAGCGCGGCGCTTCGGTGCGCCCGCGCTCTTCGCCGGCTTCGCGGGCTCCAGGGCTCCGGCGGACATCATCTCGAAGAGCTTGGACGTCGTATTCCAGTTCCGGATCGTCAGGTGCGCGTAGACGGGCATCGAGACGATTCTCGAGAGCCGGCTCTGCGTGGCCTTGGCGACGAGCCTGGACACGTAGACGACGCCCGGCCCGACATGGGCGCGATCGACGCCTTCCTTCGTCGGCAGGACGTCCATCACCTCCGCGGCCGTCAGCGGCTCCCTCACGAAGATCACGTCGTAGCGGTGCTTCGCCGGCTCCGAACCGAACCCCTTCGGCGCGCGCGTGACGATCTCGCGCATCTGCGCGAACGACCGCAGCACCACGCGCGCCTCGTAGTCGAACGCCTTGCCGAGCGCGGCCTCGATGCGGCGGACCAGCTTCGACGCGTCGCCGTCCGGCGCCGAGAAGATCACGTTGCCGCTCTGGATGTACGTGACGACGTCGCCGAACCCTCGCGCCTCGAAGCACGCCTTGAGGTCGGCCATGCGGATCAGGTTCTTGCCGCCGACGTTGATGCCGCGGAGGAGGGCGACGTACCTGCCCATGCTTCACTCGGTCGCGTCCGCGCAGCAGCGGAAGCCCGTCGAGTAGTCGTGGTAGTCGTGGGCGTGCGCGGTCGTGCGGTAGTTGCAGCCCTCGCCGTTGATCGTCGTGTCGAGGAAGTAGCCGCCGGCGAACATCCCGCGGGGCGACGACGGGTCGGTCTTCACCCACTCGTGGAGATTGCCGACCATGTCGACGACGCCGTAGCCGTTCACGCACGCCTCGTGCGATCCCGTGCGCGCCACCGCGCCCTCGACCTGACCGAGGCGCGGATCGTTGAGCTGCGTCCACACGCTCGGCTCGACCGACTGGGGACGCGAGCTCGACTTCGCGGGCGTGCGCTTGGCGATCGAGGCGTTCTTCTTCGAGGAGCTCTTCGTCGAGGTGCTCTTCTTCCCGGTCTTCCCGGACGTGCGCTGCTTCTTGGCGACGGCGTCGTCCGAGCGGGAGGACCGCGTCCGCTTCTTCGAGGCCGGCTCGCCCTTCGCCGCGGTGCGCGTCGGGCGCTCGCGCTTCGCTTGCGCGGCCTTCCCTTTCACGACGTGCGCCGGACGCGTCGCCTTCGCCGTGCGGTCCGACTTCGCCTTCCCGGACGACGCCTTGCGAGGAGGCATCGCGACCGGATCGGCAAGGCGGTGGAACCCGAACACGGCGGCGACGGCGCTCTTGCCGTTGTCGTGGCAGACGCCGGGCTGCCGCGTGTCGCCGTACGGGTACGTGGTCTTCGACGGGCCCATGCACGCGGTCTTCCACTCCGCGTACGAGCAGAGGCGCTTGCCCGACGCCATGCACGCCTCCTCCGCCTGCACCTCGCTGATGAAGGCCTGCGGGAAGACCCCGGGCACGCTCACCGCCCGGACGGTGCGGCCGTCGACGGGCAGATAGTGCGGGTGCGGTCTCTCGACACCGTCGGGGCCGATCTCGACGACGGACGCCTCGTACTTGTCGATGCAGAAGCGCAGCGGCTCGCCGTCGGGGCCGACCGCGTCGGCGACGAGCACCATGTCCGGCGGGCAGGGCGACGGCGGCTCCGGCGGGGCGGGCAGCTCGCTCGTGGCCTCGACCTCGCCGTCCTCGTCTTCGAGGTCGTCGTCGGTCGCGTCCGTCGTCTCGGCGGGGTCGACCGCCGGGGGCTCGGCGGCGGCCGCCGCGGTCTCGGGCGCAGGACGCGTCGAGGCGGCGCACGCCGTCGCGAGCATGACGGCGAGCGTGAGCCCCGTTCGGAGACGAGCCATCCTGGCCGGCATCGACCACGCTTTAATGAAGTGCGGGCGCGGGCGCCAGTTAATGGATGCGAAAAAGCGGCGGCGCGTGGTCGTCCGTCGTTCGGCCGAGGACGGGACCGCGAAGTCGAGGAACGTCGCGCACTTGGCGCGCTCGCCAAGACGGCGCTTCCTTCGGGCGGGAGCCGCTATCCTGGCCAGCGATGCGTCGCTTCGTGCTCCCGATCCTGCTCACCGTCGTCTTCGCCGCGTGCTCGAGCGACCCGCCGGCCGGCAAGGAGCCGGGCACGAGCAGCGGCTCGAACGGCGACGCCGGCGGTGGGGAGGAGCCGGCTTCGAAGGTGACGGTGACCGAAGAGACCGTCGACGTCGGGGGCACGAAGCGCTCGTACGTCCTCGCGGTCCCGAAGTCGTTCGACCCCGAGCGGGCGTACCCGCTCGTCCTCGTCTTCCACGGCGACGGCGGCGACGGACCCGGCATGCGGCGCGCGCACCCGATCGACAGCTTCTCGGGCGACCAAGCCGTCGTCGCGTACCCGACGGGCATCGGTCAGACCTGGAACCTCTACGAACCGTCGTCGACGAACCCGGACATGGCCTTCGTCGAGGCGCTGGTCGACGCGATCTCCGAGAAGGTCGGGGTCGACCGGACCCATGTCTTCGGCGTGGGCTACAGCTCGGGCGGGTACTTCATCAACCAGCTCGCGTGCCGCAAAAATGGCTTCTTCCGAGGCATCGTCGTGCACGCGGGCGGGGCGCCGAACGAGCCGGAGGATCCCGAGGCGGGGATCTGGCCGTCGGGCTACGTCAAGTGCAAAGACCAGCTCCCGGCGCCGCAAGGCGGGGTCGCAGCGATGGCCGTACACGGCGAGAACGACGCGCCGGAGGGCGGCGAGTTCGTCGCGATCTACTGGGCCGCGCTCAACGGCTGCAGCGAGGAGCGGACGGCGACGACACCTTCGCCCTGCGTGAAGTACGAGGGCTGCCCCCCCGACAAGCCCGTCGTGTGGTGCCTCATCCCGGGCATGGGCCACACGATCTGGCAAGAGGGCGCCAAGGCGGGCTGGGACTTCATTCGGAGCTTCTGAGGCCCCGGAGCGAGGCGCCGGGAGCGAGACGGCGGGGCCCGCGGGGGGCCGAGGCGTGCGATCTCGTCAACCAAGGTTGTCCAAGTTATCGACAAGAGCGATCGACTATGATCTAAGGGACTCGTGCGTTTGGTTAACGAAGGCGCTCCCCAGGAGGGATGGGAGCGCCGTCCGGGTGTTGACGAGACCATCGATCGAACGAGCCGACGACCCGCCCACTCCGAGGTCGTCCCCGACGCGCCGCTGAGCGAGACGCGGCCCGTCGCGTCGCCCGCCGCGGCGTCCGGCCCGGTGCCGTGCCTCCGGCTCTTCGCCGACGAGGTCGTGATCCATCGGACCGAAGGCCTGGGGTCGACGTTCGACACCGAGCGCGTGCCGCTGATCGAGCTCTCGTTCGAGTACGAAGGCGTGCGGGTGCCCGCGTCCGAGGAGGACGACGAGGTCATGATCGACGTCGATCGCTGGGTCCAGCGCGACGAGCGGGAGGAGAGCCGCTGCCGCCGGATCCTCGAGAGCTTCGGCGCCGTCCCCCTCGACTGCCTCGACGACTGGGCGAGCGCGGCCAACGCGGACTACGTCGTCCGATGCGAAGGCAGCGTCCACGACTACTGCAGCTTCAGCGCGTACGTCGTGCCGCAGCTCCGTGTGCTCGGGTGGAAGGTCGAGATCGCCCCCGACTACCCGTTCCGCGTCGTCGAGCGCGAGCCCGCCTGGTACGCGGACATCTCGCCCGCGCCGGACGGGCGGCCGAGCAGGCGGAGCCTCGGCGACGACGAAGACGAGCGGCCCGACTGGTTCGGGCTGGAGCTCGGCATCGATCTCGACGGCAAGCGCGTGAACCTCTTGCCGGCGCTCGTCGAGATCCTCGAGCGCGCGAACGGCAAGGCCTTGAGCGAGCTCGCGCACACCACCTCGCGCAAGTGTCTCGCGCTCCCGGTGGGCGACGGCCTCTACCTGCCCATCCCGGCCGAGCGCGCGCGTGCGCTCCTCCGCGTCCTCGCCGAGCTCTACGACGGGCAATCGCCGAAGGGCGAGATCCGCTTCCCGCAGGTGCGGGCGGCCGCGCTCTTGAGCCTCGAGGAGGCGTTTCGGAAGGACGGGGCCGACATCGAGATCCGCGGCGCCGGCAGCGCCCGAGAGTGGGCGGCCTCGCTCGTCGCGCCCGAGAAGATCGAGGTCAAGCAGCCCACCGCGTTGCGCGCCGAGCTCCGCTCCTACCAGCTCGAGGGCGTCGCGTGGCTGCAGAACCTCCGCGCGCGCGGGGTCGGAGGCATCCTCGCCGACGACATGGGGCTCGGGAAGACGCTCCAGACGATCGCGCACATCGCGCTCGAGAAGCAGGAGGGACGCCTCGATCGCCCTGCGCTGATCGTCGCGCCGACGAGCCTCGTGATGAACTGGGACCGCGAGATCAAGAAGTTCGCGCCCCACCTCCGCGTGCTCGTCATCCACGGCGCCCAGCGCCACGACGCCTACGACGGCATCCGCAACGCCGACGTCGTCGTGACGAGCTATCCGATCCTCTGCCGTGACGAGGAGCGCTTCGCGGAGCACTCCTTCTACCTCGTCATCCTCGACGAGGCGCAGACCATCAAGAACCTGAAGAGCCGCGCCCACGCCGCCGTGCGCATGGTCGACGCGGAGCACCGCCTCTGCCTGTCCGGCACGCCCGTCGAGAACCACCTCGGCGAGCTCTGGGCGCTGCTCGACTTCGTCAACCCGGGCCTGCTCGGCGACGAGCTGCACTTCAACCGCTTCTATCGGGTGCCGATCGAGCGGAACAAGAACGAGGAGCGCCTCGAGGCCCTCCGGCAGCTCGTCGCGCCGTACATCCTCCGGCGCAACAAGCGCGAGGTCGCCAAGGAGCTCCCGCCGAAGACGGAGGTCATGCGCCCCGTCGAGCTCCAGGGCGCCCAGCGCGAGCTGTACGAGTCGATCCGCGTCGCGGCCCACGCCGAGGTCCGGCGGATCATCCGCAAGAAGGGCCTCGCCGCGTCGACGGTCCCGATCCTCGGCGCGCTCACCAAGCTCCGCCAGGTCTGCTGCGACCCGCGCCTCGTGCGCATGTCGCAGGCCGCGAACGTGCGCGAGTCGGCGAAGTACACCATGTTCTTCGAGCTGCTCGAGAAGCAGCTCGAGGGCGGCCACCGCGTGCTCGTCTTCTCGCAGTTCACGAGCATGCTCGGTTTGCTCGAGGTCGGCCTCCGCGAGCGCAAGATCAAGTACGCGATCCTCACCGGCGACACGAAGGATCGCGCCGAGGCGGTCGACCAGTTCGAGCGCGGCGGCGCCCAGGTCTTCCTCATCAGCCTCAAGGCCGGAGGTACGGGCCTCACGCTGACGAGCGCGGACGTCGTCATCCACTACGACCCGTGGTGGAACCC
>CALFEQ010000193.1 GCA_937949945.1 uncultured Myxococcales bacterium
TCGCGCTCGTCGTCGCTGCGTGCGGCGGTGACGACGACTCGACGCCGACGACGAATGACGATCAAGACGGCTCCGTGCCTTCCCAGCCGGACGGCGGCGGGAGCACCGGCGACGACGCCGGCGACGAAGAAGGGGGAGCTCGTCACCTCGGACGGCGGCGCGGACCCGCCTCCCGAGGACGACGAGGACGGCGGCCTCACCGATCCCGACGGAGGATTCGACGCCGGTCCGGCATGTCAGACCGTGGAGATGGGCGATTTCGTCACGACCACGTGCGCAACCAGCCCGACTCGCCTCGGACGCGCGGGCGCCCTGACGACGACGACCTACGAGCTCACGGCCGTCACCGTGCTCGGCAACCCGACGGTCTGCCGTTCGGGCGGCGGATACGAGGCCCGCGAGCATCGTGGCGGTCTCAAGGTGACCGCCACGTCCGGCACCACGGCGACGTTCGAGTTCCTCGATCAGTTCCGCCGCCCCGGCGCCGCGAGAGTGAGCGTGCGCCGTTGGGACGTCGACGTCGAAGCCAAGGACGGCCGTCTCACCTTCACGCCGCGGGCATGCAGCGTGAACTCGCCTCCTACCGAAACGTCGTACAGCACCGGACCCGCAGCCGGCGGGAAGAAGACCCTCACCCTGCGGCTGCCCTGGGGTGCGTCGTCGGAAGCGATCTACCGCTACACCGAGAAGTGAGCGTCTCGGGTGCACCGCACGCCGAGCGCGCGTGATGCGCCTTCGACGTGCTCGGCCGGTCTCCCATCCAGAAGCGCGGGCCGGATCCGTTCCGGCCCGCGCGGTCGTCCTGGAGGCACCGTGAGCTCGACGCCCCGATCGACGAAGCGAAGCGCCCGTCGACCCACCACCGCGGCCTGGTCGAGGTGCACCATGCCCTCGCGGGCTCGCTCCGAGCCGCCGCCTCCGCGGTGGATGCGCCCCTCGACGTCCTCGTCCAACAGGCGTTGACCGCCGGCTGCTCCCTGTTCGCCCATCACGCGGTCGAGACCGAGGTGCTGTTCCCGGTCCTCCGGCGATGCGGCCGCCTGCGGTCGGCCGACGCTGCGTTCCTCGAGGCGTGCGATCGCGCGCACCGTGAGCTTCATGCCCTCTGCGAACGGATGGTCGCGAGCGCGACCGCGCCGCACCCGAGCGCGCACGAGATCGCGCAGCTCGCGCACGAAGCCTCGAAGGCCATGGCGGCCCACATCGTGGAGGAGGAAGCCGGGCTCGCCCCCGACCGAATGCGCGCGATGCTGAGCCCGGAGGAGCTCGTGGAGCTGGGTCGAGAGCCGAGTCCTGCCCGAGGCGGTGCGTCGGCGGATGGGGCAGTAGCCGCGACCGGCGACTCCGCTGGTCGCGGGCGCACCGATCGGCTAGATCGGCCTGCACCTCGCGATGAAGAAGGCCTCGCTCGGCATCGTCGGCGCCCGCGGCTATGTCGGGCGGGAGCTCGTCGATCTCGTCGGCCGTCACGAAGGCCTCGCGCTCGAGCTCTCGACGTCGCAGCGCGACGGTGCGTCGCCCGAGGCCGTGGCGAGCGCGAAGCTCGACGCCTACGTGCTCGCGCTGCCCAACGGCAAGTCGGGCGCGTACGTCGAAGCCATCGACCGCGCGCGCCCCGACGCCGTCATCGTCGACCTGTCCGCCGATCACCGCTTCGACGACGCCTGGGTCTACGGGCAGCCCGAGCGCGTTCGCGATCGCATCCGGGGCGCTCGGCGCATCGCCAACCCCGGGTGCTACGCGACGGCGATGCAGCTCGCCCTCGCCCCGCTCGTACCCCTCCTTTCGGGTCCTGCATCGGTCTTCGGCGTGAGCGGCTACAGCGGCGCGGGGACGACGCCGTCACCGAAGAACGACCCCGAAGTCCTCCGCGACAACCTCCTGCCGTACTCGCTCGTCGGTCACGTCCACGAGCGCGAGGTCGAGCGGCAGCTCGGACATCGCATCTTCTTCTCGCCGCACGTCGCCCCGTTCTTCCGCGGGATCACGGTCACGGTGTCGGTCGCATTCTCCGCGCCGACGAGCAAGAGCGCGCTCGAGGCGCTCTACCGCGACGCCTACGGCGACGAGCCCCTCGTCCGGCTCTCCACCGAGCCGCCGCTCGTGCGCGACATCGCGGGCAAGCACCACGTCGTCATCGGCGGGCTCGAGGTCTCGAACGACGGACGCCACGCGGTGGTCGTCGCCACGATCGACAACCTCCTCGGAGGCGCGGCGACGCAGGCGCTCAGGAACCTGAACCTCGCGCTGGGGCTGCCCGAGCGCATGGGCATCCCGGAAGACGGAGCGGAGCGAGCGCGCGATGCCTCGGCGATCTGATCTCCACCGCATCCTCGTCCTCGGCGCAGGCCCGATCGTCATCGGCCAGGGCTGCGAGTTCGACTACTCCGGCACCCAGGCGATCCGCGCGCTCAAGTCCGAGGGGTACGAGGTCGTGCTCGTCAACTCGAACCCGGCGACGATCATGACCGATCCCGAGCTCGCGGATCGCACGTACGTCGAGCCGCTCGACCCTCGCGCGGTGCGCGCGATCGTCGAGAAGGAGCGGCCGGACGCGATCCTGCCCACGCTCGGCGGACAGACCGCGCTCAACCTCGCGCTCGCGCTCGACGAAGACGGAACGCTCGCGCGTCTCGGCGTCGAGCTGCTCGGTGCCCGGCCGGAGTCGATCCGCAAGGCCGAGGACCGCGAGCTCTTCAAGGAGGCGATGGACAGGATCGGCCTCGAATGCCCTCGCGCGACCGTCGCGCGGTCGCTCGACGAGGCCCGCCGCGCGGCGCAGGAGCTCGGCTGGCCGCTCGTCCTCCGCCCGTCGTTCACGCTGGGCGGCACCGGCGGCGGAATCGTCCGGAGCCCGGCCGAGCTCGACGCGAAGGTGGCGCTCGCGCTCGCGGAGTCGCCGACGCACGAGGTGCTCGTCGAGGAGAGCCTCCTCGGGTGGAAGGAGTTCGAGCTCGAGGTCATCCGCGACCGCGCCGACAACTTCATCGTCGTCTGCACGATCGAGAACCTCGATCCGCTCGGCATCCACACGGGCGACTCGATCACGGTCGCGCCCGCGATGACGCTCACCGACAAGGAGTACCAGCGCCTGCGCGACGCCGCGCGCGCCGTCATGAGCGAGATCGGCGTCGAGACGGGTGGCGCGAACGTGCAGTTCGCCGTGCGGCCCAGCGACGGCGCCGTGCGCGTCATCGAGATGAACCCGCGCGTCTCGCGATCGAGCGCGCTCGCTTCGAAGGCGACCGGGTACCCGATCGCGAAGATCGCGACGAAGCTCGCCGTCGGCTATCGACTCGACGAGCTCGTGAACGATCTGACCGGCACGAGCGCGGCGTTCGAGCCCGCGATCGACTACGTCGTCGTGAAGTGGCCGCGCTTCGCCTTCGAGAAGTTCCCCGACGCCGACGACGCCCTCGGGACGCAGATGAAGAGCGTCGGCGAGACGATGGCCATCGGGCGGACGTTCGTCGAGGCCGTCCAGAAGGCCGCGCGCGGCCTCGAGACGGGCCTCAGCGGGCTGTCGTCGGGCCGAGCGCGGGCTGCGGGCCCCGGCCAGAAGGAGCGCGCCCTCGAGCTCGCGGCGCGCCCGAGCGACCGCCGGCTCCTTCACGTCGTCGACGCCCTGCGGGCAGGCGCGACCGAAGAGGAGGTCACGGCGGCGACGTCGATCGATCGCTGGTTCGTCGCGCAGCTCCGCCGCATCGTGGACGTCGAGCGCACCATCGAACGCGCCGCCAAGCGCGGGCTCACGGACGCGAGCCGACTGCTCGCGTACAAGCGGTTCGGGCTCTCGGACGCGCGGCTCGCGGAGCTCGTCGAGGTGAACGAGGACGACGTCCGGAAGCTGCGCGAGGCGATGGGCATCCGGCCGTCGTTCTCGCGCGTCGACACCTGCGCGGCCGAGATGCCCGGCACGACGCCGTACCTCTACGCGACGTGGGAAGGCTCGAGCGACGAGCCGCCGGGCCGCGCGCCGACGCAGCCGCCTCCGCGGGACGCGAGCCATCGCAGGGACTCGAGCTTCCCCCGAGAGAAGCGCCGCGTGATCGTCCTCGGCGCGGGGCCGAACCGCATCGGCCAAGGCATCGAGTTCGACTACTGCTGCGTGCACGCGGTCACGGCGGCACGCGAGCTCGGGTTCGAGGCGATCATGATCAACTCGAACCCAGAGACCGTCTCGACGGACTACGACGTCGCAGACCGGCTGTACTTCGAGCCGATCACCCTCGAGACGGTGCTCGCCATATGCCAGCACGAGCAGCCGTACGGCGTCCTCGTGCAGCTCGGCGGACAGACGCCGCTTCGCCTCGCGAAGGCGCTGGCGCAGAACGGCGTCACGCTCCTCGGTACGAGCGCCGACGCGATCGATCGAGCGGAGGACCGCGGCCGCTTCGACGCCCTGCTCGAGAAGCTCGGGCTCGCCCGCCCCGAGAGCGCCGTCGCGAAGACGCGCGAGGAGGTGCACGCGGCGGCGGCGCGCCTCGGTTGGCCGGTGCTCGTCCGACCGAGCTACGTGCTCGGCGGCCGCGCGATGAAGATCGCGCGCAACGCCGAAGAGCTCGACGCGCACCTCGCGCGGATGTCCCTCGAGCCGGGCGTCTCGACCATCCTCGTCGACCGGTTCCTCGACGACGCGATCGAGGTCGACGTCGACTGCGTCGCGGACGGCACGCGCGTCGTCATCGGCGCCGTCATGGAGCATCTGGAGCGCGCGGGAGTCCACTCGGGCGACTCCGCGACCGTGCTCCCACCCTTCTCGCTCCGCGCGGACGTCATCCTCGAGATCGAGCGCATCGTCCGTGCGATCGCGCTCGAGCTCGGGGTCGTCGGTCTCATGAACGCGCAGCTCGCGGTCAAGGACTCGCGCGTCTACGTCCTCGAGGTCAACCCCCGCGCGAGCCGCACCGTCCCGTTCGTGTCGAAGGCGACGGGCGTGCCGCTCGCGCGCATCGCGACGAAGGTGATGCTCGGAAAGACGCTCGACGAGCTCGGCGTCTTCGATCGCCCGCTCACGCGTCACGTCGCGGCGAAGGAGTGCGTGTTCCCGTTCAAGAAGCTGCCCGGTGTGGACACGGTCCTCGGCCCCGAGATGCGGTCGACCGGCGAAGTGATGGGCGTCGGCGAGACGGTCGCGCGCGCGTACGGCAAGGCACTCCGAGGGATCGGCGTCCACATCGATCTCCCGAGCGCGGACCGCCCCGGCGTCGTCCTCTTCGTGGTCTCCCCGAACGACCGCGCCGACGCGTTCGAGATCGCGCGTCGCCTCCGCGCGCTCGGCTGGTCGATCGCCGCCGACGCCGGGACCGCAGCGTCGCTCGGCGCCTGCCGCTTGCCGTGTGTCGCGATGACGCTCGAGCAGGCGGAGGCCGCGCTCCGTAGCGGCGACGTGACCGTCGCCGTCGTGACCGCCGCCGGCGACGCCGAGATCGCGCGCACGCGCCCGCTCCGCACGACGGCGCTGGCCCGCAAGATCCCGTGCTTCACGACGACGGCCCTCGCCCGCGCCGCCTGCTCCGCCCTCGAGGAACATGCAGCGGGCGAAACGGTCCGCTCGCTGCAGGAGTGGTACGCGTCTTCGTGATCTCAGGATTTCACAGGTAGATCGGAAGCTCGAGAAGGAAGCTGTGGTCGAGGCCCTCGCCTCCCGACGACCGCGGTGACCGTGCAGCGCCAACGAAACGCGGTCGGCGTGTCGATCGAGAAAGGGGTTCACAGGAAGAGCGATGCCGCGGCAGCGCGAACCAAACGCTGTCGGCGAGTCGCCCGAAGAAACCCTTCTTCCCCCTTCCGCCCTTCCGCGCTTCCTGTGAGATCCCTGAAAGCCGGGCGCAGAAGGCAAGCCGGCAACAGCCCAGCCCCATGCTGGCAGCCTGCCCCCCTGGAGCCCGGAGCCTGGAGCCTGGAGCCTCCAAGCAGCTGACGACTGACGACTGAGCCGAGCCCCGCAGCCGCTAGCGAATGTTGTAGTCCAGGTTGATCGTCTTCCCGTCCCGCTGGATCTGCACCGTCAGCTTGTCGGCGGTGCGCAGGCGGGCGTAGGCCTCGAGCGCCTTCTCCGGGCTGCCCATCTCGAAGCCGTTGATCGTCTTGAGGACGTCGCCGTTCTTCATCCCGAGCACGCCGAGCAGCGCGTCCTGCCTCACGCCGAGGAGGCGAACGCCGACGACGCGGCCGTTCTCCTGCACCGGGACGATGCGTGCCTGCCTCATGAGCTCGGCCTGGTTCTCGAGGATCTTGTCGACGACGCCGCGATCGATGTTGTACTCGGTCGGGCTGACCGCCTGGATGCCCTTCTTCAGATCGGGATCGAGCGGCTTCGCTCCACCGATCCGGGAGACCGCGCGCGACGCGGAGGGCTCGGGCGGGGGCGACGGTGCCGCCGCCGGTGCGTCGTCCTTCTTCGTGTCGAAGAGCTTCGCCTGACAGAGACCGTCCCCGCTCGAGAACCAGAGACGGTCGCGTCCGACGTAGTGGACCTTCTTGCTGTCGATCTCCACGCCGCGCCGGACGAGACGCGGCTTCTTGTCGGAGCCGTACACGGCCGCGAACGACCAGTCCGCGTCGTCGCTCGCGGCGATCGCCGTGACGGTGATGTTGTCGCAAGCCGGCGCGCTCCAGGGATCGCTGGTGTCGATGCCCGGCGAGCCGTCGTCGTCGTCGTCCGACGCGCTCGGCGCCGTCACGAGCGGCCCGGTCTTGTGATCGAACGGGTTGCGCTTGAGGATCGGGTCGGCGCTCACCGAACGCTCCACGCTGGTGGGCGTCGGCGCACGGTTGGAGCCCGGAGACGGCCGAGCCAGCTCCTTCGGGTCGAGCTCCATGCCGCTGCCGATGAGCTGCGAGATGGCCTGCGCGTTGAGCAGCGCTGCGATCGCCACGAGCGGCAGCGGGACGATCCAGAAGTGTTTTCGCAGCAGTGCGTCGAACGCCATCGAGGTCTCTACGGTGGAGCTTTACGCGGTCGGCTAGCCTAGCAGCCAGTTTAGACGACCGCGCGAGACCTCGCTTCAGCGGAGTATCGCAGGCGCTGGAAATTTCGAAGCTCTGCCCCGCCGGACCGCGAAACGCTCGGAGCGGCGGGGGCTGCGCGCCGCAGCCGTCGAACGCCGTCGTCGCGTCAGCGCTTGCGGATCGCGACGTATTCCCCGGTCAGGGACGTCTTGAGGAAGCTCGCGACGCGCGTGTGCGGCGTCGTCTGCTCCCAGAAGCACGCGAAGCCCAGGTAGTCGGTGCCCGCGTACAGCATGATGTGCCCGTCGGAGCTGAAAAACGTCGGTCCGCGAGCGACGGCGTCACCGACCTCGAGCTCGTCCCACGGGATTTCGCGCGCGATGCTCGACGAAGGAGAGCGTGGGGGCACTTGGTGCGTGGTGAAGTCCGGACGGCCCCACGCCATCGAGACGAACCCCGAACAGTCCGTCCGGTGCCCGTCCTTGTAGGCGGTCTTGCTGTACGGAACCGGATTGCGGATCCACTTCGCGGCCCGCTCGAGAATCGGACGTTTGTCCGGCGGCGCGTTCCTGATCAAGCGATCCGGGTCGCAGCCACCGAAGAGCGCGTCCTCCGTCGACGCCACGTCTTCCTCGTCCTGTTGTTGTGCGTCGGCCGCGCATCCGCTCACGCAGAGCGCCGCGACGAGCGCGGAGGCGAAGAGACCACGAACGAAAACCCTCTTGGACCCAACATGTATCCCCATGAAGGGCGATGTAAGCAGCGCCTGGACCAACGCCCCGCAGAACGGCCAAGGGCGCGGACAGGCGTGGCGAGGGGGTCACGAGGTGGATCGCCGATGTACCAGGCGGCGTCGCGGGGGAGAGACAGCGGGAAGAGAGGCTCCGGGCTCCAGGCTCCAGAGAGCGGTCTCCAGTCTCCAGAGTCCGTCTCCCGAAAGCATCTCCGGTCTCCAGATCCGGTCTTCGGGAGAGCGCTGCGCCGTGCCGGAGAGGAGTCGAGGGGTCGCGCAGCGAAGAGGCCAAGTCTGGAGCCTGGAGCCCGGAGCCTGCGCGCAGCGCGCAGCGCCCTCAGGCGAGCACGTTGCGCGCGATGACGATCCGCTGCACCTCGCTCGTGCCCTCGTAGATCGTCGTGACGCGCACGTCGCGCAGGTGGCGCTCGGCGGGGAACTCGCGGATGTAGCCGTAGCCGCCGTGGATCTGGACGGCGCGGTTGCAGATCCGGTTCGCGGCCTCGGTCGCGAAGAGCTTCGCCATCGACGCCTCGCGCGAAAACGGGCGCTTCTGCTCCTTCAGCCAGGCGGCGCGCATGGCGAGCAGGTGTGCGGCGTCGAGCTCGACCTGGCTGTCGGCGAGCTTCCACTGCGTCGCCTGGAACTCGGCGATGGGCTTGTCGAACTGCTTGCGGTCCTTCGCGTAGGCGATGCTCTCTTCGAGCGCCGCGCGTGCGATGCCGATGGCCTGGCAGCTGATGCCGATGCGCCCGCCGTCGAGCGCCATCATCGCGATCTTGAAGCCGCCGTTCAGGTCGCCGAGGAGCGCCGACTCCGGGACGCGGCAGTTCTCGAACGTGAGGCTCACCGTGTTGGAGCCGCGGAGGCCCATCTTCTGCTCGGCCTTGCCGACCTTGAGGCCCGGCGTGCCGGCCTCGACGAGGAAGCAGGAGATGCCGCGCGTGCCCGGCAGCTTCTCGCGGTCGCCCGTGCGCGCCCAGACGACCATGACGCCCGCGAACGCGCCGCTCGTGATCCACTGCTTCTGGCCGTCGATGACCCAGTAGGAGCCTTCCTTCCGCGCCGTCGTGCGCATCGAGCCGGGATCGCTGCCGGCCTCGGGCTCGGAGAGCGCGAAGGAGCCCGCGAGGTACTCGCCGCTCGCGAGCCGCGGGTTGTACTTCTTCTTCTGCTCCTCGGTCCCGAAGGTGGCGATCACCTCGCCGACCATGTTCGTGACGGCCATCGTCACGGCGGTCGACGCGCATGCCCGCGCGACCTCTTGCATCGCGAGCGCATACGCGACCGGACCGGCCCCGGCGCCTCCGAGCTCCTCGGGGACGTTGACGGCCATGAGACCGAGCTCGGCGAGCCCCTTCAGGATCTCGGGCGGAATGCGCTCCTCGCGATCGATCGCGGCGGCCGCCGGCTGGATGACGCGCGTGGCGAAGTCGCGCGCCGTCGCCTGAACCATGCTCTGCGTCTCGTTCGGAGTGAAATCCATTTGGAGTCCTCAGTCCTCAGTCCTCAGTCCTCAGTCGGTCTCGGCCACTGGCCTCCTCAGTCCTCCATTCGCTCCTAGCCACCAGCAGAGCTCGCCACGAGCTCCGACCGGAAATTGGAGCGCCGCAGGTCGAAGTGGAGAACGGCGCGCCGTGACGAGAGCCGAGCGTCACCCGCTGACGACTGAGGACCGAGGACCGAGGACTCAAAGAGCAAACGTCACCTTCGCCGCATACCCGCCCGGGCTCGGGAGCGAGAGCCCGCGGAGCGCGTCGACGATGCAGTCGATCTTCTCGGCGCCCTCCTTCGAGGGAGGCGAGCCGCCGATCGCCTTGAACCGGCCGCCGTGCTCGTCGCCGCTCTTCTTGCCGGACGCCTTGTTGCCTTTCTTCCCGCCCTTGCCCTTCGCGCCGCCGCCGCTGCTCGCGTGTCCCTCGGGCTCGCCCGGCTCGACGTAGGCGGTCATGTGGAAGTCACCGGAGACGCCGGCCTTGCACTTGTCGACGGCCTTCTTCGTCTCCTTGTCCGCATCGAGCGCGGAGGTGACCTTCTCCGGTCCCCACGGGGTCGGCGGCCGCTCGCTGCCGCTCGGCCAGCCGAAGCCGTTCCGGACCTCGGCCTCTCCGCCCTTCGGCTTCGGCCAATCGGCCGCGAAGAGCACATCGAGGATGCATTTCTCCGTCTCGCGATCGCCGAGCGTCGATTCCTCGAAGTAGCCGTACCGCACGCGGCCGTCCCGTCCGATGCGGAGGAACACCTTCACGTCGCCGGCGAGGTACTCCACGCGCTCGCGTCCCTGCGTATGACAGCCTTCGAGCTTCGAGGCGAGCTTGTCGAAGCTCTGCTCGACCGCGCGCGGATCGATCGATCCGAGCTCCTGCGAGACGGCCATCCCGCCGGAGTCGTCGTCGTCGGGCCTCCGCTCCTCCTTGGGCGCCTCTTCGGTCTTCGGCGGAGGCGTGCTTCCGCCGCACGCGGCGAGCGTGGCGAGCGCAACGAGAGCGATGGGCAGCGCGAAGCGTGCTCGGTGGATCATCGGAGGTCACCCTCGGAGCAGGCTCGCGGCGATGACGATGCGCTGGATCTCGCTCGTCCCCTCGTAGATCTCGGTGATGCGAGCGTCGCGGTAGTGGCGCTCGAGCGGGAACTCCGTCGAGTACCCGTAGCCGCCGTGGATCTGGAGGGCCTTGTGCGCCACGCGCGTCGCGACCTCGCTCGCGTAGAGCTTGGCCTCGGAGCTCTGCATCGTGTGGCGCGTGCCGCCGTCCTTCATCGTGGCGGCGCGCCAGGTGAGGAGGCGCGCGGCATCGAGCTCCGTCGCCATGTCGGCGAGCATGAACTGGATGGCCTGGTGGTTCGAGATCGTCACCCCGAAGCTCTTGCGCTCCTTCGAGTAGTTGACGGCCTGCTCGAGGGCCGCGCGCGCGATGCCGAGCGCCTGGGCCGCGATGCCGATGCGCCCGCCGTCGAGCGTCGCCATCGCGACCTTGAAGCCCTCGCCCACCGTGCCCACGACGGCGTCGTCCGGCACCTTGCAGTTCTCGAAGAACACCGTGCACGAGTGCGCGCCGTGGATGCCGAGCTTGTGATCGGGCGGCGCCTGCGTGTAGCCGGGCGTGCCCTTCGGGACCACGAACGCGGTGTGCCGCAGCTTCGGCCCCGAGCGATCGGTGACCGCGAACACGAGGATGAAGTCGGCGTGGGGGCCGTTCGTGATCCAGTTCTTCGCGCCGTTGATGACCCAGCCGCCGTCGACCTTCTCGGCCTGGGTCACCATCGTCTGCGCGTCGGAGCCGCTCATCGGCTCCGTGAGACCGAAGCAGCCGAGCTTCTTGCCGCTCGCGACGGGCGTGAGGATCTCCTTCTTCTGCTGCTCCGTCCCGAACTTGTAGAGCGGATCGCAGAAGAGCGAGTTGTTCACGCTCATGATGACGCCGCACGAGGCGCACGCGGCGCTGATCTCCTCCATGACGAGGGCGTACGTGAGCGTGTCGAGGCCGGCGCCGCCGTACTGCTCCGGGATCGCCATGCCGAGGAAGCCGAGCTCGGCCATCTTCGTCACGATCTCCGCCGGCCAACGGCCGGTCTTGTCGATCTCGGCGGCCTTGGGCGCGATCTCGCGGGTGGCGAAGTCGCGCGCGCTGTCGCGGACCAAGCGCTGCTCTTCGGTCAGGTCGAAATCCATCGCGAGCTTTCTAGTCGTGAGGCCCGTGCGCCTCAAGCGACTTGGTCGTACGACCGCTCGAGGCGCGGGCATCCGCGGGCGGCGGGAGCTCGGCGAGCAGGCCCGCCCGGCACCGAGCGTCGGCCGAACGTCCCGCGAAGCGCCTCGTCACTCGCTCGCGACGACGACCAAGACGCGCCAGACCACGACCAACGCGAGCAGCAGCACGACCACGAGCGCCGCGACCGCGCCCTTCGAGACGCGCTTCATGTTCCGCCGCTGCTCGAGGAGCTCACGCGGAGGGGGAGTGCGCAGCGATTGGATGCCCGCGTTGTTCAGGACGACCTCCGCCTTGCGGAGGAACTGCTCCCACTCCTGGCGGGTGATCTCCAGCGCGTGCCGGAAGCGCACCTCGTGCAGGATGGTGATGTGCTCGTAGTCGCGCAGCTCGGCGCGATGCTCGACCTGGTTCACGGTCCCGCCGACGAGAACCGCGTAGCCCGAGCGGCGCGGCCGCAGACGAAAGTGCTGGAGGGCTTGCTTGCCGCCACCCGTCGACATGCCGTGCGGCGCCGTCAGCTCGACGCCCCACGCGCCCGCGCCGATCGCGAAGTCTTGGAACGACTCCGTGACGGAGTCGGCGAGCGTGACGAACTTGCGTGCGAGTCGCGTACGGAGAGCGTCGGGGTCCTTCGCACCGCTTCGCGACGACGACGGCTCCTCGACGGCTTGCTCCGGGGGAGCCGGCACTCCGGCGGGCGGTTCGTCCGCCCGGGCCCTCGCATAGGCCTCGAGCTCGAACTTCTCCATTTTCCGGGTGCCGGACATGGGGCACCCCGATCGTACCATGCCAATCGGTACAGCCAGGATTCGATGGCATCCCCGATCCCTGGCCAGTGCAGCGACCAGGCTTCCGGTCGGGTGAGGCACGAGGGCGCGCCCTCCCGGTCGGTTCGGCCTTCTCGAACGGTCTCGGCGCTCGGATCAGGCGTGCTGCATGAGCCGATACACGACGAACGCCGCGAGGATCAGGACGACGACGAGGAGCGTGACCGTCGACAGAGAGATGCTCGACCGGCGCCGCTGGAGCAGGAGCAGGTCGGGGCTCGGCCCCACCCGGGTCGGACGGATGCGTGCGATGCTCAAGACGATGTCGAGCTTCGCGAGGAAATTGGCGTACTCCTCGGCGGTGATCTCGAGAGGCCGGCCGAACCGCATCTCGTGGAGGATCGCGACGTGCTCGAACGTCCGTACCTCCGCCGTCGACGTCACGGGATCGACCGTCCCGACCACGACGACCGAGTAGCCCTTGCGCCGCGGGACGAGGCGGATCCGCTGGCGCGCCTGCGCGCCACCTCGCGTCGACTGCCCCTCGGGCGCCATCAGCTCGACGATGTAGTCGCCCGCGCCCATGTGGAAGCCCGCGAAGCCGTCCGTGACCGTCTCGGCGAGCGAGGCCGCCTGGTTCGCGACCCGCGTGCGCAGCGCCTCGAGCTCGAGCTCGAGGGCGCGCCGGCGCTCCTGTTCGCGTTCGGTCTCCACGGCGTCGATCGTACCCTGCCAGGGGGTCTTCCCGCGCAGCGTCTCCGTCAACATGGGCGCCTCCATGCCACGTACCGGGCGGCCTTGCCAGTCAGAGTCGCTCGAGAACCGCCAGATCCCGGACTTCGAGGGCGCGCTCGACCAGCCGCTGCTTCGGGCGGATCGCGACCGGCAGACGCGCCTCGCGGAGCATGGGGACGTCGAACGCATTGTCGCCGAACGCGGCGTAGAGGGCCCGAGCCCCGAGCCGCTCGCGCAGGCGCGTGACCTTGCCCTCGCCGTACGGGATGGGCCGCTCGACCGAGCACTGCACGACCCCGTCCGGATCGCACGTCTCGCACGCGGCGACGACCATGCTCGGATCCAGCCCGACGATCCGAGCGGCTTGATCGACGATCGTCCGCGGCGACGCACTGACGAGCACGACCTGGATGCCGACGCGGCGCACGTGCTCGATCACGCGGAGGGCCTCGCCGTGGAGCCGGTCCCGGAGCCCGATGGCCTGGATGACCTGCGCCGAGAAGCGATCGAGCTCGTTGCGAGACCACCCCGCGGCGGCCCACGTCATGATTTCGCAGACGCGCTCCTCCGGGAACCGCCCCTCCAGGTAGGCCGCGTGGATGCGATGCGCGATCTCGCGCGCCGTGCCTCCGGCGTCGATCGACTCCGCCCTCGCCTCTCGCGCGAGCGCCTCGCGCGCGGCCTCGTCGTTCAGGCCGTGCTCGAGCAGCGCCGCGAAGAAGTCCTCACCGATGTCCCCCGACCAGATGGTGCCGTCGCCGTCGAACGCAATCGCCCCCCCGGGCTCCCGCGAGGCCGCCGCGTCGATCGCTTCGATCACCTCGGTCACCGTGATGGTCCGCACGGCCCGAGGATACACGCCGGCGCCCCGTGAAGCTCGCGCCGCCACGGGCGCATCGACGGAGCACCTCCACCCTTCCGCCGCAGCGTACCTCCGCCGCGCGGACGCCTCGTCGAACGGCTCGGCCGCCACATGCCGACGCTCGAGCCGCGTACGAGGTCGCGCTCGGCCCGACGCTCGAGCCGCCATCGAGGCTCAGGAGTCCTGGATCACGGCCGCGTCCACGCGAGCGCGGCGCGGAGCCGAGGCGTCTTCGCGAGCGCCTTCTTCAACGCGAGGATGTCCGGAGGCCGGAGCGTGACCGGACCGCGCCTCGCCGCTCCGCCCGTCGAGTACGCGAAGCGAACGAGGCTCTCGCCGTCCTCCTTCGCGAGGAGCTGCACGAGCGTCGAGAACTCCTTCTTCTTCCCGTCACGCGACGCCGTCTGCTTGACGGCGATCTCCTCCACGACCTTGGCCTTGCCCCATGCGGTGTTCGTCATGCCCCGCGTTCGGCACGCGGCGCACCAGCGGTCACACCGATGGATTCCGCGCACTTGCCGGGCGTGACTCCATGGCCGGGCCAGATGGGGCCTGGCCCTCACTCCTCCTCGACGACCTCGGAGGTCGGAGCAATCTCGGGAAGCGCAGGGATCTCCCGCGTGATGCAGTGGATCGACCCACCGAGCACGATCGTCGCCTCGGTGTTCACGCCGACGATCTCGTAGCCGGGCAGGGCCTCGCGATAGGCCTGCACCGCCTCGGCGTTGCGCGCGGCGTCGTTGTAGAAGGGGATGATCACCGTCTTGTTGACGATGAGCGAGTTCGTATACGTGTACCAGGTCGAGCCCCTGGTCCAGCCGCGCACGCGCGTCACCTCGTAGTTCCTGCCCGGCGCGCAACGGAGGTTCGCGAAGTACGCGGCGGCCTTCTCCGTCACCGTCCGGAACGGCTGGTCCGTCGTCTGCGCGACGATGACCTTACAGTCGCCGACCAGCTTCGCGAACATGTCGATGTGGCCGGTGCCGTCGGCGGGCGCGCCGCTCGCCGTCTTCGCGTAGTCGAAGACGTGGACCCTCTCGGCGCCGAGATAGCTTCGGAGCAGGTCGTCGACCTCGGCCCTCGTGAGGCTGCTGTTCCAGTCGTAGATGCGGCTCGTGACGAAGACGTTGCCTCGCCCGTCCGTCATGTAGTTGCCGCCGTCGAGGATGAGGTTCGTCGTGTAGCACTCGGCGCCGAACGCGTTCGCGAGCTTGCACGACATCGCGTCGTCGTTGCGACGGACGGCCCAATGCCGGTACGTCGTGTCGACGATGCCGAGCGTGTTGTTCGCCTCGTTGATCCCCACCGGCCCGTAGTCGCGCGACCAGATGCTGTCGTAGCCGATGGGCAGCGCGCGGTACCGCTCCGCGGGGACACCGGCGATCGACGACGGACCGCCCACCATCCACACGTCCGCGCCGGCGGCCGCCGCCGCGACGGCGATGCCACGCAACACGCTCGTGTGCCCGGCCCACGTCATGACGACGGTGCTGACCGGCTCGTACTCGGCGGGGACGCGGAAGCCCGAAGCAGGCGGGAAGATACCGCGCTCGACCGCAGGCGGCGGCGCCTCGTTCTCGATGGCGAGCTCTTCGTCGGTCGCCCAGTTCGGCAGCACGAGGCGGCCGTCCTCGTCGAGCATCGCGCCCTGCGTCGTCGCGGTTTCGTCGATCCCGATCGTGTCGCCGTCGGTGCTGGTGGCGCACGCAGCCAACAAGACCACGCTGGCGCCCGCGACGAGCCGAACGATCCCAAGACCACGTCGAGCCATAGCCGCCTCCTCCGCGTCGTGCGTTCGGCCGCACCCTCCTCCCTTGGTACGGTCGGCCGCGCCCGATCTCCCGCGCAGCTCTTAGCAACGAGGCGGAGGGTTGGGCGCTATCAATGCCGTCTCACTTCGTCGGGGCCCCCGATGTGCGCAAGATGCGCATCGCCCTCGAACGGCCCGAAGGCGGTGTGACGCCCCTGCCCATCATGACGCGCGGCGACGTCGCGAACGGCGTGATGTTCGTTGGTCTCGCCCTTCTCTATCGGCGCCGGCGGAGGCGTGCGCCACGTGGAGGGGGCGGGCCGCCCCGAGACGGACGCGCCTTCGCGCGCACGCGATCGGCGGCGCCCTCCGGCGGGACGAGGGCGTTCGGTCCGCGGCCGATGAGATCGCGCCGGCCTGCCTCGATGAGCGCCTCGCGCGCGAGCGGCCAGTGCTGCGGGTCCCAGTAGAAGACGAGCGCCTTCATCATCCGCTTCTCGCGGAGATCGCGCGCCGTGTAGACCGGCTCGTTCGTGAGCGGATCGATGCCCGTGTAGAACATCGTCGTGGCGATCGACATCGGCGTCGGGATGAAGTCCTGCACCTGACGCGGCCGGAGCCCGTTCTTCTTCAAGTAGAGGGCGAGCTCGATCGTGTCCTTCAGCGTCGAGCCCGGATGGCCCGTGATGAAGTACGGCACGAGGTACTGCTCTTTGCCGGCTTCCTCGCTCGCACGGCAGAACGCCTCGGCGAAGCGCTCGTACGAGCGAATGCTCGGCTTCTTCATCTTCTCGAGCACGCGCGGATCGTTGTGCTCGGGCGCGACCGAGAGCTGACCGCCGGTGTGGTGTCGCGCGAGCTCCGC
Organism: uncultured Myxococcales bacterium; assembly: GCA_937949945.1. Lineage (GTDB taxonomy): Bacteria > Myxococcota_A > Polyangia > Polyangiales > Polyangiaceae > Labilithrix. Next base: position 16,377 of record CALFEQ010000193.1, read on the forward strand.
GACGAACTCCGGGCTGCGCTCGGCGAGGTCGTAGCGGACGCCGGACGCGATGAACACGCGCTTGATGCCCTTCTCGCTCCGCACCGCGCGCATCAGCGAGAGCAGCGGGCCGTGGTCCGTGACGAGGTTGTCGCAGATCTCGGGATGGACGCAGGACAGACGGCGGCACGCGGTCTCCGTGCGCTCGTCCTTGCACTTCATCTTGTACATGTTCGCCGTCGGACCACCGAGGTCGGTGATCACGCCGGAGAACCCCGCCGAGCGCGTGAGCGCGCGCACCTCGCGAAGGACGCTCGCCTCGCTCCGGCTCTGGATGACGCGCCCCTCGTGCTCGGTGATGCTGCAGAACGTGCAGCCGCCGAAGCAGCCGCGCATCGTCACGATCGAGTGCTTCACCGTGTCGAAGGCGGGGATGCGCTCGCCGGCGTAGGACGGGTGAGGCGCACGGACGAACGGCAGGTCGTACAGGCCGTCCATCTCCTCCTCGGAGAGCGGCAGCGCGGGAGAGTTGAAGTACACCGCCTCGTCGCCGTGCGGCTGCAGCAGCGGACGCCCGTTGTACGGGTTGGTCTCGTACTGGAACATCCGGCTCATCCGCGCGAACGCCTGCTTGTCGCTCGCCACCTCCTCGTACGAAGGCAGCACCACGACCTTGCGATCCGTGACGAAGCGGCTCGCGTCGGCCGCGAGGTGCTCCCACTCGCGGCGGTTCTTCTTCACGTGCGCGGTGCCGCGGACGTCGTGGAGATCCCGCACGGACTCCCCGGCGGCGAGGCGGCGTGCGATCTCCCAGGCGGGTCGCTCGCCCATGCCGAAGACGAGCAGATCCGCCTTCGCGTCGAGCAGGATCGAGCGGCGCACGCGATCGGACCAGTAGTCGTAGTGCGCGATGCGACGGAGCGACGCCTCGATCCCTCCGATCACGATCGGCAGCCCCGGGAACGCCTGACGGCAGAGGTTCGAATAGACGATGGTCGCGCGGTTCGGACGGAGGTTCGGGCGCCCACCCGGCGAGTACTGATCCTCGGAGCGGACCTTCTTCTGCGCCGTGAGCTTGTTGAGCATCGAGTCGAGGTTGCCCGCGCTCACCCCGACGAACAGACGCGGCCGTCCCATGCGCGTGATGTCCGCGGTCGTGTCCCAGCGCGGCTGCGCGACGACCCCCACGCGATAACCTCTGCCCTCGAGGAAACGGGCGACGAGGATCGGCCCGAACGCCGGATGGTCGACGTAGGCGTCGCCGGTGATGATGAGAATGTCGAGCTCGTCCCATCCCCGGGCGGCCATCTCCTCGCGCGTGGTCGGCAAGAAGAGCCGCCGCGGATCGCCGCCGCTCGCGCGGGGTTTCTTTCCGAGCTGGACGAGGTCGTTCGCGGTCACGGAGGGAGCCGCACACCATGGCTCAAATCCCGCCCGTTCGCCACTCCACGTGTCGCGCTCGCCGGACGGCCCCGCTCGTGCTCGCGGTGGCGGGGCCGGTCGACGCTTGCGCACGTCGCGTCTCATGGGCTGGACCGCGAGGGCCCACGGCACGCCGCCGGCTCTGGGCCGAGCTCGATCCATCGGGCATGAGCGAGGGCGCTCGACGCGGCGAAACTCCTCGAAACTCCGCCCGCCGTTCACGATTTTGCGCAACTCCGCGCACGACCGCGTCGGGCACGACGGTTGCTGTACGCAGGAGCGGTCATGAGCGCCGTTTCCGACTCGGAGATCGCCGCCGATACGCCCGCGGGGGAGTCGTCGCAGGTGCTCGCCGCGACGGAACGCGACGAGGAGGACGAGGAGGCGAAGCCCGCCGACGCCTCGGCTGCATCCACGCCGACGGACGAAGCCTCACCGACGGACGAAGCCTCGCCGACGGAGCAAGCCTCGCCGAGCGAGCAGGCCGTCGCGGCGGACGCGTCGCAAGCCACCGTGCGCGCGTCGACGCCGCCGGTCTGGATGAACGCGCGCAAAGGCGCGAAGCCGCCGGGCGCCGTCGTCGGTGCGTCGACCATCCTCCTCTTCGTCGTGCTCGTGTTCGCGATCGCCGGCTCGGGCATCCTCGCGCTCGTGTACGTCGGCCCCGAAGCAAAGAGCCGAGCCCGCACCGCGGCCACGAGCCGGATCGAGACGTCGTTCACGGTCTCGTCCGCCATCGCGAACGCGACGCCCGCCGCAACGACGCTTGCCGTGACCGCCACCGCGCCAGAGGACCCGCCCGCGCCGGAGACGCCGCCCGCAGCGCAGGCCTCGTCGACGGGACGAACGCCGGCCAAGGCCCGACCGGCGAGCCCGGCCCCGGCGAAACAGCTCGCTCGCGCCACCCCCAAGAAGCGCTCGGCCCCCGCGGCGCGCACGACGCGGCCTCGCCTGTCGATCCGAACGAGCCCGTACTGACACGCATCGTCGCCGCTCGCCGAGCCGCTCCTGCACGAGACGCGAGCCCGAGCCGGCATGCGTGCTAACTTGGCCGCACCATGGAGGGGTCGCAGGCCAAGGTCGCGGTCATCGGTGGAGGGACGTGGGGTCTGGCTCTCGCGGCGGCGGCGGCGCGCGCGGGGAGCGACGTCGTCCTCTTTTCGCGGCGTGACCTCGACGGCGCTCTGCCGCGAGGCGTCCGCGTCGTACGCCGGATGGAAGAGGCGGCGTCGCACGCGAGGCTCGTCATCCTCGCGGTACCTTCCGCGGTGAGCCGGACGGTCGCGCGCGAGCTCGGGGATTGGGTCGACGGCCGCCACTACGTCGTCCACGGTGTCCGCGGCCTCGTCTACACGGACGGGAGCGACGAGCTCCGGACGATCTCCGACGTGATCCGCGAGGAGACGCCCGTGCGTCGCGTCGGCGCCCTCGGCGGCCCGGCGCTCGCGCAGGACCTCCTCTCCGGCCGCCCGTCCGTCCTCGTCGTCGGGTCGCGGTACCCGGAGGTCTCGGAGGCCGTCTCGAAGGCGCTGAGCTCGCCCACGCTTCGCGTGTATCCGACGAGGGACCTGCGAGGGCTCGAGTGGGCGAGCGCGCTCGTGGGCTGCTTGACGATCGCGGTCGGCTACGCGCAGGCGATGCAGACGAGCCCGGGGCTCGTCGCCGCGCTGATCTCGCGCTCGGTCGGAGAGGCGTCGCGCATCGCCGCCGCCGCCGGCGGGGAGGAGAAGACGCTCCTCGGCCTCGCGGGCTACGGCGATCTGCTCGCGTCGATCGAGCAGGCGGAGCGCCCCGAAGTGATCGTCGGCCGCTCGCTCGCGAAGGGGCTCTCCCCCGCCGAGGCCGCGAAGGCCGCCGAGCTCCGCGTCGAGGCGCTCGACCTCATCCCTCGCGTCGCGCGTTGGGCCGAGGCCGCCGGCGTGCGCTCCCCCATCTTCCGCGCGCTGTCCGCGGGCGTCACGGAGGGAAAGCAGGCGGAGGCCATTTTGCACGAGCTGATGACGCTGCCGGTCGAGCAGAGTGCGTGAGAAGGAGGCCTTCGGCCTCCTTCGGACCTCAGTCCTCAGACCTCAGTCCTCAGCAGGTTCAGCCTGCAGCCGCATGACTCTCGCGCGAGCCTCCGCGCCCGCTCACGGGAGCTGGCGACCCGTGCGGAGAGCGGCTGATTCATCTCCACGGATTCTTGGCCCTCGCGTGGTCGACGCGATCTGCAGCGCCGTTCTCGGGAACGGAAACGGGAACGGGGATGGGTGAACGTACCGCCCCCCGCAACGATGCGCGGTCGCCGATCCCCCGCTGAGGACTGAGGACTGAGGACTGAGGACTGCCCGCAGGGGGGCGAGAACTCCCCCTCACTTCGACGGCCGCTCGGAGGACGCCGCGGCCGGCCGGATCGCCACCCCCATCCGCTCGCGGAGCTGGCCGTACGACTCCGACACGCAGTACGAAAGGAGATCGGCGCGTTTCGCATCGACGGAGAGCTCGCCGATGTGCCGCTCCTCCTCCTTCATCAGGCGCATCGCGGTGCGCAGGTCGCCGGCGAGGAGAAGGCCGACGCGCGTGGCCGTCAGCTCGACGCCGCGGATCCACGCGAGCAGATCGAGCTTGCCGCCGCGCGCGTCCAGACGGGCGACGATGTCCTCGAGGCGCTTCTTCTGCTCCGCGGTCAGGCGGCCCGAGAGGCCGCTCGTGACGTGACCGTCGGCGTCCGCCGAGGGCGGCGGCACCGAGATGCCGGGGATCACGAGGCGCACGGCCGACAGGACGAGCGCCGAGAGCTCCGCGAGCGTGGGGAAGAAGACGAGCGGATAGTGCTCCGGCCGGTAGTACGTGAGGTGGCGACCCGCGAGGAACGCGAGCTGCTGCACCGTCCGGCCCGAGAGCACCTGCGGCCCGAGCGCGACCGACCTCGACGCGGCGGGCACCGCGGCAATCCCGCTCGGCACGTCACGCATCACGTACAGGTCGGGAAGCTCGACCCCCATCGCGCGCGCCGCCCAGACGAACGTGCGCACGGCCGACGCGGTGCTGTTCTTGTCCTGCTTCGCCGCGGGGTCGAGCGCGGGCAGCTTCTTCGCCGCGGCGAGCGCCTCGAGCTTGAGCGCGATCGCCGCCTCTCCGATCGTGAGGAGGATCTCGTCGACGATCTTGTCGGCCCCCGGCGCCGCGAGCAGCTCGCTCCACCACTCGTCCGCGATCGCGGTGGTCGGGCGGATCGGCCCGTCGGGACGGAACTGCTCGATGACGAGGTCCTGCGACACGTCGCTCGCGCCGAGCTCCTCGAGGCAGGTGGCCGCGAGCCACGCCCGATCGATGCGCTGTGCGCGCTGATGGAGCTCGAAGAGCCGGCGGTACGTCTGCGCCCGCAACGGCGCGACGACGGCGCAGATCTCTAGCTCGCGGACGGCGGCCGTGCGATCGCCCTTGGCGGCATAGAGCTCCGCGAGCGTCGCACGAGACTCGGCGTCGTCCGGCCGTAGCTCGACGGCGCCGGTGAAGGCCTCGAGGGCGCCCTGCCCGTCGAGGAGGCGGTCGCGGCGGATCACGCCGAGCTTGCGACACACCTCCCATGCGCGATCGCGATCGCCGAGGCCCGCGTACCGGTCGATGAGCCGCTCGTAGACGGCCGCGAGCTCCGGCCACTCCTCCCTCCGCGTACGCACCGCGACGAGCGCCGAGAGGGCGCGGTCGCACTGCGGGTCCTCGTCGAGCGCCATCTCGAGGAAGGCGAGGCCGCGAGGCTCCTCGCGCAGCCGCCCGAGCGCGATGTCCGCCTGCGCGAAGCGGAACGAGCCGCGGTGACGCGGATCGGTGGTCACGCGGACGAGATCGTCGAGCGTCTCGATCAGCTTGTGCCACTGTCGGGTGAGCGTGTAGAGGTCGCGCAGCTTGATGAGGATCCCGACGTCGTCGGGCGTGTAGACGGACGCGATCTCCAGCGTCGCGAGCGCCTTCTCGATGCTCCCGAGCTTCGTCTCCTCGATCTCGGCGACGACGCACAGCTCGGCGGCCTTCTCGGCGGGATCGTCGAGTGCCTCGGCACGACGGCGCCGCGCGACGGCCAGTCGCGACCAGTCCTTCTGCTCCTTCGCGAGCCGGACGAGGCCGTCGATCGAGCGCATGTGCTTCGGGTTGATGACGAGCGCCTTCTCGAAGTTCGTCTCCGCCTCGCGGAGCTTTCCTTGCGCGGCTTTCACCTCGGCGATCGACGCGTAGATCGATGCCTGCGTCGACTGCGCCTCCGGCGGAAGCACGATGAGCGCCTTCTTGTAGTGCTCGAGCGCGGTCTCCCAATCGCCCGCGTCGCGTGCGGCGCTCGCAGCCTCGAGGATCGGCTGCACCTCGGGCATCGGAGGCATCGCCTTCGCGATCGCGACACGGAGCGAATCGCGTGGACGCGGGCGCTCCTCCACGCCCTCTTCGGTCTCGCCGGACGTCGACGCCGGCACCGGTTCCGTCATGTCCGTCGGCGGAAGCGTCAGCGGCACGGACGGGAAATCCGGCATCGCCGGCTCCGGTGGCCGGATCGAATCGGTCGGCGGGATCAGCGACGGAGGCGGCTCGCTCGGACGCTCGGGCGCCGTCGCGAGCGGCTCGGAATCGGACGACATGGCCCGCAGGGTACTGGATCCGCGGCGTGGATCGTCCGCTATCCAGCCGCGCCGTCACGACGCGACGCGACGTGCGACGCAGCACGCGGGATTTCGGCCCGTCGCCCCCGAGATTTGTGGTCCGAAGTGTGCTCCAATCGAGATCGATGGTCGGGCGGTGGGTGGTTGCTTGTGCAACCGTGCTGTCGCTGGTCGCGTGCGGCTCGGACGAGGGGCACAGCGACAGGGGCACGAACGAGCGTGCCGGCGAAGAACCGGGCGACTCCCCGAACGAGAACCCGGGACGGCCACCGGACGTCGAGAAGCAGCTCGCCGAGAAGCCCTGGGAGGTGATCAGCAAGAAGGGCGAGACGTACCTGCCGAACGTCTTCTACGCCGAGCCCTCCGAGAACGAGCAGATCATGCCGTACGCCCTCGACGGGCACGTCATGATCGATCGGCTCATCTACCCGACGATCGGAAACCCGAACCTCTACGCCAAGGACGATCCCGACGACGAGCTCGTCGTCGTGCTGCGCATCGAGGACGCGGCGATCGCGCACCTGTCACCGAAGATCGAGCCGGTCACCGGCTCGCATCTGTCGAGGCTCGTCGTCCCGAACGACCCCGAGAACGGGTTCGCCTTCTTCCTCATCCCGCGCAAGGCGCGCGAGCCGAACACGGAGTCGCCGACGGCGATCTCGAGCGGCGCGGGTACGGACGTCATCCGCATCTACCCGCACGAGATCCTCGTGAGCCCCGAGCCGGCGGACATGCCGGAGGTCCTGAAGAAGCGGAAGACGATCCGCGCCATCTTCCGCCACGGCGCGCTCAAGAAGGTCCCTGCCGGGCTCTACGACCTGCGCTTCGAGATCAAGAAGGAGAACCAGCTCCACCGCCCCGCCCCCGGGGCGCCGCCCATCTACGAGTATCAGTTCAACGCCGTCCGCGTCTTCGACGAGGCGCCCGAGGAGTACTCCGTCATCAACGTGACGGACACCCAGGTCTCCACCGCGTTCGAGTACGACGGGAAGACGCGGAAGAAGCTCGACGAGTTCGTCCAGTTCCTCAACACGACGAACGATCCGAACGTCCGGAAGGCGGCGTTCATCACCTTCAACGGCGACCTCCACAATGGAGGCTCGCCCGCGAGCCTGCGCCAGCGCACGGTCGCCTATACGTACCTCGACGAGGCGAAGGCGATCGTCTCGCTGCTCAAGTACCTGCCCTTCCCCATCTTCCTGACGGTCGGCAACCACGACGGCTACGTCACGACGGGCCACGTCCCGAGCGCCGTGCGAGCCCTCGACGACGCCGTCGGCACGAGTCTCGAGGAGGTGCTCGTCGGCGCGAACCCGAAGGCGTGGCCCGACTTCTCGATCACCGACTACCAGGCCTACATCGAGAAGACCGCCGCGATGGACCTGCTCGGCGGCCTCCACCGCGACATCTTCACCGGAGCGTTCGCGCGCACCTCGAAGCTCGAAGGCTTCGCGGGCTGGAAGGAGATCCCGCGCGCCGAGCGAAACTACGTGGTCTTCGACGGCTTCTACCAGTGGCAGAAGACGTACGGCCCGCTCTACTACTCCCACAAGTTCGGGAAGAACCTTTTCATCTCGCTCAACAGCTTCGAGCTCCGGCAGCACCGCCGCTCGGGATGGGGCATGTACACCGTCAACTACGGCGGCGGCATGAGCGAGGTGCAGATGGCGTGGCTCGATCGCGAGCTGCTCCGCGCCAAGACGGACGGCAGCGACGTCATCGTCCTCGCGCACCACGATCCGCGCGGCGGCCACAAGGGCAAGGACTTCGGGTACTACTTCGAGCAGCTCGACTACAAAGGCGTGTTCCAGAGCGCCATCAACTACCTCGTCGGCCACGTCTGGAACCCCGCGGTCTGCAAGCTGCCGCCGTGGGCGCTGTCGCGCGACCAGCAGGAGAGCTGCGTCCACGACGGTCTGCAGGAGTGGATGCGCGCCGACCCCGAGCTCGACTGCGACTGGGACCAGCGCAAGCCGGACTTCACGTGCGATCCGACGAAGGGCGAGCCGTTCGAGAGCGGCATCGAGCTGATGAAGCGGCTCGCGGCGAGCAGTCAGGTGCGCACCGTGCTGCTCGGGCACACGCACTACAACGCGCTCGAGATCCTCCAGGGCGGAGACGAGCTGCTCCCCGGCAAGCTCCCGATCGACGGCCAGTCGGCCCAGAAGTTCGCGACGCTCGAGGTGACCAACCCGATCCGCGGATTCTCGGAGCTGCTCACGACGAGCGGAGTCCAGGTCGCCGACTACGACGAGCAGATGCTCGGCATCCGTCCCCTCGAGGAGCGCTTCCTGCTATTCGCATCACGATACGAGCGTGCCGTCTCCGGCTGGCAGCGCACGCTGTCGAACCCGCTCGGCCCGCGCGAGCTCGTCATCCTGCGGACGGTGTCGAACGCGGACCTCGCGAACCAGACGTATTCGAACGGCAAGAGCGCGTTCGGCTTCGCCCTCCTCTACGTGACGAAGAAGTCCGACGCGCGCGCGCTCCCGGTCGCCCAGGTCAACGGAGCCACGTTCTTCGTGAACGTCGGCGAGGCGCAGTACGCGACCGTGGGGACGATCGACATCGACCGGACGGCACGCCTCGCGCCGCACGACGCGGCGAACCCGGTGGAGCAGTTGTTCGAGTGGTGAGCCGTCAGGCCTCGGGCCTCGGGCCTCGGGCCTCGGGCCTCATGAGAGGCCTCGGCCTGCAGACCTCGTGGGGGGAGTCCTCAGTCCTCAGTCCTCGGTCCTCAGCAAGAAAGGTGTCCTGTCTGGGGCTCGACGGACCGCTCCGGCCCATCATCCGCCTTCGCCGTCATGATCCTCAGGCAGTGAAGTGCCGACGATCCCTGACTCGTGAGTCAGCGTGAACATTCTCCGGACTGAAGACTGCGGTCTGAGGTCTGAGGACTCGCGCTCCGGGCGTCATCCGTCATCGAGCTCCGCGACGCACAGCGCGTGATCGCTGTCCTCCGTCAGCGGCGGGTCGTCCACGTGGGGGCCGTGGTAGCGGAGCGCCTCGTTGTGGATCTCGAAGCTGCGGAGCGCGCGGTGGAGGCGCTCGCTGAGGAGGACGTGATCGATGAGGATCGGAGAGGCGCCGTGGAAGCAGGAGAACCGGCGCGACTCGTCGAGCTGCTCGGCGGCCGAGCGCAGGTAGTGCTTGCTCGTGCTCTCGATCCCTTGCACGAGGCGAACCGGGAGAGACTCGAGCGTGTCGTTGAGGTCGCCCATCACGCAGATCGCGTGATCGGGCGAATGGGCGAAGACGTCGTCGACGAGGCTCCGAACGAAGAGCGCCTCGGCGGCGCGCTGGACGAGGCTCCGGACGGCGGACTCGCCGACCGCGTACGGGGTCGTGTCGGGGACCTCCGTGCCGTCGGCCCGCTTCAAGGGCGCCGGTAGGTTGGACTTGAAGTGGGCGGTGAGGACGTCGACCTCGCCGATCGAGCCGGCCTCGACGCGCACGTGGACGATGCCGCGCCGAAGGGGGATGCGGCCGGGGAACGGATCGGGATCGCCCTCGACGAATCGCGGGAACGGAAGGGTCTTCGCCTGATGCACCTGCGACCAGAGCACGGGCAGCCGCGACAGGATCGCGTTGCGGATGCCGCGCCGGTCCTCGGTACCTACGACGGGCGTGCCGTAGCCGAGCTCCGCGACCTCGGCCACGAGTCGATCGAGGAGCTCGGGCGACCCCACCTCCTGCAGCGCGACGACGTCGGCACGCGCACGCCGGAGGCTCGCGGCGACGTTCGCGAGCTTCGCCTCGACGACGGCTCGCTCTTGCTCGCGTCGAGGCTCGAAGAAGTCCTTGAGGTTGAACGTCGCGACGCGGAAAGGCATGGCGCCGGCCATCCTAGCCCGGAGTCGCTCTTGCGCTATCCTCGAACCATGGAGCTGCCGCTCGAAGAAGAGAGGATCCGCTCGATCGTCGCCCACCTCGCCCACCTGCGGGCCGCATACGGTGAGGCGTTCGCGGCCCCGGATCTCGTCCAGCCGAACGGCGAGTACTTCCCTGACGAGTTCACCCTCTCGCCGGAAGGCATCCAGACGCTGTTGCGCCGCATGCTCGGCTACGCGCCCGTCTCGGACGATCTCGAGGTGGGGCTCGCGTTCATCGAGCCGGACGGACAAGTCGCCGGCGGCGGAGGGTGTGGCTCCGGTGCGTGCGGCACCGGTGGGCTGAAGGCGATCGCCCGAGGCGGTGCGATCGAGACGGAGGACGGGTACGCGGCGCTCGTGCACGTGCACGACGTCGGAGATCCGACCATCCTCACGACGGCGCTCGCGCGGGCGATCGGGCGCATCGTGCTGTTCGAGGCCGACGAGGAGGTCGACCCGCGCGAAGAGGGCCCGCTCTCGGAGCTCACCGCGGTCGCCGCGGGGTTCGGCCTCCTCCTGCTCAACGGCTCGTGCGTCTACAAGAAGGGCTGCGGCGGCATGAAACGCCATCAAGCCACCTTCCTCGACGTCGAAGAGGTCGCGATGGCGCTCGCGCTCTTCGTCCGGACGACCGACGCCAAGCCGGCCGTCGTGCGCCGCTACCTCGAGATCACGCAGAAGGAGGCGTTCGACGCCGCGCTCTCGTGGGTGGACGGTCAGCCGTCGCTCGTCCGTGCGCTCAAGGAGAGCCCCGAGACGCTCGAGGACGGTGTCTTCGCCTTCGAAGAGAAGAAGGGCTTCTTCTCGCGCCTCTTCTCGCGCAAGAACGACGACGTGCCCGACTTGACGGCCGCGCGGCCGTCGCGGCGCGAACGCTCCGCCGAGGAGCTCCGGCGGCTCGCGGAGGCCAAGGCCCTCGTCGACGAGGCGCTCTCCGAGCCCTGACGAACGCGCTCCGCGCGCGCCGGGCGGTCGGCCGGCCATCGGCCCGCCCCACGCGCGTGGGCCTCTGCCTCTCCTGGCGATCGGCTCGCCCGAATCGTGTATGGTGCGCCGACGATGCAGCGGCGACCGCCCGAACCCGAAGCGCAGGAGATCAGCCTCTACATCAACACCTACTACTCGCTGCTCAGGTCGACCGGCGAGGTCCGAGTGCGTGCGTTCGAGGAGGCGCACGCGTTCAGCGGCTCGAGCCTCCACCTGGGCGCGCTGTCCGACGTCCCCGATCTGTCCGCGTTCGCATATGCCGCGGCGCGACTTCCCGACGAGATGCTCGAGGTCGAGCTCGTCATCCTCGGACAGTCGCACGAGCTGTTCGAGGCCGCCGGCTACGACGTCCGTCAGTGGGAGATCGTCAAGACGCGCGGCCGGCGCCGCCCGCTCCGCTGGGATCGAGCGACGAAGCTCGGCGTCTTCATCGCGAGCGCGAGCGACATCGACGACCTCGTCCCGATCCTCACCGCGTACCAGATCGAGTGGAACAAGATGCACGACCGGCTCCGCAGGACCGCGAGCTCCGCGGACGCGGTGGCCGCGGCGATGAAGGACCCGGTCGCCCTGTCGACGATGCTCGGCGTGAGCGTCGACGACGGGCAGAAGCTGATCGACGCCTTCGGCGCCAAGCGGCTCGACCGTGCGGGCCGAACGCTCTACGAGAGGAGGCTCGATCTCAGGGTACGCATGCTCGCGGCGTCCCACTCGCAGTACCAGCGAGCGGCGCAACGGTGGTGGAGCGGCGTCGAGCCTTCGTACGTGAGGAAGACGGAGCCGCGGCGTCCGCCGGTGTACTTCGTCTCGTCGAACACGCACGCGATCGCGAACCTCGTCGGCGGCTATGCGCGGAGCCACGTCGACGAGATCGTCGGCTGGGCCAAGCGGGAGAACCCGGAGGGGCTCGCGGAGGCCGTCGAGCGCGCGGAGAAGACCGGCGACCCCGCGGAGCTCGCCCCCCTCCTCTACTACTTGCTCCGCGGATACATCCACGCGTCCGCCGGCCAGAAGAAGATGAAGGAGGTGCGCGCCTTCGAGGCCGATCACGGCCTCGTCCACCTCTCCGAGCCCGGGCACATCGACGTGGACGCGCAGATCGCGAAGCTCTCCGAGCTCGATCCGAAGCTCCTCGATCCGCGGCTGCACATCCCCGGCATCGAGCTGCTCGAGCGGAGCGACGCGGTCCTGCTCAACATCGACTATCCGCTGGGGATGGCCGCGTATCACCTCTTGTCGCGCGTCGGCCAGGGCGTCGGGGAGATCCGTGGCATCTACATCATGGGCAAGGCCGCGACGCTGAACGGCCGCGTCGGCGACGTGATGATCAGCGGCAACGTGTACGACGAGCACTGGAAGAACACGTTCCTGCTCAAGAACGCCTTCACGGCGCGCGACATCGCGCCGTGGCTCCGGCACGGGAGCGTCTTCGACAACCAAAAGGCCGTCACGGTGCGGAGCGCGTTCCTCCAGAGCAAGGAGTACATGGATGCGTTCTACTCGAGCGGCTACACCGTGCTCGAGATGGAGGCCGGTCCCTTCCTCGGCGCGGTCTACGAGCTCGTGAACCCGAGGCGCGTGCCCACCGACGAGATCGTCCACCTCTCCGCGCACACGCCGTTCGACCTCGGGCTCCTGCACTACGCGTCCGACACGCCGTACTCGCGGCGGCAGTCGCTCCTGTCGAAGAGCCTCAGCTTCTTCGGCGTCGACAGCACGTACGCGTGCGCCATCGCGATCGTGCGGCGGATCTTCGAGCTCGAGGTCGCGCGGCTCTCGGAGAAGTGACGAAGGATCCTGACGAGACGCTACGCGTCAGGACCAGATCGTGACGATCACGCGCCGCGAGGAGCGTGGCCCGTCGAGCTCGCAGAGGAAGACGTTCTGCCAGGTCCCCAAGGCGAGCTTGCCGTCGATGATGGGAATCGTCTCGGATGGCCCCAGGATCGCCGCCTTGATGTGCGCGGCCGCGTTGTTGTCGATGCGGTCGTGGAGCCATCCGTCGTGCTCGGGCACCATCGTGTCGAGCGCGCGGAGGAGGTCGACGCCGATGTTCGGGTCGTCGTTCTCGTTGATCGCGATCGCGGCGGTCGCGTGCGGCGTGTAGACGGCGCACAGCCCGTCCTTGCAACCGGCCGCGCGAACGGCCTCGGCGACCTGTCGTGTGATGTCGAGGACCTGGTGCTTCTTGTCGGTCGAGACGTGGAACGTGTGGTGAGAGACCGGCATCGCCTCAACCTCCGCGCAGGGCTGCCTCGACGAGCTCGAGGCGGTCCTGGCCCCAGAAGAGCTCGTCGCCGACGATGAACGTGGGGACGCCGAAGACCCCACGTGCGGCGGCGCGCTCGGTCGCGGCACGGAGCGCGGCCTTCACCTCGTCGCTCGCAGCGCGGGCGAACGCCTCGCGCGCGACAGCCTCGTCACCGACGCAATCGGCGAGGACGCCGTCGTCGGTGATGTCGCGATCTTCCGCCCAGTATGCACGGAACGTCGCCTCGCGGAACCGCGCGCGGCGCTCCTCGGGCAATGCGAGATACGTGCGAAGCGCCTTCAGTGAGTTGGTCGGGAACCGCGAGGGGAACCGGAACGGCACGCCCCAGAAGGCCGCCCATCGGCGGAGGTCTTCCAAGATGAACCGTCTCTTCGCCTCGGGGAACGTCGCGATCGGCACGTCCGGCGTACCGATCGCGCGGAACAGCCCGCCGAGGAGCAGCGGGTGCCACTCGACGCGCGCCCCGGTCCGTCTCGCGAGCGCTTCGACCTGCGTCGACCCGAGGTAGGCGAACGGCGAGGAGAAGTCCCAGTAGACCTCGAGCGTCCGACCCGTCGGCGGGGCCGCCGTGTCCTCGGCGGCCGCCGGCTTGCGGACGCCCTCGACGAAGGTCATCCGATCCTGTCCCCAGTAGAGGTGCTTGCCGTCGACGATCCACGTCGGCACGCCGAAGATGCCGAGCGCGACGGCGCGATCGGTGCGCGCGCGGAGGTCGTCCTTGATCGACGGCTCCTCGATCTTCGCCAGCACGGCAGCCGCATCGTGCCCGGCGGCGGAGACGACGTCGGCGATGACATCGCGCGAGGAGATCGGCCGGTTCTCGACCCAGTACGCCCGGTAGAAGCCGTCGACGACCTTCGGATCGATGCCGACGGCGAGCGTCGCGCGGAGCGCCTCGACGCTTCGCATCGGGTGCTCGGCCGGCATCTTCAGCGTGACGCCGAAGCGCTTCGCCCATCGCTGCATGTCGGCCGCCTCGTACGCGGAGCGCGCGGGCCCTCGCGTGGCGAAGAGGTTCTGCGGCGTGCCGATCGCCTTGAACACTCCGCCGAGAAGCAGCGGCTGGTAGGTGAGCGGCACGCCCATCCGCTCCGCGAGCGCGCGTGCCTGGGTCGATGCCAGGTACGCGAACGGGCACGTGTAGTCGAACCAGAGCTCGAGCGACTTCGCCGGGAGAGTGCGCTCGGGCTCGATGGGGACGATCGACGTGGGCTCCGACATGCGCGCGAGCTTACTCCGCGGGCCAGGGTGGCTCCACGGTTGTCTACCGCGTCACCCAGTCGGCCCCCAGAAGGACCGGCAAAGTCGAACGGTCGGCCTGAGGAACGCAGCCATGACGAGCGCATCGTGTGCATGCCCCATCGACTTCGCAACGATCGCATTGCGGATGGTTCGGATCCGATGGCGCAGAGAAGCATCCCCGACGTGATGCTAACGTCCGCGCCATGGACGTCCTCGAGCATCTCCTCCGCGCCGATCCTCCGCGTGACGTCGTTCGGTCGGTCGCCGACTTCTTCGAGCGGCTCGCGAGCTGTCCCTTCGCGCGACCGATCGAGCGCGCCCTCTGGGGTGGCTTTCAGGCCGACCGGCTCGGCTACGCGTTCGTCGCGGGCTACGAGGCGGCGCTGGATCGGCTGCTCGCCGGCGTCGCCGGGCACGACGGCGACGCCGGGCGCGACGGCGGTGACGCCGAGCGCAACGGCGGCGACGCCGGGCGCGACGGCGCGCGTATCGGTGCGCGGTCTCCGCGTCGCATGTCCCTCGCGGCGACGGAGTCGGGTGGCGCCCATCCACGCGCGATCATGACGACGCTCGAAGAGCGGCCCGATGGCTCCTTCGTGCTCCAAGGACAGAAGACGTTCGCCACGCTCGCCTCGGCCGCCGAAGAGCTGCTGGTCGTCGCCTCGATGGGGACGGGTGCGGACGGCAAGAACCGGCTCCGCATCGCCCGCGTCCCGGCCGGCACCCCGGGCCTGGTGGTCGAGGATCGCCCGCCGACGCCTTTCGCGCCGGAGATCCCGCACGCGAAGGTGACGCTCTCGGCGGTCACGGTCCGAGCCGAGGATGTCCTGCCCGGCGACGGCTACACGAGGTACCTGAAGCCGTTCCGGACGATCGAGGACACCCACGTCCTCGCGGCCGCGTTGGGGCACGTGCTCCGGTGCGCACGAGCGCATGGCTTCGATCCCGCCTTTGCAGAGGGCGCGGCGGCGCTGGCGACCGCGGTTCGGCGCGTCGCGGAGATGGAACCGGACGATCCCGTCGCTCACGTCGTGCTCGCCGGCCTGTTCCGCGGAACGCGCCGACTCATCGCAGAGCACGACGGCGAATGGGAGAAGGCCGACGCGGAGAGCCGCGACCGGTGGCGGCGGGATCTCGGCATCTTCGCCGTCGCCGATACGGCGCGGGAGAAGCGGACGGAGACGGCGTGGAAGGCCCTTCGCCCGGAGCCCGCCGACGCTCCACCGCCGTCACAGACCCGATGACGAGCACCAGTTCGGTGGTGTCTCCGTTCGCGGACGCTGCCGAGATGGCCGCCGTTGGTTTAGCCTGGCAACTCGCATGAGTCGCGCAACGATCCTGTTCTCGAGTCCCGACCGTCCCGGTTTGGTCGCTCGCCTATCGGGCTTCTTCTTCGATCTCGGGCTGAACATCCTCGAGGCGAGCAACTACACGGACCTCTACGGCGAGCGCGGACCTCGCTTCTACATGCGCCTCGTCGTCGACCTCGCCGGGCTCGACAAGGCCGATCCGGCGAAGCTCGGCGGGTCGGTCACACGAAGCGCGATGGAAGCCGCATTCACGGAGCGTGTGGCGAAGCCTCTCGAGGGTGAGTGGTCCATCGGCTACGACGACCACATCGCCCGCGTGGCCGTGATGGTCACGAAGGATCCGACGTGTCTCTACGATCTCGCCCTCCGCCAGCGGCAAGGGGAGCTCCCGTGCGAGATCGTGCTCGTCATCAGCAACCACCCGACGCTCGAGCCGGCGGCGCAGGCCTTCCGCCTGCCCTTCTACGCCCTACCGGTCACGAAAGAAACGAAGCCCGAACAGGAAGCGCGCGTCCTCGACCTCATCAAGCGTCACGACGTCGATCTCATCGTCCTCGCGCGCTACATGCAGATCCTCAGCGAGGAATTCCTCTCGAAAGCCCCGCCGGTCATCAACATCCACCACGGCTTCCTCCCCGCCTTCCAAGGCGCGAAGCCCTACCACCAGGCCCACGCCCGCGGCGTGAAGCTCATCGGCGCCACCGCCCACTACGCGACGAAGGACCTCGACGAGGGCCCGATCATCGAGCAAGACGTCCAACGCGTCACCCACGCCATGGGCCCCGACGAGCTCATCCGCGTCGGCCGCGACATCGAGCGCGTCGTCCTAGCCCGCGCCGTCCGCGCCCACCTCGAACGCCGCGTCATCGTCGAGGGCCGCCGGACCTTCATCCTCTGAGAGTCGCGAGGAGGACAACGTAGGGAAAACCCGTAACGTCGGAAGACCGTAACGTCGGAACGAGGAACGGGGGCGGCCGGTCGGA